>JANYHV010000163.1 GCA_025362195.1 Fimbriiglobus sp. | reverse complement strand
CCGGCGAGCGAGTCGAGGCCGCCGGAGTACAGCGCCACCTCGTCGATCCGGCCGGCGAACGGCTCCCCGCCGAAGTCGAGGTACCGGGGCACCGGGCCGGGCCGGGCGTGCGGCGCGAACTCGAACCGGTACTCGTCGTCGGTCAGGTAGGCGAGGGCCGCCGCGAGGGCCCCGCCGACCCGGCGGGAGTTCCACAGGTCGGGGAGCCGGACCGGCACCCGGAGGCGGAAGCGCCGCCGCCACCCGTCGCCCAGGGCGTCCGCCCCGTTGCTCCGGGGGGCCGACTGGTCGGCGGCGTACACGTAGGCCGCGACCTCCAGCAGGTCGAGCAGTTCGGGCGCGAGGTCCTCGGGGAAGAGCGAGTGGACCGCCGAGGCGCGCAGCCGCACGTTGGCGGCCGGCGGGGCCAGGCCCAGGGCGAGGTGGCGCGGCTTCACGAAGTCGGCGGGCACCGCCCCGGCCGGCAGCCCGCCGCACGCCACGGCGACGTCGGTCGGCATCAGCAGGCCCCCGGCTTCATCGCCTGGGTCAGCTTGGCGAACGCGCCGTGGGCGAACTCGGCCGCCCGGCCGGGGTCGATCTCCCCGCCCCGTAGGTGCCTCTCGCGGGAGAACCACTCGCCCGAGAAGCGCTCGACGACCGCGGCGGTCTCGCGGCATTGGACGTCCAGGTCGCGGTTGAACGCCTCCAGGTCGGCGACCCCGGCGAACCGCTTCCCGGGGCCGACGTGTTCGGGCAGCTCGCGGCTCAGGAAGTAGTGCAGCACCTTCTGGGTGAGCCGGGCGAAGAAGCCCGCGGCGAGCGCCCCGAAGTTGGCGACGGTCCCCTTGCTAGCGAAGGCCCGTCGGACCTCCTCGGGTCCGGCGTCGAAGAGGCCCTTGAGGGTCCCGCCGACGGAGGCCGCGAGCGTCTCGGTCAGGGCCGCCTGGGCCATCTCGCCCACGTCCGTGCGGCCCCGGCCGGCCGGCGTGACACCGTCGAGCCGCTCGGAGACCGCCGCGAGCACGTCGCAGAAGTCGGGGCCGTCGGGCGCGTCCACGCCGACGCCGCGGAGCGCGCCAGCGAAGTCGCCGCCCTTGGCGGCGATCGGCAGGACCATCAGGACGCGCACCGCGTCGGTCAGGACCGCGTCGTCGGCGGCGCGGGCCAGCCGGGCCGCCGCCGCCCCTAGCGTCTCCCGGGCGACGTGGGCGGCCCCCGCCCCGGCGACGAGCGCGTCGACGATGCGCCGCCAGGTCTTGGTGCGCGGCAGGTGCCCGAGCCGGTTCGTTCCCATCGCGGGCCTCCGAGGCGTGGTAAAATCGACAGGTGGCTAAATTTACACCCGCCGAACGGTAGCCCACAAACTCAGTTGGCGCGAGTCGGAATGGTCGAAGCGGGCAACTCCGCCGGGCGTGACGGTGCGGCGCGACGGCATGAACCCCCCGCTCGGTGGTGCGGACCGCACGAATCGTGCGATCATGCCGTGCGGGCGACTCGGGTTCCCCGCGTCAGGCAAACGGCGTGCGATCATATGTGCACAGCCTTCGCCGCGTGAGCCGCCGCCCACGGCTCGGGAGGACGGGCCACCGGGGGCGGCCGGGACGAGTTCCCCCCGACGCGCCACTCCTCCTCATTTAACCAATCGACCGAAGGGACCCCGCGAATGATCGTCACTGAACGCCGCCTCGACTCGATCCGCCCGTACCCCGGCAACCCCCGCCACAACGGCCCCGCCGTCGATGCCGTCGCCAAGAGCCTCCGCGAGTTCGGCTTCCGCCAGCCGATCGTCGTCGATGCCGACGGCGTCATCATCGTCGGCCACACCCGCTTCAAGGCGGCGCTCAGGCTCGGGATGGTCGAGGTGCCGGTCCACGTGGCGACTGGGCTGACCCCGGCCCAGACGCGGGCGTACCGCCTCGCCGACAACCGCACCGCCGCGATTGCCACTTGGGACGACGACGCGCTGGTGACCGAGTTGCTCGGCCTGCGCGAGGAGGGCTACGACCTCGACCTGACCGGGTTCGACGCCGGCGACCTCGACCGCCTCCTCGGCACCGGCGACGCGACCCCGCCGGGCGACCCCGAGGACGTCCCCGAGCCGCCCGCCGACCCGGTCACCCGGCCCGGCGACCTGTGGCTGCTGGGCGACCACAGGCTTGTGTGCGGGGACGCCGCCGACCCAACCGCCTACGCCCGCCTGCTCGAAGGCACGCCGGCCGACCTGCTGCTCACTGACCCGCCGTACAACGTCGCCTACGCCGGCAAGTCGGCCGCCGCCCTGACCATCGCCAACGACGACATGGACGCCGAGGCGTACCGCGCCTTCCTCGCTAACTGCCTGGCCGCCGCCGTCGCCGTCGTCAAGCCCGGCGGCGGCTTCTACGTGTGGCACGCCGACCTGCACGGCCTGCCCGTCCGGCTGGCGTGTGCCGACGCCGGGCTGCAGGTACGGCAGTGCCTGGTCTGGGCCAAGTCGGCCTTTACGCTCGGCCGCCAGGACTACCACTGGCGGCACGAGCCGTGCCTCTACGGCTGGAAGGAGGGGGCGGCGCACCAGTGGCTCGGCGACCGCGCCCAGTCCACCGTGCTGGAGTTCGACCGGCCGGCCAGGAACGGCGAGCACCCGACGATGAAGCCGGTCGTGCTCTTCGAGTACCTGGTGCGCAACTCGTGCCCCGAGGGCGGGACGGTGCTCGACCCGTTCGCCGGCTCGGGAACGGCGCTCGTCGCCGCCGAGACAACGGGACGCCGCGCCGCTGTGCTCGAACTCGACCCGCGGTACTGCGACGTGATCGTCCGCCGGTGGGAGCAG
>JANYHV010000154.1 GCA_025362195.1 Fimbriiglobus sp. | reverse complement strand
CCAGAAAATAATCGTGGCGGGCCGCGCGGCCCGTTCCGACTTGCCAATCGAAGGGGAAACCGGAACCGTCGGGTATGATGCGTATGCCGACGGCCCACTTCCTCCGGCGACTTGCCATGACCGTCCCCACACCCGACCCGCCGCGCGGCCCCTCCGACGGGTCGCTGCTCGCCCGCGTCCAGGCCGGCAGTCAGGACGCGGCCGGCGAGCTTTACCACCGGTACGCCCAGCGACTGCTCGCCCTGACCCGGGCCAAGTGCGGGACCGACCTGGCGGCCCGCGTGGACGTGGAAGACATCGTTCAATCGGCGTTCGGCAGCTTCTTCCGCGGGGCGCAACAGGGGCTGTACGCGGCCCCGAACGGCGAGGAACTGTGGGGGCTACTGCTCGTCATCGCCGTGAACAAGGTGCGGGCCAAGGGCGCACACCACCGGGCCGCCAAGCGCGACGTGCGCAAGACCGCCGGGGGGGATGTCCTCGGGGCCGCCGGGTTCGACCCGCCGGCCGACGACGAGTCCGCCGGGCACATCCTGCGCATGGTCGTGGACGAGGTTCTCGGTCGTCTGCCGGCCGGGCACCGCGACGTGGTCCGGTTGCGGATCGAAGGCTATGAGGTCGGGGAAGTGGCGACGCGGACGGGGAAGTCGAAGCGGACCGTCGAACGATTGCTGCAAGAGTTTCGCACGCGCGCGGCCGAAATGCTCGGCGAGGGGCCAGGCGATGACTGACACTGCCGGGGCCGTCGATCTGGACTCCCGCGTCGAGGCGTTTGAAGCCGCGTGGGCCGGCGGTCCGCCCGACCTGGGCCGGTTCCTGCCGCCGCCGGCCGCCGCCGGGTACTTCGCCGTGCTGACCGAACTCGTCCGGGTCGATCTGGAGTTCCGCCACGCCCGCGGGACCGCCGCCGGCCTGGACCGCTACCGCGCCGCCTTCCCGGCCCTGTTCGCCGACACCGACCGCGTGCGGGCGTTGGCGTTCGAGGAGTACCGCCTGCGGGCCGAGGCCGGGGACCGCCCGCGGGCCGACGACTACGCCCGCCGGTACGGCATCGACACCGGCGACTGGCCGCCCCCACCAGAGGGGACGGCCGTCGTCGCCGTCGCCCCGACGGCTGCGGGCAACTTCCCGGAACCGGGCGGCACGGTCCTCGACCTGCGGCTCGTCGGCGACCTCGGCCGCGGCTCGTTCGGCCGCGTCTATTTGGCCGAGCAAACCGGCCTGGCCGGGCGGCGGGTGGCGGTGAAACTCTCGACCCGGTTCGGCGCGGCCGAGCCGGAGACGATGGCCCGCCTCCAGCACACGCACATCGTCCCCGTTTATTCGACGGCGACGGTCGGCCCGTTCCAGGTCGTCGTCATGCCGTTCCTCGGGGCGAGCACCCTGGCGGACGTGCTCGCCGCCCTGCGCGGCCGGACCGAGTGGCCGGCGTCGGGCAAGGAACTGGCCGAGACGCTGGCCGACTGCCGCAGCCGGACGCACCCGCTCGCGGCCCCCGCCCCCGACTCGGCCCCCGTCCCCGTGGCCGCCGCGACCCTCACGCGGTTCACCCTGCCGGAAGCGGTGCTGTGGGTCGGCGCGAAGTTGGCCGACGCCCTGGCCCACGCCCACGCCCGCGGCGTTCTGCACCGCGACGTGAAGCCGGCGAACGTGCTGCTCACCGACGACGGCCTGCCGATGCTGCTCGACTTCAACCTGGCCGACGACGCCGGCCGGGCCGGGCCGCGTGAGTCCGGCGGCACCCCGGCGTACATGGCCCCCGAGCAGTTCCCGGCCCTCCGCGGCGGCCCGCCGACCGACGCCCGGGCCGACCTGTTCTCCCTCGGGGTCGTACTCTTCGAACTGCTCACCGGCCGGCACCCGTACCCGAAACTGGCCCAACAGACGGCGACCGACGCGCCGCGGCTGCGCGACCTGAACCCGGCCGTGTCGCCGAGTACCGAAGCGATCCTCCGCCGCTGCATCCACCCGGACCCCGCCCGCCGCTACCCGACCGCCGAGAGCCTGGCCGAAGACCTCGCCCGCCAACTGAAGTTCCAGCCGCTGCTCCACACCCGCGAGCCGTCGGCCCGGGAACGCCTGACGAAGTGGCGGCGGCGGCACCCCAAGCTCGCGTCGTCCGGCAGCGTCGCGGCGGCGGCGGCGGTCGCCCTCGCGCTGGTCGGCGGACTGGCCGTCGCCCGGCACCGGCAGGCCGACCGGCTCGAACGCCAGAGGGAGGCGACGACGGCACTCGCCGAGTTCCGGCCGGCGGTGGCGGAGACCATCGACGACCTGGCGTTCCACAGCACCGACCCCCGGCGGCGCGCGGCCGGGGTCGCACGGGCCGACGCCCTGTTCGTCCGCTACGGCCGGCCCGACGCGACCGACTGGGCCGCCCACGCCCCGGTCGCCGACCTCCCGCCGGCCGACCGCCAGACCCTCCGGACGGAACTGGCCGACCTGTTGTCCCTGCGGTCCCGGGCGGAACCGGACCCGACACTGGCCCTCGCCCTGAACGGCCGGGCGTTGATCGCCTTCGCGCTCGCCGCCCCCGGGGAGCCGGCGTCGCTCGCGGTCGCGTGGGACCGGGCGAATTTGCTCGCGGCGCTGGGCCGCACGGCCGAAGCCGAGGGCTTGCGGAAGAGCGCCCCGTCCACCGTCGCCAGCGCCCGAGACTTCTACCTCGAAGGCCTGACGCACCAAAAGAACGGGGCGTACCGCGACGCGGTCGAATCGTTTGAAGCGGCCACCCGACTGGACCCGACGAACTCCTGGGCGTGGCTGGGCCTCGGGACGGCGTACCGCGAACTCGGCCGGGAGGCGGACGCCGAAGGCTGCTTCCACGCCTGCGTCGCCCTCCGGCCGGAGTTACCGATGGGGTACTTCAACCGCGGCTTGACCCGGTTGCGGCGGGGCAAGTTCGCCGCCGCCGAGGACGACTTCACCGCCGCCCTGGAGTTGAAGCCCGATTGGACGCCGGCCCTCGCCGACCGCGCCCTGGCCCGGATTAAACTCGGCCGGCACGCGGACGCGATTGCCGACCTGACGGCGGCGCTCGACGGCGGGGCGACCGAAACCCGCCTGGACTTCCTGCGGGCCGAGGCGAAGGCCGCCGCCGGGGACGCGGCCGGCGCGGCCGCCGACCGGGCGACCGGTCTCGCCCGCACCCCGGCCGACGAGGAGAGTTGGGTCACGCGCGGCCTGTACCGGGCGGAGCGGAAGGACACGGCCGGGGCGCTGGCCGACTTCGCCGCCGCCCTCGCCGTCAACCCGCGGTCGTTCCCGGCGCTGCAAAACAAGGCGTTCGTCCTGTCCGCGGCGGGGCGGGACGCGGAAGCGATCGTCGCCCTGGGCGAAGCGGTGCGACTCTACCCGGACGACCTGTTGGCCCGGTCCGGCCGGGCGGTCCTGCTCGCCCGCCGGGGGGACCGGGCCGCCGCCCACTCCGACGCCGAACACTGCCTCAAGCTCGCCCCGCCGGCCGACACGATTTACCAACTGGCCGGGGCCTACGCGCAAACCTCGACGACCCACCCGGAGGACGCCCGGACCGCCTTCCGGCTGCTCGCCGACGCCCTCCGCCAGGGGGCCGGGTTCGCCGACCTGGACGCCGACCCCGACCTCGCCCCGCTCCGCTCAATGCCCGAATTCCGGGCGGTCGTCGGGGCCGCCCGCGCCGTCCGGGTGCCGCAAAAATCGACCGCGAAATAGTCCCAGGAGACGACCGTGACCCGACAGCGATTCCCCTTCCGGCCGCGGGCCGAGCAGCTCGAACGCCGCGACACCCCGGCGGTGTTCGGCGTCGCCTGGCCGACCCCGAACTTGACCCTGTCGTTCGCCCCGGACGGGACGGACGTGAACGGCAGCCCGAGCCGGTTGACCGCGACCCTCGGGGCCGCCGGTCGCGTCGAAGTCCTCCGCGCCGTCCAGACGTGGGCGGCGGCCGCCAACGTCAACGTCGGGCTGGTGGCCGACGGCGGACAGCCCCTCGGCGTCGCCGGCGCGCCGGTCCACGACCCCCGCTTCGGGGACATCCGCATCGCCGCCGCCCCGCTCGACGGCGTCGTCGCCCTGGCCCTGCCGTTCGACCTGACCGCCGGCACCCGGTCCGGGGACATCGTGTTCAACAGTCGCCTGCCGTTCGGCGTCGGGGCCGGCGCGTTCTACGACATCTTTACGACGGCCCTGCACGAGGCCGGGCACGTCTTCGGCCTGCCGGGCAGCGACGACCCGGCGTCCGTCATGGCCGACGAGCCGCTCAAGCCCCGCACCGGCCTCGCCCCGGCGGACGCGGCCGGCGTCGCCGCTCTGTACGGCCCGCGCCTGCCCGACGCGTTCGAGGGGGCCGCCGGCAACGAGACGCTGGCGACCGCCCCGGAGATTCAGCCCGCCGGCGGGTCGGGGCCTTCGACCAACGCCGTCCGCGCGACGGCCGACCTCACCACCCCGACCGACGCGGACGCGTTCAAGTTCCGGCCGAACAACTTGCACGGCCTGGGGCTGACCGCCACCGTCGCGGTGTCCGGGTTCAGCCTGCTCGTCCCCCGGCTGGAAATCCTGGACGCGGCCGGCACCGTGATCGCCGCCGGCGTCGGCGACCGGCCCGGGGCGGGGGACGTGACCCTGCACCTGCCGACGGCCACCGACGGGGCGACGTACTACGCCCGGGTGACGGCCGGATCGCCCGCCTTCACCGTCGGCGGGTACAAGCTCGCCCTCGTGCCGGACGCGACCGGGTCCGGCGGCGGTAGCGACGACCCGATCGACCCCGAGAGCGGCGGGAACGACACGCCGGCGACGGCCACCACGCTCGCCCAACTCTTCAAGGCGACCGGGCCGCGGATCGACTACGCCCTGGACGCCAGTCTCGGCACGCCGACGGACCTGGACGTTTACCGGCTGCGGTCGCCGCACCAGGCCGGCAACTCGGCCGGCGTCCTGACCGTCCTCGTCTGGGCGAAGACCGCGGGCCTCGACCCCGTCGTCGAGGTGGCCGACCGCCACGGCACGCCGGTGCCGGGCGTGGTGCTGGCGCACGACGGCGGGGCGTTCACGCTCCAGTTCCCCGACACGGCCGCGAACGCCGACTACTTCGTCACCGTCCGCCACGCCCGCCCGGGGGCCGGGGCGGTGCCGGGCAACTACGGCCTGGCCGTCCACTTCGGCGGCCCGGCGGTCGCGCTGCCCGAACTGGCCCGCGGCACCCTGACGGCGGCCGCACCGATCCAGTCCGTCGATTTGACCGTGACCCCGGCCCAGGTGCTGCACGTGACCCTGACCGTCGCCGGGACCGCACCGGCGGCCGGGGTGCGGGTGTCGGTACTCGACGCGGCCGGCCGGCTCGTCGATACCCGGTTCGCCTTCGCGGGGGACACGGTCAGCTTGAACCCGTACCTGGCGGCGGGGACGTACCGGCTTCTCGTGGCCGGCGGGACGACCGACGGCAGCCGCACTCCGGACTTGAACTACGTCGTCCAGGGGGCGAGCGTGTCCGACCCGATCGGCCCGCGGGCGGTCAACGTGATCGACAACCCGGTCGGCGTCAGCCCGCCCCCGCCGGCGTTACCCCCGGCCGTGCCGCCGACGGTCGGCGTCACCCCGCCGACCCCGCTGACCCCGGTCACCCCGGTGACGCCGACCGGGCCGAGTTGGATCATCGCTCCGCCGACCGACTGGCCGGCCCCGGCCGGCACCGCCCTCCGCCCGGTCCGCAAAGGGTTGCCCCGGACCTTCGCGGTCGCGGCCGACACGGGCGGGGTCGTGCGGTCGTACAACCCGGACGGCAGCCTACGGTTCGCAGTCACCCCGTTCGCCGGCTTCACCGGGGCCGTCCGCGTGGCCGAGGCCGACGTCAACGGCGACGGCGTGGCCGACCTGATCGCCGGCACCGGCCCCGGCGGGGCGAGCCATCTCGTCGTCCTGGACGGGGCGACGCAGGCCGTGCTCTTCGGCCTCGACCCGTTCGAGGCGACGTTCACCGGCGGGGTTTTCGTCGCCGCCGGGGACGTGACCGGCGACGGCGTCCCGGACGTCGTCGTCACCCCGGACGAGGGCGGCGGCCCCCGCGTGGACATCTACTCCGGGGCCGGGTTCAAGAAACTCGTCAGCTTCTTCGGCATCGACGACCCGAACTTCCGCGGCGGTGCCCGGGCCGCGGTCGGCGACTTCAACGGCGACGGCGTCGGCGACTTGACGGTCGCGGCCGGGTTCGGCGGCGGCCCCCGCGTCGCCGTGTTCGACGGCACGACCCTCGCCGGCACCCCGACGCGGCTGGTCGCCGACTTCTTCGCCTTCGAGCCGACGGTCCGCAACGGCGTGTACGTCGCGGCCGGCGACCTCGACGGGGACGGCCGGGCCGAGTTGATCGTCGGCGGCGGCCCCGGCGGCGGCCCGCGGGTGAGTGCGTTCGGCGGGGCCGGCCTGCTCCGGGCCGACCCGACTCGCATTGTCGATTTCTTCGCCGGCGACCCGGCCAGTCGGGACGGCGTGCGGGTGACGGTCAAAGACCTCGACGGCGACGCCCGGGCCGACCTCGTCGTCGGGTCCGGCGGCCGCGTCACCGGGTACGCCGGGACCGGCCTGGTCGGCATCGCCTCGCCGCTCCCGGCCATAACCTTCGACGCCCTCCCCGGGTTCAACGGGGGTGTCGCCGTCGGCTAAGCCGAACGGTCGAAGCGAGCGGAATCGACGACAATTCGGAGGGCCGAACCGAAGTCGAACTCTCGCGGCTCCGTCCCGAAGAAAAAAAACCGCCGAAATCTGGAACTAATCGCGGGCGGACACTTGACACCGTCCCGTGACTATCGGTATGCTTGAGATAGTAAAGGTGATTAACAGTCACTCGTACTGCTCTTCCCGCTTCTCCCACCTTTTTGGGGGCATCATGCTCACGTCTCTCTCCCGCAAGCGAAGGTCGGCGTTCACGCTGATCGAGCTGCTCGTCGTGATCGCAATTATCGCGATCCTCATCGGGCTACTCTTGCCCGCCGTGCAAAAGGTGCGCGAAGCCGCCGCCCGCATGCAGAGTACCAACAACCTGAAACAGATTGGCATCGCTGTCCACGCGATCAACGACGCCAACAACCACCTGCCGCCGACCGTCGGAATTTACCCCTCGAGCGGTAACGGTACGGATTGGGGCTTAGACTCCAAGCCGACCCGGTTCGGCACGATCCACCAGTTCTTGCTCCCGTACATCGAACAAGACGCCGTCTACAAAAACTCTACCAAGAACTCTTGGAGAGGACCCAATCAAGGCGGGTCGTCAACGGTCGTGATCAAAACCTACATTTCGCCGATCGACGCCACCGTCGAGGGCAGCGGTCGGGCGGAAGACTGGGGCGTGGACGGAGTCGGCCGGGGCGCGGTCAGCTACCACGCCAACTGGCACTCCTTCAAAGGTGGCTGGGGCGACGACTGGCAGTCGGGTGGCTCGGCATCGATTCCCCGGTCCTTCCCGGACGGAACGTCGAACACTATTGCTTTCGTGGAACGGAACGCCAAGTGTGGTCGGGGCAACTCCGGTGACCACGACAACGGCCGCAAGTGGACTTCTCGCGTCTGGGCCGAAGACGGTCAACTCGCCGGTCCCGTCAGTCAGGCCTACACAGGCAGTACACTCCCGACATTCACCGGTAGTTACTGGATGCCGACCACCAATTACGGCGACTTCAACAATCCGCCGGCCGACTA
>JANYHV010000147.1 GCA_025362195.1 Fimbriiglobus sp. | reverse complement strand
CCTCACGGAGCCGGCGATGACCGAACCCCCCGAGACCGGGCCACTCAGACGCCAGTCGTCGCCGACGGTCGTCCGCTCCGGGCGGGAGAGCATTTCGGCCGAACTCGCGCTGACGGTCTTCCGGCACATGGTCCGGGCGCGGGCGATGGAAGAACGCTCCATCAAGATGTCGAAGTCGGGCGAGGCGTACTTCTGGATCGGCGGCCCCGGCGAGGAGGCGTTCAACACCTGCCTCGGGATGCAAGTTCGCTGCGGCGAAGGCACTTCGTTCGACTACCTCCACCTCCACTACCGCAACTCGGCGACCCTCCTGGCCATGGGCATGCCGATGCTCGACCACTTCCGCCAAATGGCGATGGCCGTCACCGACCCGTTCAGCCGCGGCCGCAACTTCGTCGGCCACTACGCCAAGCGCGAGTGGAACGTCATCCCGGTGACGAGCGTCATCGAGGTCCAGTACCTCATGGCCCCGGGCACCGCCTTGATGCAGAAGCGGGCCGGCGGCGAGGGCATCACCGTCGTCACCGGCGGGGACGCGGGCACGGCCGAGGGCGACTTCGAGAGCGGCCTGATCTGGAGCAGCCGGCCGGGCCAGGAACTGCCCGTGCTGATGATCGTCACGAACAACCGGGCCGGCATCTCGACGCCCCACGACACGCAGCACGCCGTCCGCCGGATCGCCGACCGGGCCGGCCCCTACGGCATCGCCCACGAGACGATCGACGGCAACGACCCCGTCGCGGCCTGGCACGGCATCGACCGGGCCATGCGGCACGTCCGGGCCGCCCGCAAGCCGTACCTGTTGGAGGCCAACGTCAGCCGGCTGCACGGGCACAGCTCGTCGAGCGGGGCGCAGCGGCAGCGGGGCGAGGCCGACCCGCTCGAACTGTTCGAGCGGAAGCTCCTCGACGCCGGGGCCATCGACGCCGAGACGGTGCAATCCCTGCGGGCCGACGCCAAGGCCGAGGCGGACGACGCCGTCGTGCAGGCGACGGGCGAGCCGAAGCCGACGGCCGCGGACGTGGAGTGGGGGACGTACGCCCCGAGCCGCGTCGATGTCGTTTACCCGGACGACTACACCGGCCTGCCGGGACGGTAGAATGGCGGGACGATCCCCCCCGTTCGCCCGGAGCCGCCCCATGAGCCGCCGCCTCGCCGCACTCCTGTTGACGGCCGCATTCGCCCTGCCGGCGTGCGCGCAAGCCCCGGCGACGACCGACCCGGTCCGCCTCGCCCGCATTCGCGCGGCCAAAATGCCGCCGATCACCGGCCCGGTGTCGTTCGACACCCCCGAGGCCGACGCGATCCTCGCCGCGCTCGAAATCTACCCGCCCGACAACCCGTTCAACCAGCTCGTCGAGGCCTGGCCGGTCCACCCGGACTCGGCGGCCATCGTCGCCTCGATCGGCGCGGCCAAGCCGCTGCGGATGAACGCGGACATGGGCTTCGTCCTCGTGCCGCCGGGCCAGCCGCGCGTCCCGTTCGAGATCACGGCGTACCCCGACGAGGCGGACAAGGGGCCGTTCCCGATCCCCGACACAGTGCCGATCGAGGGCTGGCCGGCCTTGTACCAGGACGATCCGGAGCGGAAGAAGCTGACCCTCGACGACGTGCAGCGCGACCGCGCCAACCTCGGCGGCGACCGGCACGCGATCGTCGTGGACCCGGTCACCCGCGTCGCCTACGAGTTCTTCGGGATGAAGAAGACGGCCGCCGGGTGGCAGGGGTACTCGGCCAAGTTCGACCTGACGACGAACAAGCTGCGGCCGGACGAGTGGACCTCGGCGGACGCGGCCGGGCTGCCGATCTTCCCGGCCGTCGTCCGGCACGACGAGTTGCAGCGGGGCCGGGTCGAGCACGCGATGCGGGTGACGGTGTCGCGCACCCGCAACGCCTCCGTCGCCCCGGCGACGCACTTCGCCAGCCGCCTGACGAACAAGACCCTGCCGCGCATGGGCGAGCGCCTGCGGCTCCGCAAGGACTTCGCCACGGCCGGGTTCACCCCGCCGGCCCGGGCGATCTTGGACGGCCTGAAGCGGTACGGCATGTTCGTCGCGGACAACGGCCTCGACTGGTGCGTCTCCGTCACCCCCGACCTCCGCACCGCCCCGATGCACGACGAGTTCCGCAAGGTCAAGGGCAGCGACTTCGAAGTCGTCACCGCCCCGCGCTAACGGCGGACTTCAAGTTTGCGGAGCGTGTCGTAGACCCCGTCGAACTCCGGGTTTCGGCAAGGTTTTCGGCTCCGCCGCAGGCGACTCTTGTTAGCCCGACGCGCTAGCGAGGGTCGAGCGGTCGAAGGCAAAGGTGGCTATCGATGACCGCACGGCCGACGACCCCCGACATCGTCAACGACCTGTGCGTCCCTCCGACAACCCGTGACAACCGAAACGCGTGAGGTGACACATGCCGGACTACGACGTGACCGACGTAGAGTATTACCACTTCCTGACCCCCGAGGAGCGGCACACGATCCCGTACCAGCGCTTCGATTTCGCCCTCATGGACAAGGACAAGTCGGATATCGCCCGCGAGATCATTGAGGCGCACCCCGGCACCCTCGACGGCTTCTCGACCAAGGGCGAAGGTCACCCGGTCCAGTGCGTGCCGATCGACTTCGCGGCGTACGGCGGGGACATCGAACTGGTAGGGTGGCTGCTGCGGCGGGGCGCGGCCGCGGACGCGCGGAGGGACGACCGAGACGGCACCGCCCTGCGCGGGGCCGTCGAGTAGGCCGCGAAAGCCTGGACCCTGGACGACCCCGATGTTGCCGTCTTCTTCCGCATCATCCGGCTGCTGACTGACGCGGGGGCGGATCCCCACCTCCGTTGCAGCAACGGGACGCCGGACGAGCTATACCGGCTGTACCGCGATGTCAGCTTGCTCGACGCGCTCGCCGAGTTCGAGCGCCGCCACGGGCCGGGGTAGAGCGGACTTCGAGTTTGCGGAACGTGTCGGAGACCCCGTCGAACTCCGGGTTTCGTCAAGGTTTCGGCTCCGCCGCAGGCGATTCTTGTTAGCCCGACGCGCTAGCGAGGGTCGAGCGGTCGAAGGCAAAGGTGGCTGTCGATGACCGCACGGCCGACGACCGCGAACGTCCTCAACGACCCATCGACCCTCGCTAGCGCGTCGGGCTAACAAGAATCGCCTGCGGCGTAGCCCCCCCCCGTCCCACCACGGCGGGTGCCCCGCTGCACAAACTGGAAGTCCGCGCTAACGGCGGAGCCGCGGCCGGCGCGTCGGGCGTCGGGCGGGCCGACTCGCCGGCGGGCGCGTGCGGCGATAGGTTAGTGAAATGACGCTCCCGCTCGACGACCCGTCGCTTTACCTCAACCGCGAGTTGAGTTGGTTGCAGTTCAACCGCCGCGTGCTGGACGAGGCCCGGGACCCGTCCGTGCCGCTCCTGGAGCGGGTCAAGTTCCTGGCCATCTTCGGGTCCAACCTGGACGAGTTCTTCATGGTCCGCGTCGGCGGGCTGCAGCAGAAGGTGCTCAACGGCGTCACCCGCGGGTCGATGGGCGACAAGATGCGGCCCAAGGAGAACTTGGTCCGCATCCGCGAGGTCGTCGCCGAACTCGTCGAGGCCCAGTACCGCTGCTGGCAGGACGAGGTCAAGCCGGCCCTGCGCGACCAGGGCGTCGTGCTCCGCGGCGAGAAGGACCTGACGCCCGACCACCGCAAGTTCGTCCAGGAAATGTTCCGGGCGCAAATCTTCCCCGTGCTGACGCCGCTGGCCGTGGACCCGGGGCACCCGTTCCCGCACCTGGCGAACAAGTCGCTGAATATCGCCGTGGTGCTCCGCCGGCCGGGCGAGCCGGACCTGCTCTTCGCCGTTGTCCAAGTGCCGCCCCTGCGGCCGCGGCTGGTCGAACTGCCTCTGGACGCCGACCGGCCCAAGAACGCCATCGCGCTCTTGGCGCTCGAAACCGTCATCCGCCTGCACCTCGGCGACCTGTTCCACGGCATGGAGATCGTCGAGTCGGTCTGCTTCCGGGTGACGCGGGACAGCGACTTCGAGCTGGAAGAAGAGGAGGTAGACGACCTGCTCCGGGCCATCGAGGAGAACGTCAAGCAGCGCCGCCGCGGCCACCCGGTGCGGCTGGAGATCGAGGGCACGGCCCCGGCCGCCGTCGAGCAGTTCCTGACCGCCGCCCTGGACATCCTGCCCGAGGACGTGACCCGGGTGCCGGGCGAACTCGACCTGACCTTCCTGTTCCAGGTCCACGCCCTGCCCGGGTTCGGCAGCCTGCGGGACGCCGCCGCACTACCGACGCTGGTCAAGGAGTTCCCCACCCCGCAGGGCATGTGGGCCGCCATCCGCGCGCGGGACATCCTCGTCCACCACCCGTACGAGTCGTTCAAGCACGTCGTCGATTTCATCGAGGCCGCGGCCGACGACGACAACGTCCACGCCATCAAGCAGACCCTGTACCGCACGAGTAGCGACAGCCCGATCGTCAAGGCGTTGCAGCGGGCCGCCGACCGGGGCAAGCAGGTCACGGCCGTGATCGAGTTGAAGGCCCGCCTGGACGAGGAGCGGAACATCCTCTGGGCCAAGGAACTCGAGAAGTCCGGGGTCCACGTCGTGTACGGGTTCATCGGCCTCAAAACCCACTGCAAGGTCGCGCTCGTCGTCCGCAAGGAGGAGAACGGGACGATGCGCCGGTACGTCCACCTGGGGACCGGGAATTACAACCCGCAGACGGCCCGGACGTACACCGACATCGGCCTGTTCACGGCCAACCCGCGGTTCGCCGACGACGCGACGCTGCTGTTCAACTACTTGACCGGGTACGCCGTCGGCCCGCAGTGGCAGAAGCTGATCGTCGCCCCGACGCGGCTGCAGCCGTTCATGCTCGAAAAGATCGAGCAGGAGGCGGCCAACCAGCGGGCCGGCATCCCCGGCCGGATCGCGGCGAAGATCAACGGCCTGCTCGAACCGGTGATCGTCCAGGCCTTGTACCGGGCCAGCCAGGCCGGCGTGAAGATCGACATCGTCTGTCGGGGCATTTGCGCCCTGCGGCCCGGGGTGCCGGGCGTGAGCGTGAACATCCGGGTCACGTCGGTCGTGGACCGGTTCCTGGAGCACAGCCGCATCTTCTACTTCGAGAACGCCGGGGACACGGAGGTGTACGTCGGCAGCGCGGACTGGATGGACCGGAACCTGAGCCGGCGGGTCGAGGTCGTGTTCCCGATCGAGCAGCCGGACCTGAAGGCCCGGGTGATCGACGAAATTCTGGCGTTGAGCCTGGCGGACAACGTCAAGACCCGGGAACTCCAGGCGGACGGCAGCTACCGGCGGGTCGTCGCGGCCGACGGCCAGCCGCCGGTCCGCAGCCAGCAGCGGTTCCTCGACTGTGCCAGCGAGGCCGTCCGCATCGCCGCGCTGGCCGTCACGCCCGAGCAGCCGTCGTCGCCGAAGGTCGCCCGCAAGGGCCGCCGCCCCGGCACCAAGTCGCCGGGCAACCCGTACCGGTAGTTTCCCGGCGAGCGGGGAACGGCAGTCCCCCGAGCGCTCCCCGGGCGGCGACGCGGCCCACGACACGGGCGGCGCTCGGCGGACGGGAGTCCGCCGAGCGCCGTGACGTTACGTTACTTGCCCGGCGTCGCCGGGGGGATCGCCATCGGCATGGTGGCCGGGGCGACGGTGCTGCTGGGGCCGCCGATCACCGGGTACGGGTTCGACGCGGGGGCGATGACCGCGTTCGCGGGGTTGTACTGGCAGTCGCACCGGCCGGCGACGTACTCGGGGTTACAGCCGGTGCCGAAGAGGGTGAGGGCGAGGAGGGCCGCGCCGAGGAGTTGACGTTTCATTATGGGGGGTCCCGTTCCGTCCGTGGGGGGTGGTCGCCGCGGGGGCACGATCCCTCCGCCCGGACCGCCGACCGCGCCGCCGCCGGGGTGGGTGGCGACGGCGTGGCCGTGGTCGCGGGTGGGTGGACGTGTCGAACGGCCCGCATCCGTGCGCGAACCTTCGACCCCCGGTCCGGTCGCCCGTCGGCTCCTGCCGTGCGTTCGACCCGACGCGATCTTCTTCGACGCGCGGCCTTTGCCGGCTTGACTCATTTTGCCGATTCGCCCGGCCCGGCCCGGGTATGCTAAGCCCCGCCGACCCCGCCAGACTCCCGGAGCGCCTCGACCCGTATGGACGCCATCCTCCTCGCCGCCGGCAAGGGCACCCGCCTCCGGCCGCACACGAACACCTGCCCCAAGCCGCTGCTGCCCGTGCAGGGCCGGCCGATCCTCGACTGGATCCTCGGGGCACTGCCGCCGGTGGACCGCGTCGTCGTCGTCGTCAACTACCTCGCGGAGCAAATCGACGACTACTTGCGGCACCAGACGCACGTCAAGGACTGGGTCACCGTCCGCCAGGCCGAGCCGCGCGGCACGGGGGACGCGCTGATGAGTTGCCGCGGCTCGGTCACCGGCGACCGCGTCATGGTCTTGAACGGCGACGACCTGATCGGCCGCGCCGACCTGGCCAAGTTGGCCGCGGTGCCGATGGGCATTCTGGCCCGCCCGGTGGACGACCCCGAGAGCTTCGGCATCCTCTTCCGCAAGCCCGACGGCACGCTCGACAAGATCGTCGAGAAGCCGCAGGGCCTGCCCGCCCCGCAACTGGCCAACATCGGCGGCTACCTCTTCCCGCGCAGCGTCTTCGACCTGACGCTGCCCCTGTCGCCGCGCGGCGAGTACGAGATCACCGACGCCGTCGGCCAGCTCGCCGCCGCCGGCCGGTTCGCCGTCGTGGAGGCGAGTTACTGGCTGCCGATCGGCACCGTCGGGGCGTGGGAGGCGGCGCAAACCGCCGACGTGGGGCCGGCCCGGTGACCGTCGCCCCGCTCGGCGACCAGGCGGTCCTCGTCCACCCCGGCGACGAGGCGGCGGCGTTCGCCTGGGGCGAGGCGGCCCGCGAGTCCGCGCCGCCGTGGCTGCACGACGTCGTCGTCGCGTACACCGCCGTCGGCGTCCACTTCGACGCCGACCGGGTCACGCTTTCCGGCGTGGTGGCGTGGGCAGAGGCGTTGCAACCCTCGCCCGCGACTCGCCCGGAATCGCCGCCGGTGGTCATCCCCGTCTGCTACGAGCGGCAATTCGACCTGGCCCGCGTCGCGGAGGTCACCGGGCTGACGGCCGACGCCGCGATCGCGGCCCACGCCGGCACGCGGTACACGGTCTACGCCATCGGCTTCGTGCCCGGTTTCCCGTACCTCGGGTATTTGCCGGGAGTGCTTCAAGGGGTGCCGCGGTTGAGTTCGCCCCGGCTGCGCGTCGAGCCGGGCAGCGTCGGGCTGACCGGCCGGCAGACGGGGGTTTACCCGCTCGCCCGGCCCGGCGGTTGGAACCTCGTCGGCCGCACGCCGCTCACCCTCGTGGACCCCGCCGCCGGCTATTTCCCGCTGCGCGTCGGCATGACGGTCGCGTTCGCGCGCATCGACGAGGCCGAGTTCACTCGCCTCGACGGCACCCGGCTCAGCGGGTGAGCAGGCCGCGCAGCCGCCCGGCGAGCCACGGCCCGAGGGTGCCTTCGCCCTGCCGCCGCAACGCCTTGCCGGCCAAGACTGCGGCGTGCAGCGGCAGCCACCGCAGCCGCTCCGCCCGCGGCGTGTTCCGCCACCAGACCCGCTCCTCGTTGCACGATTGTGCCTCCAACGTCCGCCGCGACGGCACCCGCCCGTACGACGCCGAGACGTGGTGCCAGACGACGCTCGCCGGCTCGTACCAGACCCGCCCGCCGGCCTTCCGCAAGCGGTGCGCGACATCGACATCTTCAAAGTACGCCCCGAAGTCCGCCGGGAAGCCGCCGACCGCCGCGAGGTCCGACCGCCGGTAAAAGCCGGCCGCGGCGCTGACGCCCCAGACCGGCCCGGCGACGCGCAACTCCGCCGGCGCGTCGGCCCAGGGAATACCGTGGCCGCGCTTGGTGGCGTACCCGCCGCGGTGGTATTCGTCCCCCGCCGTGTCGATTTTCGAGGTGCCGTGTTGCAGCACCAGCGGGGCGACGGCGACGACTGCCGGGTCGGCGAACCACGGCACCGCCGCGTCGGCCCACCCGGCTTGCACCTCGGTGTCGTCGTTGAGCAGTTCGACGACTCCGCCCCGCGCCACGGCCAGCCCCGCGTTCACGGCGACGCAAAAGCCGCCCGGCCGGTCCAGCCGCAGGCAGCGGACGCCGAACCCCGCGGCGACGCGGCTGACGGCAAGCCCCGCGGAGGCGTCATCGACGACGACGATTTCGGTGCCGGCGGGGGCGTGCCGGACCACGGCGGTCAGGCAGGCCGCGAGCAGGTCGGCGTGCCGGTGGGAGGGGATCACGACCGACAGGCGGGGGGGCGGTGTCAAAGGGGTGTCACCAAAATTTTCGCGGTGTCAACGGGCTGTCACCGGGTGTCAACGGCACGTCACTGGGTGCGGCCGTCCTGGGCGGCGGCGATGCCGTGCAGGGTGTCGGCGGCCCGGCGGATGTGCCCGGCCACGGCGTCGGCCCGGCCCGCGGCCAGGTCGCCGGTGAGCCGCCGGAGTTCGCCGTACCAGTGGTCGGCGGCCTCGTCCCCGCGGCGGCGGGCCAGCCGCTGCCGGGCGGCCGCCTCGACCCGGACGACGCCCGACAGGACGCCGGCCTGCCAGCGCGGCCAGTGCTTCCGCGAGTACGTGAGCAGGGCGTGCCGGGTGACCAGCCGCAGCGGCGGCGGCACGTCCCGGACGTGCAGCGGCCAGTGGTGCGTCACCTGCAGGGCCGGGTCGTACCAGATCGACCACCCGGCGGCGCGGGCGCGGAGGCAGAAGTCCACGTCCTCGTAGTACAGGAAGAAGCGCTCGTCGAGGCCGCCGAGTTCCTCGTAGCAGTCCCGCCGGACGAGCAGGCAGCCGCCGGTCACCCACGGCACGGGGACGCGGCCGGTCAGCGGCCGGTGCCCGCACTTGCGGCGGGCGCGGGGCAGCAGCATCCCGGCGGCCGTGCGCATCAGGGTGGGGAAGCGGCCGGCGCTGGCCTGGCGGGTGCCGTCCCGGTTCCGCAACTGGAAGCCGACGACGCCGCACCGCGAATCGACGCCCGGCCACCGCTGGGCGGCGTCGAGCACGTCGTCGAGAAACCCGTCCGGCACGCTCACGTCCGGGTTGAGCAGCAGGACCCACTCGCCCCGGCTCAGGTTACTCCCGCGGTTGACCGCGCGGGCGAACCCCTCGTTCGCGCCGTTGAAGTAGACCGACACGCCGGACAGCTTGCCGAGCGTTTCGGCCACCCGCTTGCGGGGCGAGTCGTTATCGACGATGACGACCTCGGCGGCCCCGCGCCGCACGGCCTCGGACCGGCGGAGTTGCCGCGTCAGGCGGGCGGTGTTGCGCCACTGGCAGAAGTTGACGACGACGACGGACAGTTGCGGCGTCTCGATCGCGGTGCCGACGCCCGGTCGGGCGCGGAGTTGGCCCTTGGCCGCGGGCTGGACCCGGGACAAGGGGCTTCGTTGATCGGCGGTCGCCGTAGCCATCGGGATCCTTCCCTCGGCGCGAATCGGTGGTCAAGAGCCGGACTATAGGCAGCCCGGCGAAGATCGTGCAACCCCGACCCGACCGGCCCGGCGGAAAACCGTAGGCGAGCTGAGTGAACCTGGCGCACCAGGGCCGAGGGGTGGCGCAGGGGGCCACGATGCCGTGCGGGGACTCGCGGACGGAAGTGGGGAGATGGTTTACCCGAGGAGTGAAGCCCGTTGCAACGACTTTCCGCGGCTGTGTAAAACGACGATTTGGTCGGCCCGCAACGTGTGCAGGCCGTAAGTCGTGCCGTCGCGGTCGCAGAACTCGACCTCGAACGCCGCCCCGTCGCCCAACACCTCGACGACCGCCCCGATCTCCCCGGCCGCGAGGCCCAACGCGGGCACATCGGCGGTCAGCGCGACGGTGTCGAGTAACTCGATAAGTCCTGTCATAGTTGCCTCACAACGTGAGTACGAAGCAGGTCGTCAACCGCGGAAAATCGTCGCCCGTGCGAATGATCCATGCCGAGCGAATTATAGCATCCCCCGTTGTGGTCGTCGCCTCGAAGTCGAGTTCGTATCGTTCGCCGAATTCGTCGATTCGATCGGCTCTCGCGTCTTCGAAGAGGATCGCGTCGAGCAACCACTGCCGTAGGGTTTCCGCGTCAGCGGACGTGATTCCCAGGGCGGAGCGAAAGACTACCGCTTTGTGCTTACCGACGGCGTGAGTCGGCGACAGGCAATACTCGGTGAGTTTGCGCAGATCGACGACGGCGTGTTCAGCGTTCGGTACTTGCATAGCAGAGCGGACGCGATGAGTTGCCGGTGGGTGTCCTATCAACCAGCGTCATTGCCAAAAGCGATGAGCTTGGCGATCCGGCTCACGCTGCAGGCTTAGCGGAGTGCAAAGCCTGCGTGGTCGGGAAGCGCCGCGCGTGCCAGTCTAACACGAGCCAAATAGCGGTACTCACGACGGCAATAGCAAATCCCATGAAGAAAACGCCAGATGCGCTGGCGAGGTTTTGGAGACCGGGAGTTGTGAAAGTTGTGTTAAAGGCTCTGTAGCCGGCGATGCCGGCACAAATACAAATGCCAACCCCCGTTACTAAGGCTGATCCGAAGCATAATTTCATAAACTCAACCATGGGATCTCCAGACAGTGTCGCTCGGCGAACATTTCGACTCCGATGGGAATCACGAGACAATAGCACACTCGGCAACTGGTCTGACGGAATTGCTCGAAATTGCTCGGATCTGGAGATCAAGGACTTGGTCGGCTGCTTCGGCTCAGAACCCCTCACGCCGCGGCCGGCACCAGCACGCTGCGGAAGGCGGCGAGGATCGCGCCGAGGTCGTCGATGAAGAGGCGGGACGGGTGCAGGGTCACGGTCGGGCCGTCCAGCCGCAGGAACTGCCAGGCTTCGCCGGTCGTCACGACGCCGAACAGGCGGCCGCCGGGGTAGCCGGCGCGCTCGTTGAACAGGCGCGCCCCGACCATCTGGGCGACGCACTGGCCCAGCCCGACTTCGATGTCGCCCCGCTTCGCCTCCAGGACGGTCACTAGCGGCGCGCGCAGGCGTGGGACCGG
>JANYHV010000105.1 GCA_025362195.1 Fimbriiglobus sp. | reverse complement strand
GGACCTGGCCCGGGGCGCCGGAGCCGCGCAGGAAGGCCCGCACGCGGTCGGCCGCGAGCAGCAGCCCGGCGCTGTCCGACTGCCGGGTGATCAGGTACGCCAGCGCCACGGCCAGGGTACACGCGGTGCCGTACTTGGTGATCCGCTCGCCCTTCGCGTCCGTGACCGTGCCGACGCGCATCGACTCGGACCCGTCCACGGCCATCCAGGCGACGAGGTTGGTCTCCTGCTCATACTGCTTGAGGTGGTACCGCTCGGTGCGGGCGTAGACCTTCCAGTCGATGTGCTTGATGTCGTCGCCGGGGGCGTACTCGCGGTGCTGGGCGAACTCGACGGCGAATCCGGTCCGGGGCGACCGGTGCCGGCCGGCCAGGTAGCCCTCGACGACCTGCTTGGCGTCGAGTTCGAGCCGGTCGATGCGGGCCAGCACGTCCGGGGCGAGTCGGGGCATGGGGAGTTCCTGTTAGCCCGACGCGCGAGCGAGGGACGCAAAGGTTCGTTCACAATGTTCGCTGTCGTCGATCGTACTGTCGCCGCCCATCAACCCTGCGAACGAACCTTTGCGTCCCTCGCTCGCGCGTCGGGCTAACAAGACGGTCTAATGTTCGCGCGGCACCAGCGGCAGCAGCTTCGTGACGATGTCGTCGGGGGTCACGCGGTCGGCCTCGGCGTGGTAGTTGAGCATGAGGCGGTGCCGCAGGACGGGCTTCGCCACGGCCTTGATGTCCTCGATGGCGACGTAGGTGCGGCCCTGCAGGATCGCGCGGGCCTTGGCGGCGAGGACGAGGTTCTGGCCGGCGCGGGGGCCGGCCCCGAAGCTGACGTACTTCTTGACGAAGTCCGGCACCGGCACGCCGGCTTCCCCGGGTCGCGTCAGGCGGGTCAACTTGCCGGCGTACCGGACAACGTAGCTGGCCGCCTCGACCTTCAACACGAGGTCTTGCATCGCCAGGATTTCCTCGGCCGTGATGACCGGCTGGACCTTCACCTTGCTGCCGCGGGTGGTCGCCTCGATGATGCGGAACTCGTCGGCCTCGGTCGGGTAGTTGACCTGGATGTTGAACATGAACCGGTCCTGCTGCGCCTCGGGCAGCGGGTACGTACCTTCTTGCTCGATGGGGTTCTGCGTGGCGAGCACGAAGAACGGGTCGGGCAGCCGGTGCCGCTTCCCGGCGACCGTGACTTGCCGCTCTTGCATCGCTTCGAGGAGCGCCGCTTGCGTCTTCGGCGGGGTGCGGTTGATCTCGTCGGCCAGGACGATGTTCGAGAAGATCGGCCCCTGGACGAAGCGGAACTCGCGCGCCCCGGTCGCCCGGTCGTCGTACAGGAGTTCGGTCCCGGTGATGTCCGTCGGCATCAGGTCGGGCGTAAACTGCACGCGGTTGAAGGTCAGCGCCATGCCGTCGGCGAGCGTGTGGATCATCAGCGTTTTGGCGAGGCCGGGCACGCCGACGAGCAGGCAGTGGCCCTTCGCCAGCACCGCGAGGAGGAGTTGTTCGAGGACTTCCTCCTGGCCGACGATGACCTTGGCGCACTCGGCGAGGAGCCGGTGGCAGGCCCCGCGGAGGGCGTCGGCGCGGGCGATGTCGTCCTCTTCGAGGAGAATCGGCTCGACGGTTTCGATGGGACTGGCCACGCGGCGGACTCCGGCGGGTTGGGCGTTACGGTGAGTTTAGGAGGTACGCCCGGCCCGCCGCCGCGACGGCGACGAAATTCCCCGCCGCGGTCACGCCCACGCCCGGCCCGGTGACGGCCAGGTCGCGCGTCGCCAGCACCCGCCCGGTGTCCGGGTCGAGCCAGACGAGCGGCAGCCGGCAGTCGAGCGCCGCCTGCGCCAGGGCGACGCCGACCCCCGGCAGGCGGGACGCGCTCGGCCACGGCCACAGGCTTATCAACAGCCGCTCGGCCAGCGGCAAAAGTGGGTCGGCGGGCCGGGCGAAGGCGGGGTACGCCAGGACCGCTTGCCGGCCGGCGACGACCCGCCACTCGGCGGCCCGCGGCCAGTTCGTCAGGACCGCGAGATCGACGGTCGGCCAGGCCGCTTTCCCGTCGGCGTGGCGGACGGCGAACAGGCGGCCGTCGGCGGGCAGGTAGGTCGTCCGGCCGTCGTGGCGGGCGCGGGTCAAGTCCGCGGCGACCGTCGGCAGCACCATGCCGCGGTTGCGCAGGGACTTGCCGGCCCGCGACAGGAATTGCACCTCCGTGCCGTGGTTGCGGCTGACGGCGGCGAGCAGCCCGGCCGGCGTCGGGGCGAGTTGCGTCGGCCGGCCGGTCAGGCTGGCCTCGCCGCCCGGCTCCCACGTCCAGAGGTCGGCCAGCGTCCGCGACGCCGTCCCCGCTTGCTCGGCCGTCGCCGGCAGTTCAAGCAGGGTGACGCCGCCGAGGTCGCCGGGGACGGCCAGGCGCGAGTCGCCCAGCCGCTGCGGCGGGGTTTCCCACGGCGTCGCCCCGGCGGGGGCGCTGTTCAAGACGACCCCGGTGAGCGTGCGGACGATCACCCGCCGGCCGGTGCTCAGGTGCGCGACGACCGCCCAGTCGTCGGCGGTGAAGGCCGGGGCGAAGCGCGGCCCGTCGCCGGGCGGGTCGGCCAGGGCGGTCGAACTGCCGGCGGGCCGCACCCACTCGACTTCACCGGTACCGCGGCCGACGCCGACGAGGTGCGAGTCGCCCCACAGCATGACGAGGTGTTGGGCCGTCACCCGGACGTGCGACAAGCCCGGCGCGACTCCGGCGGCGTGCGGGGCGACGGCGGCGCGGCCGGCCGGCAACGGGTCGGTGTCCGGGAAGCGCAACGCCCACGCGACTTGTCCCGCCGGCAGCGTCACCGCACTGATCCCGTCCGGGCCGCTCACGTAGACGACGCCGCCGACCACGTCCGCTTGCGTCACGCCGTGGGTGACGGGTACGCTCGCGGCCACTTCGCCGGTCGCGGCGTCGAGGGCGACGACCCGGCCGGCGTCGCCCGCCAGAAGCCACGGCAAGCCGGTCGGCCGGGGGATTGTGGCCAGGTCGCCGTCGGCGGTGACGAGGGGGTGACACCGGGCCGACGGCCACGGCACGGCGACGAGGTTCGCCGCGGGGTCGAGGCCGGGCAGGTTCGCCGCGTCGAACGGTGGAGACGGCGGGAGCGGCGGCACGGGGGCCGGCTTGGCCAGCGGCGGGGCGACCTGGAAGTGCTCGGCGACGAGGTTCCCCAACCGCGCCGGCACCCCGCGCACGTTCAAGACGGTCTCGCCGGCCAGCGGTTTGGCGGCGGGGTACAGCCGGTGGAAGGCGGTCAGCGCGTCCGGCCCGGTCGCCCTGGGGGACAGGCTCAAGAGGCGGGCGGCGGCGCGGGCCTGGTGGTCGCGCGGCACGCCGGGGTCGGTCAACAGGTCTCCCCACGCGCGGCGGGCGTCGTCGGTCCGGCCAACCCGCAGGGCGTCCTCGGCGCGGTCCTGGCGCTCGGCCGCGCCGAATTCCGCCGCGCCGCTCGGCCGCGGCGGCGGGTCGTTGACGTAGCCCAGCACGCCCGTCGGCGTGCCGACGAGCAGCACCCCGTCGGCGAAGGCGAGGTTGCCGTGCGGGCCGGGCAGGCGCGGCCCCAGCGGCAGGCCGTCGGCCGGGCGGACGAAGAAGACGCCGGACTTCGTCGGCCACAGGACCGCGTCTTCGGTCACCAGGCCGCGGCCCCACGAGGCGAGGTGCGGGTCGTCGTGAATCTTCCACCCGAGGCCGTCCCCGTCCGCCCCGGTGGTCGCGTCGAAGCCGCGCAAGCCCCGTTGCGGTGCGGCAATCGCGGCGATCAATTTGCCGGCCGCGACGCCCAAGAACTGGTCGATCTGCACGCCCTCGACGGCCCACAACAGCTTGCCGCTGACGGCGTCGAGGCACAGCACGCGGTCGGCGTCGGTCGGGGCGACGAAGACCCGGCCGGCGTGCGCCACCGGCGGGTTCACGTCCCGGGCCACGGCCGACGGCTTCGACAGGCGCGGGTACTGGAAGGCCCAGGCCGTGCGGCCGGTCGCGGCGTCGAGGGCGACGACGCTGCCGGTGTGCGTGCAGTACGTCAGCAGGCCACCGGCCAGGGTCAACGGCTCGGCCCGGTGCCGCGGGTCGCTCTTGTCGAGCGGCCGCACGTCGGCGACCGTCGTCACCCAGAGCGGGCGTTCGGGGGTCGTGTCGCCGACCGCGTAGCAGGCGACGGCGGTCACCAGCCCGCCGGCCGACTCCTTGACGAACGCCGCGTACAGCCGGCCGTCGTCCACGACCGGGGCGGCCTCCCAAGCGGCCGCGGCCCGTTCGGGCACCGGCGGCGCGAGCTTCCACAGCACGCTCAACACGGGCTGTCGGGGGCCGGGGTCGCGGGGCGGGCCGAAGCAGACGAGGTAACTTGCCGCGACGCTCCGGCCGTCGGCCTGCGGCAGTGGGGCCACGTCGGTCGCGCCCAACCGCGCGAACAGCCGCCCGCCGGCCGCGGTCAGCACGAAGTCGGCGTCCACTTTGGTCGGCAGCGTCGGCCGCTCGGCGGGGGTCGCGTCCGGCTCGGTGGCCAGGTCGTAGGCGTACCGCGGGTCGCCGGTCCGCGGGTCGAAGCCGAAGACGCGCGACCCGTCGGCGACGTACCCGGTGCCGTTTAGCGTGACCGGGTGCAGGGCGACGGAGCGGGTGCTGCCGACGCGCGGCAGGGTCGGCAGGCGGCCGTCCTCGCCGGGGAAGTCGGCCCGCCAGGTCGGCCGCGCCCGCCAGTACTTCGGCACCGCCGCCGCCGGCTGGCCGCCCCGGGCCGCGTCCCCGCCCAGGGTGCCCCAGTCGCCGGCCGGCGCGGCGGGGACGACCGTCGAGGGCGGCTCGCGGAGCAGGCTTTCGAGCGTGTCGGCGAACGGCCCGTCGCGGCCGGCGAGGCGGCCGGCGGCCGTCGGGAACTTGGCCCGCACCTCGGCGACTTCGGCCTTCGCGCCGGGGTGGCCCTGGAAGATCAGCGCGAGCGCGAGCCGGGCGCGGACCGTCGCCGCCGGGGTCTTGACGTGCGGCACGCTCGGGTCGTCGGTGGCCACGGTCGAGGGCAGCAGCCGCCGCAGGTGCGTCTCGGCGGTGCGGTGGTCGCCGTGCTCGGCCGCCAGTTCGGCGAGCAGGATCAGGGCGTCCTCGGCGTGCGAACTGGCCAGCGACCGCTCGACGAGTTGCCGCAACGGCCGGGGGTCGCGCTGCACCCGGCCGAGGTCGAGCAGCGTCTTCGCCGGCGGATCGACGCGGGCACGCCACGCCCGCAACTCGTTCGCCGGCAGGTTCAGCACGAGACCTTGCGCGACGCGGGCCAGGGGGCGGAAGTGCTGGCCGTCCAGGGTCACGAGGTCGTCGCCGGACTCTTCGACGAGCCGCCGCAGTTTGTCCGCCCCTTCGGCCGCCTTGCCCGCGTCGAGGAGCTTCTGCACCTCGGCCAGCTCCTTGCCGGCGTTCGACCCGCCCTTCAACGGCGGCTCCTCGGCGCGGAGCAAGCCCACGAGTGCGAAGGCAGTGACGATTTGAAGCCAGCGCATCGGCGGGGACTCGGTCACGGGAGGGGAATGTTACTCAGCGTAAACGCCACGTCGAATTCGACCAGCGGCGACGGGGTCTCGTACACCAGCGACCACCCCGCCCGGTCCGCCGGGACCTTGCCCGCCGGGAACCGGTAGACGAGGTTGGCCTTCCCCGGCGACTCGCGGAAGTCTTCGTTGATCGGGTCGAGAGGTTTGCCGGCCGGGTCGATCAGTTGCAGCCGGTTCCGGCTCAGCCAGACGCCCGCCTCGAAGCTCTCGAACTCGACCTTCGACGGCGGATAAACCAGATCGACCGGCACGTCCCAGCGGTCGCCGACCTTGCGCGGCGTCTGCACCGTGAACATCACCCCGTCTTGCGTGAGCGTCGTCGGCTTGGTCGTGTCGGCCACACGAAATTGCAACATCTTCGCCGCGGCGGTGACGGTGAACTTGCCGGCGAGGGACAACTTGTCCACCGCGTGGATTTGACCCGACGCGCTCTGCCCCCCCACGCTGCGGGGGATCGCGGGCAACCGCACGACCGAGGTGAACGTCGTACCGCCGACCGCCGACTTCCCGGCCGACGGCGTCATCTCCCCGTTGAAGGAATCGGCGGCGAACGTGCCCCGCGGCTCGGAGTCGATACGGAACACCGGCAGGCGTGGCTCCCAGTGGACTTCGAGGGTCACTTCGGTCACGCCCTTGCCGGTGTCGAAGTCGCGGCGGGACGCGACCTGTTTGACGGCGACGCGGAACGCCCCGTCGATCGACGCCGGCGGCGGCACGCCCTTCTCGACGGCAACCGCCCGACCCTTCGACGCGACCGACAGCCGGCCGCCGGCCGCCGTGGCGACTTCGGTCAGCAGTGGCCACAGTGGCCCGTCGCGGCGTTCCAGTTTTAGCGGCAACTTCGGGTCGAGGGTCGTCGTCAGGGTTAGCCCGGTTTGCGCCTGGATCGACCCCAACGCTTCGCCGAGGGTGACCGCGGCCGGCGGCAGCGTAATCGGCGTGGTCGCGGGTTGCCCGGCGGTCCCGGCGGACGCGATCAGCAACAGGGTGGCGAATGCCCGGACCATGACGGACTCCCCGGCGGTGGACGGCTCTTCACCGCCCCCCTATGGTAACAGTGTGCCTCCAGCTTAACGACGGCCGGCCGAAAAACTCCTTGCCCTTTGACGCGATCTCCCGCCGTGACGGGATTCCCGAGGTTCCGCAGAATGCTTCTCGACCCGCACAAGCTCGCCGCCCGCGCCCCCGACCGGTCGGACGACGTGGACCCGCAAGAGACCGCCGAATGGCTCGACTCTCTGGAAGCCGTCGTCAAGTTCGGCGGCCCGGAGCGCGCCCAGTTCTTGTTACAGCAACTCATCTCCCAGGCCGCCAAACTCGGTGCCCGCGCGATGCCGGGCGGGGTGACGACGCCTTACGTCAACACGATCCCGTTCGAGAACGAGCCGCCGTTCCCGGGCAACCGCGAGTTGGAGCGCAAGATCAAGTCGGCCGTGCGCTGGAACGCGATGGCGATGGTCGAGAAGGCCAACAAGACGACCAACGTCGGCGGGCACATCGCCACCTACGCCAGTGCCGCGACCCTGTACGAAGTCGGCTGGAACCACTTCTTCAAGGGCCGTAACCCGAACCACCCCGGGGACGTGGTGTTCTACCAGGGCCACGCCAGCCCCGGCCCGTACGCCCGCGCCTTCCTCGAAGGCCGGCTGAACGAAACGCAACTGACCAACTTCCGCCAGGAGTTGCAGCCGGGCGGCGGCCTGAGTTCGTACCCGCACCCGTGGCTGATGCCCGAGTTCTGGCAGTTCCCGACCGTGAGCATGGGCCTCGGCCCGATCATGTCGATCTACCACGCCCGGTTCAACCGCTACCTGCGCGACCGCGACCTGGCCAAGACCGACGACGTGCGCGTCTGGGCGTTTCTGGGCGACGGCGAGTGCGACGAACCCGAGAGTTTGGGCTGCATCACGCTGGCCGCGCGCGAGAAGCTCGACAACTTGACGTGGGTCATCAACTGCAACTTGCAGCGGCTCGACGGCCCCGTCCGCGGCAACGGCAAGATCATCCAGGAACTCGAAGGCCTGTTCCGCGGGGCCGGCTGGAACGTCATCAAGGTTCTGTGGGGCTGCGGCTGGGACACCCTGCTCAAGAACGACCACACCGGGGCACTCCAACGGCGGATGCTCGACGTGGTGGACGGCGCGGCACAAGAGTTCATCTACAAAGGCCCGGCGTACTTCCGCGAGCAGTTCTTCAACACGCCCGAACTCCGCGCGATGGTCGCCGACCTGACCGACACGGAGCTTTTGAAGCTCAAGCGCGGCGGGCACGACCCGATCAAGGTGTACGCCGCGTACAAGTCGGCGACGGAGCACAAGGGCCAGCCGACGGTCATTTTGGCGCACACCGTCAAGGGCTACGGCATCCCCGGCGCGGAGGGCACGAACACCGCCCACCAGGCCAAGAAGCTCGTCTTCAAGGGCGCGCCGAGCGGCGGTGTGGAGGGGCTGGCGGCCTTCCGCGACGGGTTCAACATCCCGCTGACCGACGAGCAGTTGAAGGACGTGCCGTTCTACAAGCCGGCCGAGGACTCGCCGGAAATGCAGTACATGCACGCCCGCCGAAAGGCACTGGGCGGCTACCACCCCAGCCGCAACGCCACGCTGACGCCGTGCAAGCCGCCGCTGGCGAAGAGCTTCGCCTACAGCCGCGAGGCGACGGTGATTGCCGGCGGACTTTCGACGACGAAGGCTTGGGTCATGTTGATGACCGACCTGTGCCAGGACCCCAACATCGGCAAACTCCTCGTGCCGATCGTGCCCGACGAGGGCCAGACGTTCGGCATGCCGCCGATGTATAAAAAGTTCGGCATGTATTCGAGCCAGGGCCAGCTCTACAACCCCGTCGATAAGGGGTCGCTCTCCGAATACCGCGAAGGGACCACGGGGCAAATCCTTCAGGAGGGGATCAACGAGGCCGGCAGTATGGCGAGTTACATCGCCGCCGGGACCGCGTACAGCACCTACGGCGTCAACACGATCCCGTTCTACATCTACTACGCGATGTTCGGCTTCCAGCGCGTCGGCGACCTGATCTGGGCCGCCGCCGACTCGCGGTGCCGCGGCTTCCTCATGGCCGCGACCGCCGGCCGGACGACGATCAACGGCGAGGGCTTGCAGCACGAGGACGGCCACAGCCACCTGGCCGCCCTGACCGTGCCGACCTGCCGCGCCTACGACCCCGCCTACGGCTACGAGCTGTCCGTCATCATCGAGGACGGCATCAACGCCATGTACGTCCGCGACGAGGAGTGCTTCTACTACCTCACCGTGTACAACGAAGCCTACGAGATGCCCGGCATGCCGGGCGAAGAAGTGCGCGAGGGCATCTTGAAGGGCATCTACCCCGTCAAGACGGTCAAACCCGAAGGCTCCAAGCACGAAGTGCAACTTCTGGGGAGTGGCGTGATCCTGCGGGAGGCGTTGCGGGCGCAACAGATTCTCGCGGACAAGTACAAGGTCGCCTCGACCGTGTACAGCGTCACGAGTTACCAGATGTTGCGCAAGGACGCCATCGAGTGCGAGCGGGTCAACCGCTTGAACCCGACGGCCGCGCCGAAGCAAGCCTACGTGCAACAAGTGCTGGGCGGCACGAAGGGTCCGATCGTCGCCACGACCGACCACATGCGGGCGCTCGCCGAGCAAGTCGGCCCGTACCTCGGCGGCCGGCTGCTCGCGTTGGGCACCGACGGCTTCGGCCGCAGCGAGACGCGGGCGAACCTCCGCCGCTTCTTCGAGATCGACGCCGAGCACACGACCGTCGCCGCACTGTCCGCCCTGGCGGCCCGCGGCGAACTGGACAAGAAGGTCGTCGCCGCCGCGGTGCGCGACCTGGGGCTGAACCCGGACGCCCCGGCCCCGTGGACGGTCTGAATATTCCCGGCGAGCGGCGTGGCGTAAGCCCGCCGGTCCAGCCTGCACATGGGGTGACCAACCCTGTGTGAGCGCCGAAAACTTCCCGCGGGCTGTGATCCCAATTCCGGGCTGGACCGGCGGGCTTACGCCACGCCGCTCGCTTGAACCCCTCACTCCAACGGTGCCAGAGATGAATTTCCTCCTCCCCAACCTGGGCGAAGGCATCGAATCGGGGACCGTGTCCCGCGTCCTGGTCAAGGCCGGGGACGCGGTCGCGGCCGAGCAGAACGTGCTCGTCATCGAGACCGACAAGGCCGCGATGGACGTGCCGATCGACGTGGCCGGCAAGATCGAGGCGGTCCTCGTCAAGCCGGGCGACAAGGTCAACGTCGGTGCCCCGCTGTTCAAGCTCAACGGCAGCGCCGCCCCGGCCGCGCTGCCGACGCCGGTGGCGGCCGCGAAGCCCGCACCGGTCGCGCCGCCGGCTCCCGCCGCACCGGCCGGCCCCGTCGGCAAGGTCGAGTTCAAGCTGCCGAACCTGGGCGAGGGCATCGAGTCGGGGACCGTGTCCCGCGTCCTGGTCAAGGCCGGGGACGCGGTCGCGGCCGAGCAGAACGTGCTCGTCATCGAGACCGACAAGGCCGCGATGGACGTTCCCATCGATATCGCCGGGACGGTCGAGTCCGTCGCCGTCAAGCCGGGCGACAAGCTCGCCGTCGGCGCACTCGTGATGACGATCAATGGCGTCGCCGCCGCCCTGGCCGCGCCGACATCGGCCCCGGTCGCCGCCCCGGTTCCCGCCCCCGCCCCGCCGGTCGCGGTCGCGCCGCCGGTCGGCCACCTGGCCCCCAAGCCGAACGGCACGCCCGCCCCGGCCGGTGTCGCCGTGGCGGCCAACGGGTCGGCGTCGAAGACGCTCGTCGCCGCCGGCCCGGCGACCCGCCGGCTGGCCCGCGAACTCGGCGTCGGCCTGCCCGAAATCCCCGGCAGCGCCCGCGGCGGTCGGGTCACCCTCGACGACTTGAAGGGCTTCGTCCGCAATCGGCTGACGACGACCGCCCCGGCCGGCCCCGGGGTGACGACGAAGTTCAACGGCAGCATGGTCGATGTGTTCACGCACCCGCCGCTCCCGGACTTCAGCAAGTACGGCGAGGTCGAGAAGAAGCCGGCCACGGTGATGCGCAAGAAGATCGCCGAGAACATGACCGTCGCGTGGCGCATGATGCCGATGGTCACGCAGAACGACCTGGCCGACATCACCGACCTCGAAGCCGGCCGCAAGCGGATCGTCGAGGGCCTGGTCAAGGGCACGCCGAAGATCACCTGGACGGTCCTGGCCGTGAAGGCCGTCGTCGCCGTGCTGAAGGAGTTCCCGAACTTCAACTCGGCGTACGACATGAACGCCGGCGAACTGCACGTGAAGAAGTACTTCAACATCGGCATCGCCGTGGACACGGAGCGCGGCCTGGTCGTCCCGGTCATCAAGAACGCCGACACCAAGACGATCCGGGACATCGCCGCCGACGTGGCCACGCTGGCCGAAAAGGCCCGCGCCGGCAAGCTGACGCCGGACGAGATGCGCGGCGGGACGTTCACGATCACCAACCTGGGCGGCATCGGCGGGACGAGCTTCACGCCGATCGTCAACTACCCCGAAGTCGCCATCCTGGGCCTGTCGAAATCGACCCTGCAACCGGTCGTGAAGGACGGCGCGATCGTGGCCCGCTTGATGATGCCGCTGAGCCTGACGTACGACCACCGCGTGATCGACGGCGCGGACGGGGCGCGGTTCACGACCCGCCTGGCCCAACTCTTCAGCGACCCCATCCGCCTGCTCATGGAGAGCTAAAGCGGCACGCCCGGTCCGCGATTCTGCACTCCGCACTCTGCCTTCTGCACTCCGGTTTTCCCCTGGCCCGTTCCCCGGAGTGCGGCGGGTTGTTATGATCGTGGGTAGGCGTGAGGCGGGGCTTGTCGCGAGGTCTTCATGCGGATCGGGATCGTCAGTGACACCCACGACCGCCTCGAAGCGATTTCGGAGGCCGTGCGCCTGCTCGCCGAGCAGCGCGTCGAACTCATCCTGCACTGCGGGGACATCGAGTCCGTCGAGACCGTCGCCGCCTTCCACGCGATCCCCACGCACTTCGTTTTCGGCAACTGGGACAAGGACAAGATGAAGCTCGCCGCCGCCATCCGGGCCGCCGGCGGGACTTCGCACGACAGCTTCGGGGCGATCGAACTCGGCGGCAAGCGGCTCGCCTGGGTCCACAGCCACGAGCGGCACCAACTCTACCAGCTCGAACACGCGGACTACTTCGACTACGTCTTTTACGGGCACACGCACGTCCGGGAGCAGCACCGGACCGGCCGCACCCTCGTCGCCAACCCGGGGGCGTTGTTCCGGGCCAACCCGAAGACGTGCGTCGTCCTGGACGTGCTCACCGGCGAGTTGCGGCCGATCATCCTGCCGCCGACGAAGTCCGGCGACTCGGCGCACCCGAGCGGGTCGATGAGCGGGCACCAGCCGAACTTCCCGGACGAGCCGCCCGGCGTTCCGCCCCGCCTGTGAGTGCCGCGCGTGCGACCTGGCGCGGTTAGCGTGCCGGCCGCCGCGCCGGAACCCCGGTCGGTGCCGCTTCCGACTCCCCGCACCTCCCCGCCGCCGGCCGATGATCTCCTCACAGGAGACGACCATCATGGACGGATTAGGTTTCGTGCGCCGCGGGCTGATCCTCGGCCTGAGCGCCGGCGTCGCGGGCACGGCCGCGGCCCAGCACCGCGCCCCGACGCACCCCGCTCCGCAGCACCACCGGGCCGCGCCGACCGACCTCGGCTGGCAGTACTACCGCGTGCCGAGCGGGCCGTACGTCAACCCGGGCGTCGGCCGGGGGGCGCTGGTCGGGCCGGCGTGGGGGCCGGGCTGGGGCGGCAGTTTCCCCGGCTTCTGGGGCATCCCCGGCGCGGCCGGGAGCGTCTGGACGAACAACCTGTCCCTGTACGGCCCGCCGATCCCGACCTACGGCCCGGTCCCCGGCGTGTTCGGCCAGAACGACATGTCCCGGCTCTTCTTCGACCAGCCGCCCCCCGGCCGGTTCTACGGGTACGGCGCGGGCCTCGGCTGGGCCGGCCGCTACTCGCCGTCGCCGCGCGGCCCGGCCAACGTCGGCGTTTACCCCCCGGCCGCGGCGAGCGTGACGGTCGCCGCCAACGACGGGACCAGTCCGGCGACTGTCATCCGCGTTTGCGTCAAGCTGCACAACCCGGACGCTTCCCTGTGGGTCGAGCGCCAGGCGATGACGCTGACCGGCACCGAACGGACCTTCGAGTCGTCGAGCCTGGAAGCCGGCCAGACGTACCGGTACGAAGTCATCGCCAAGTGGAAGACCGGCGGCCGCGACCAGGCCGAGACGCGGACCGTGACGGCCAAGCCGGGCGACCTCGTGACCGTCGATTTCACCGTCCCGGAGTAGCCCTCCCCACCTTCCGGAGTTCGTCCGAGTACCGCCGCGGTATTTCCTTGACACGCCCGGGCCGCTTGGTATCGTCCCGGCGGTTCCGCGGACACACTTGGAGGGGGCAGGATGCGCCACTTACTCGGGGCAATCGTCGTGGCAGTCGGGGTGACGCTCGGCACGGGCGCGACCGCGTCCGCCCAAACCTTCAAGTCCAAGCCGCTCGACACCGACGCACTCGTCGTCAAGCCGGTCGATACGGCGACGAACATCTTCTCGGGCACGAGCCGCTACCTGAGCCGCGCCGTCGCCGGGACGATCGAAGACAACGGCTTCGTCCGCACGATCAACAGCCTGCTCGGCCGGACGACGACACGCCAGACCAAGCAGTCGAACGGCCTGCCCTTGCCAGGCACGTACCCCTCGACCGGTTACGTCAACAGCTTCAAGCCGGCCATGCCGCGGACGATGCAGTTCGGCACGACGCCGAACTTGAAGTAACGGGATCACTCGATGAGGGCGGCCTCGGCGACCAGGCCGGGGCCGAAGGCGATCAGGACCGTCGGGCCGGCGGACGCTTGTTGCCGGAGACGGTCGAGGATGAACAGGACGGTCGGCGACGACATGTTGCCGTAATCTGCCAGGACGCCGCGGGACGGGGCCATCTGCTCCGCGGTCAGGTTCAACGTCTCCTGGACGCCGGACAGGATGCGCGGGCCGCCGGGGTGAATCGCCCAGTGCTTCACGCCGTCCGGGGTCAGCCCGCTCTTCGCCAGCCACGTTGTGAGCCACGGCCGCAAGTGCTCCGCGATCATCGGGGCGATGCGCTGCGACAGCGTCATTTCGAAGCCGTGGTCGCCGATCGTCCAGCCCATGTCGCCGCCGGAATCGGGCAGGACGCACGCGCCGGTCGCCGTGACCGCCGGGCCTTTGCGGAAGGATTGGCCGACGCCGACGAGGGCCGCCGCGCCGTCCGCGAACAGGGCGTTGGCGACGACCTTGTCCGACTCCGGGCCGGTGTAGTAGTGGATGCTGCACAACTCGACGCACGCGACCAGCACGACGGCGTCCGGGTCCTGGGCGATGGCCAGGGCCGCGCGCAGGCCGTTGATCGCGCCGTGGCAGCCCATGTACCCGACGTGCAGCCGCTCGACGGTCGGGGACAGGCCGAGTTCTTTCGTCAGGATGAGATCGACCCCCGGGGCGACGAACCCGGTACACGACACGGTGACGAGGTGCGTGACCTTGGCTGGGGCGACACCGGACGCGTCCAGCGCCCGCCAGGCGGCTTGCAGGGCCAGCGCCGGGGCGTGCTCGGCGTACAGGCCCATGCGGCAGGCGGTGCGCGGGCCGCGGCCGTCGGGGCCGGGCAGGTACGGCGACCCGGACGTGCGGGTGCCGGTGACCATGTCGGCGACGAAGGCTTCGCCGAGGACCTGGTACCGGGTCTTGACGCCGGACCGCTCGTACACCGGGCCGAGCCAGGCGGCCCCGGCGACGGCCGGGTCGCTGAGCAACCGGGCGGCCGTGAGCGCGTCCCCCTGGTGGGTCACGTGGGGCGGTACGGCGGTGCCCAGGCCCAGAATCGTCAGCGGCATCAAATCCCCCCAGGTGCGACAGCGGGTACGGCGGCGAGCGGTCGGTTCAACTGGCGGACGACCGGCCCGGCCGCGGCCGGCCAGTAGTGCAAAGCGCGTACCGCGATTCCGCACAGCCGCGGCGACCGCAAGACCGCCGCAATCGCCCGACACGGGTACTGCCGGGCGACGACGTGCTTGCGGTGGGCCGCGCGCCACGCCGCGCGGACCGCGTCGCCGTCGGCCTCGGTTAAAAGCGGGGCCAGGCTCGCGGCCCCGGCGACGGCCCAGGCCATGCCCTCGCCGGTGAACGGCTCAATGTACCCGGCCGCGTCCCCGACGGCGAACCAGCCCGGCCCGGCGATCTCCCGGCTGCGCCGCGTCAGGGGCGGCGTGCCCTTCCACTCGGCGACGCCCGGGAGCGTCGGCATCCCGGCTTCGCGCAACACGGCCTCGGCGGCGGCGGCGAGCGACCCGGTCGCCCGGACGTGGGCCGCGTCGAAGGCGGCGGCCACGTCGAGCCGGCCGTCTTCGAGCCGCACCAGGCCGACGTACCCGCCGCGGCCGGCCCCCAGGTAGATCGTGCCCCGGGCGTACTCGGCGGCGGGGTGATCGACGACCGTGCCCGCGCCGATCCGGGCCGTCGGCGAGACGACGGGGTCGGGGTTGAGCAGCCGGCCGTTCAAGCCGCTGGCGTCCACGAGCCGCCGCGCCCGCACCGGTCCGCCGGCGTCGAGGTGCCAGCCGCCGGCGTCGCGGCCCAGGAGTTTGACGGTCACCCCCGGGCGAAAGTTTGCCCCGGCGTCGGTCGCGGCGCGGATCAGCGCCACGTCGAACGCGTCCCGGGACAGGCTCACCGACCCGACCTGCGGCAGGGTCGCCGCGCGGCCGTTCGCGGCCAATTCGATGCGCGTCAACGGCACGGCCCCGAGTTTCGCCGGCAGGCCGCCCAGGCCGACGGCGGCGAGGGCCGACAGGGCGTGAGCGTTCAGGCAGCAGCCGCACACCTTGCGGCGCGGGAAGGTCGCCTTGTCGAGCAGGAGCACCGACAGCCCGCGGGTCGCCGCCGCATAGGCCGTAACCGCCCCGGCCGGCCCCGCGCCGACGACCGCGACATCGTAAATGGCGTCGCTCACGACGGTGCCCGCCATTCGAGGATCATGCGGCCCGGGAAGCGGGGCGTCACGGTCGCGCCGGTCAGCCCGCCGGCGTGGGCCAGGGCCAGCAGTTCCGCCGGGGTGAAGGCCGCCCGCACCGACAGCGGGCCGTCGACGTGGACGACCGGCGACCGCGACAGCAGCCGCGACGCGGCCCAGACGATGCCGAAGTTGAACCGGGACCGGGCCAGGTCGTTGATGACGATCAGCCGCGGCCCGGCGGCGCGCATCCGGGCGAACAGTCCCACGGCGTCGGCTTCGTCGAGGTGGTGCAGGAACAGCGAACAGACGACGGCGTCGTACCCCGGTGGCAGCGGTCCGGTCAGCACGTCGGCGGTGAAGAAGTGTGCCGGCAGGCTTGCCTCCCGCGCCGCCTCGGTGGCCGCGGCGACCGCGACGGGGCTGAGGTCGCACCCGGCGGCGTCGAGCGCGAGGCCCGCCCGCCGGGCCGACCGCACCAGGTCGAGCAGCACGTCGCCGCTGCCGGTGGCCACGTCGAGCAGTTTCAGCGGCCGTCCCGACACTTCGGCCGCGAGCCGGCGGACGGCGGGCCAGACGGCGGCGGCACTGCGGGAAATGCGGTTCAACCGGGCCAGCCCGGCGAGCGCCAGGCGGTGGGCGGCGGGGTCGAGGCCGGGGTCGTCCATCAACTCGGGGCGGCGGTCGCGGTGGCGGAGCGCGGGCAATGGGGACGGCGGGGCGGGCATGCCGGCATTATCCGCACGCGGCGCGGCAAGGTCCACTGCCCCGGGCGAGAATGAGGCCGCCCGGCCCGGCCCGCGGCCAGACTTCCGGCCCGGCCCCGGGTCCGCCGGTTCGCCCGCTCGTACCATGCCCGTATCTCGGTAGCGAGCGCCGCGGCGGCGAATCGCCAAACTGTTCCGGGGCGTGCGTCGTCGGATGGGTGACGCGGCCCCCCCGTGAGGAGCGACGTGGGGACAGAACTTGCAGGCGAGCCGGGAGGCCCGGGCGACGCGGAACACCCACTCACCGCGATGTTCCGGGACATTCGCGACGAGTTGATGTCCACGCTGGTCTACTTATTAGGCAACGCCGACGACGCGCAGGACGCCGCCCAGGAGGCGTTCCTGAAGTGCTGGCGGACCCGCGCCAGCGTCCCGGACATCCAGAACCTGCGGGCGTGGGTCTTCCGGGTGGCGATGAACACCGCCCGGGACACCCAGCGGAGCGCCTGGAACCGCCGCGTCAAGCCGATGATCGCCGAGGAGATCATGCTCTCGACCCGCGACCTCGCCCCCGGGCTGGCCCTCGAAGACCAGGAGACGCTCGCCCGCCTCCGGGTCGCGCTGGCCGAGTTGCGGCCCGAGGAGCAGGAAGTGTTCCTCTTGCGGCAGAACGGCGAGTTGACGTACGAACAGATCGCGGAAATCCGGGCGACGCCGGTCGGCACGATCAAGACGCAGATGCGGGCGGCCTTGCAGAAGCTGCGGCGGGCGCTCAACCCGGAGCCGCCTCCGTAGCCGTCGGAGTCGGAGTTGACGCGAATCGGGCGGGGACCGCGGAAGTCGGGGAACGGCGATGATGACCTGCGAAACGTGCCGGGACCAACTCCTCGACCACGCCTACGGTCTGCTCGACGACGCCGACGCCTGGCCGGCCGAGGCGCACCTGCGGGGCTGCCCGGAGTGCCGCGCCGCCCTGGAAAAAGCCGTCGGCTTGATCGCCAGCGCCGCCAAGACCTCGCACCCCAACGTCACCTTCACCCCCCCCGCCCCGAAGTCCGTGCCGGCCCCCGAACCCCTCAATCCGGGCGTCCGCACGGTGCGCGAAGCCGGGCTCCGCTGGGCCGTCGCCGCGAGCCTGCTGTTGAGCGTCGCCGCGGTCGGCGGCCCGGCCGCGCGCGACCTCCTGGCCACGGCCTGGTACCGGCCGGGCGTTGAAGTTTCCTTCGCCCGGTACGCCGCCGCGGTCCGCGAGACGGACCGGGTCGCCGCCGAGATCGCCGCGATCCAGGCCCGCCTGACGGACGACCTGACGGCGGCCCGCGCACGCCACGACCGCGCCGCCCAGGACTGGATGGAGGCCGAGAGCCTGGCCGACGCGGCCCGCGCCGGCCGGCCGTTCGCCCTGGACGTGGTCGGCCCGGCCGTCGCCGTCGCCGGCGCCCCGAACGAGTACAAGCTGGAAGTGACCGGGGCGAACGCCAGGCCGGTCAAGTTCGTCGCCACGGCGGCCGGCCCCGACGGCAAACCGCTGTTCACGCACTCGGCCGAGGGGACCGCGGCGACCGTCACCCTGCCGGCGAGCGTCTGGGCGAAGCTGCCCGCCGGGACCGCGCCGACGCTCACCGTGACCGCCACCGACGCCGACCGGACCGCCGGCGACGGGGAGGCTGCGACCGTGACCGAGACGATCCGCCCGGCCGACCCGCTGACCGCGACCATGCTCGTGACGGACAAGCCGCTGTACCGCCCCGGCGAGCGCGTCTACTACCGCGCCCTGACCCTGGACCGCACGACGTTCGCCCCGCTGGACCGCGACGCGACCCTCCGCTTCGTGATCGAGGCCCCGGACGGCGCACCGGTCCCCGGGTCGGCCGTCGTCGGCCTGGCGAAACCGGTCCGCGACGGCCGGCCCGTCCTCGGCCCGGACGGCGCGCCGGTCCGCGGCGTCGGCACCGGGGCGTTCGAGTTGCCGGCCACGTTGCCCGGCGGCGAGTACGCGCTGAAAGTGTTCGAGGCCGACGCGGTGACGATGCAACCGGCCGCCGGCGCGAAGCCGCTCGCCGTGCGCAAGTTCCTCGTCAACCGGTACACGCCGGACAAGCTCCTCAAGACGCTCGAACTCGACGGCCGCACCTACGGCCCGGGAGCGGCGGTCCGGGCGAAGGTGACCGTCCGCGACCAGGGCCAGCCGGCCAAGGCGGCGTTGACGGTCACGGCGAAGGCGACCGTCAACGGCAAGCCGACCAACCTGCCGCTCGATGTGGCCCCGACCGCGACCGACGCCGCGGGTGAGGCCGCGGTCATGTTCACGCTGCCGAAGGGCGACGTGACCGACGCGACGCTGAGCGTGGTCGTGCGGGTCGGCGGGACCGTCGAGACGATCTCGAAACCGGTGCCGCTCGCCACCCGCCGGTTGATCGTCGAGTTCTTCCCCGAGGGCGGCGATCTGGTCGCCGGGGTGCCGAACCGCGTTTACTTCCGCGCCACCACGGCGACCGGGAAGCCGGCCGACCTGACCGGCACCCTGTCCGACGGCACCGCGGTCAAAACGCTGACCGACGCCGACCGGCCGGGGGTCAATCAGGGGATGGGCGTCTTCACGTACACCCCCGCCGCCGGCCGCGCCGACTTCCTCACGCTGGCGAGTCCCGCCGGCATCGAGCCGCCGACGCCGCAGGGCTTCCCGCTGCCGAGCGTCAAGCCGACCGGGGTCGTCTTGAGCGTGCCCGACGGCGTGACGAAGCCCGGCGACCCGTTGCGCGTGCGGCTCACGGCCGTGGGGCCGGCGAAGCGGGCCGTCGTGGTCGGGGCGTACACCCGCGGCCGGGCGATGGCCCACGCCCGCGCCACCCTCGAACCCGGCAAGCCGGTCGATGTCGCCCTCGACTTCGGCCCGGCCAAGCTCGGCGGCGTCACCCGCGTCACCGTCTTCGACGAGCCGCCGGCCGACGCCGACCGGGCCGAGTTGAAGCCGGTCGCCGAACGGCTCGTCTTCCGCACCCCCGGCGAAGTCTTGAAGATCGCGGCCGCGACGCAGCAAGCCCCCGGGGCCAGCTTCCTGCCCGGCGCGCCGGTCGAGTTGACGATCACCACGGCCGACGAAACCGGGGCACCGAAGCCGGCGGTCCTGTGGGCGGCGGTTGTCAACCGGTCGGTGCTCACGACGGCCGACGACCGCAGTGCCCGGCTGTTGCCGACGCACTTCCTGCTGGCCGGCGAGGTGCAAAAGCCCGACGAGTTGGAGCAGGCCGACTTTCTGCTGACCGACCACCCGAAGGCGGCCGCCGCGCTCGACCTGGTCCTCGGCACGCAGGGCTGGCGGCGGTTCGCGGAGCAGGCCCCCGGCGAGTTCCGGCAGCGCGTCGCCAGTGAAGACGGCGAGCGGTTACTGCTGGCGATGAGCGGGGGCACCCGCAGCCTCGCCGGGTGGAGCGTCGCCAGCCTCCGCCTCGCCGACACGCACCGGCCGCGGTACGCCGCCGCCGCCGCCGAGGTCGCCGCCGCAGAGGCCGCCCAGCGCGACGACGGCCCGACCAAGCGCCTCCGCTCCGAGTGGGAGCAGCACGCCCGCGCGTCCGACGCCGAACTCAGGCGACTCGGCGACGACGGCGGCGAACTCGCTCAATTCCAGGACGGCATCACGAACCGGCACGACTGGTTGCCGCTCACCGCGACCGTGCTCTTCGGGCTGGCGATTCTCCTCGGCCTGCGGGGTTCCACCGCGTCGGCCCGCTGGCAGCCGGCCGAGCGCCGCTGGCTCCGCCGCGGCGCGGTCGGCTTCGCACTCCTCGGCGCGCTCAGCCTCGCCGCGACCGCCGCGACGTACCGCCGCGACAACCCGTGGAAGCACTACGCCCAACTCGACGGTAGTCAGTGGTCGATCCGCCAGTGGCCCGGGCCGGCGAACGCGGACGTGGAACCGGTCGAAGTCGCGCTGCCCGGCATTCGACCACCCGTTGTAAACGGCCTCCGCCCGCGCCCGCTGGTCAATTCGAACTCCGCGACCGCCACCCGGACCGCGACGGTCGTCCTCCGCGAGGGCGTGACGCGGATCCCGTCCGGCCCCGGGAGTTTCCCGGCCCCGGTGGGCATTTCGATGGACAAGCTGCGCGAGGACCAGCGCCGCTACGGGGCGTTGCTCCGCCGCTTCGACGACGTCCGCGTCGCGGGCAATGTGCCCGTCGATCCCCTGAGCCGGGAGCGGGTGCGGGGCGCGATCTCGCCCGCGCCGGCGCTGGTCGTCCGCGAGTACGCCAACGCCCGCCGCACGCCGACCGCGGACGACTCGCCGTCGCCGCTGGCCGCCGAAACCCTCCTGTGGCAGCCGGTCCTCGTCACCCCGGCGGACGGCCGCGCGACGCTCACGTTCGACCTGGCCGACGACGTGGCCGGGTATCAAGTCCTCGTCGCCGGGCACACCCTCGACGGCCGCCTCGGCGCGAGCGTCACCACGATCGAGGTCCGCAAGCCGTTCGCCATCGACGTGAAACTGCCGGCCGAAATCGGCTCGGCGGACCGGCTCACCGTCCCGGTCACCCTGACCAACGCGACCGCCACCGGCGTGACCGCCGACCTGACCGCGACGGCCAAGAACGTCGCGCCCGACGGGTTGCCGGCCGCGACGATCGTCCCGGCCAACGGCGGCGGGCGGGCGCTGGTCGGCCTCACGCCGACGGTCGCCGAGGGGGTCGCCGAACTGACGGTCACGGCCACCCGGCCCGACGCCGACCCGTCGCACCCGCGGCTCGTCGAGACCGTCCGCCGGAGCGTGACCGTCGTCCCGGACGGCTTCCCGGTCGAGGGGATCGCGTCCGGGCTGCTCGCCAAAAGCGTGACCCTGCCGCTGACCTTGCCGCCGGGGTGGACGCCGGGGACGCTGCACGCGAGCGTCGTCGTCTACCCGAACGCGCTGGCCGAGGTGCAGGCCGGCCTCGACGGGCTGCTGCGCGAGCCGAGCGGCTGCTTCGAGCAGGCGTCGTCCGCCAATTACCCCAACGTCCTTGTGCTGAACCTGCTCCGCGAAACCGGTCGGGCCAGCCCGGACGCGAGCGGTCGCGCGAAGGGCCTCCTCGACCGCGGGTACGCCAAACTCGTCGGCTTCGAGTGCCCGCGCGCCGGCGGCGACAAGGTCGGGTTCGAGTGGTTCGGCACCGCCGGCCGGCCGCACGACGCCCTCACCGCCTACGGCCTCGTCCAGTTCGCCGACATGAGCCGCGTCTACCCGGTGGACGCCAAGTTGCTCGCCCGGACCAAGCAGTTCTTGCTCGACGCCCGCGACGGCACCGGGGGTTACCGCCCGCCGGCGAGTGCCGCGCACGCCTTCGGCCGCGCCCCGCCGGCGACCGTGGCCGCGTACATCACCTGGGCGATCACGCAGGCCGAGGCCAAGACCGGCGACGCCCCGAGCGACCTGGCGAAAGAACTCGACGCCCTCTTCGCGCGCGCGACCGACGCCGAGGCCCGCGAGGCGAACGACCCCTTCTACCTGGCCCTGACCGCCAGTTCCCTGCTCGCCCGCAACCGCACGGCCGACGGCGTCAAGCTGTTGCAAGCCGTCGTGAAGTTGCAGCGGGCCACGGGCGAAGTCGGCGGCACCCCGACGAGCTTGACGCCGTCGTCGGGCAAGTCGCTGGCCGTCGAAGCGACCGCCGCGGCGGTCCTCGGCTGGTTCCAGGCCGACCGCCCCGACCTGTTCGCCGCGCCGCTGCAACGCGCGCTGGCGTGGCTGAACGCCCAGCGCGACCCGTCCGGGGCCTTCGGCGCGACGCAGTCGACGGTTCTGGCCCTCAAGGCGATTACCGAGCAGGCCCGCCGGCACAAGCAGCCGGCCGCGTCCGGCGAGGTGATCGTCCGCGTCGCCGGCGTCGAAGTCGGCCGGACGGCGTTCACGACCGCCGCCGCCGGCCCGGTCGTCGTCCCCGTCCCCGCGGCCGCATTGACGCCCGGCGTCACGGAGGTGACCGTCGAAAACACGACCGGCGAGACGTACCCCGCGAGCCTGACCTGGCGCGCCCGCACGGCCACGCCGGCCGCCGCCGCCGGTTGCCCCGTGACGCTGACGACGGCCCTCGACCGCACCGACCTGGCCGAGGGCGACCCCGCCCGCGTCACCGTCGTGTTGGCCAACCCGTCGGCGCGGCCCGTCGGCATGGTGATGGCGATCGTCGGCCTGCCCGCCGGGTTGAAACTGCCGACCGACTTGAAGCAGTTGAAGGCGCTGACCGAACGCCCCGGCACCGGCGAGCCGACGGTCAGCTACTTCGAGTTACGGCCGCGCGAAGTGGTCCTGTACCGGCACGGCCTGGCCGCGGGCGAAACCGTGACGCTGGTCCTCGACGCAGTCGCCGAGACGCCCGGCACGTCGCGCGGCCCGGCGAGCCGGGCGTACCCGTACTACGCCCCCGAGCACACGTTCTGGGCGAAGCCGCTCGACGCGACCGTCGCGCCGCGGTAACGGTGCAACGAAGCGGCCCCCGGGATGGAATCCCGGGGGCCGCGTGCGTTCAACTCTTAACGGCAACCCTGCGGGTTACGCGCCGGCCGGGTCCTTGCCGTCCACCCACGGGCCGGCGAGCTTCTGGTACTCGGGGGGCGTCAGCTTGCTCCCCGCGTCGCCGCCGGTCCAGCCCATGACCTGGTTCGGCTTGCCGCGCTCCTTGGACCGCTTCTCCCAGGCGGCCGCCCAGGTCGCGTCGGCCTCGACCGGCTTGCGCTGCTCCTTGTCCCAGAAGAAGGCCTTGCCCTCGCGGTAGCTCTTCGCGCCCATGTTCACGGTCGAGAACGCGGCCGCGCCGAGTTCCGGCGTCGAGAGGGTGCCCTGGTCCTTCGCCTTGACGTGCTCCAGGAAGTTCGTCCAGAGCGCATAGGTGTCGTCGCCGACGAGGCCGCCGAAGATCACTTCGCCTTCCTTCGAGACCGCGCCGGACGGGCCGCGCGGGGCCGACTGCACGTTCTGCGGGACGATCTTCATGCCGAACTGCGTCGGCGACTTGGGGTTCTTCGGGTCGGTCGGGTAGTTGTCGAAGATGATCGTCGCCGAGTGCCCGCGGATGCACTCCTCGACGCGGTGGTCGTTGGCCATCGTCGCCATCACGAGGACCTGACACCCTTCGTCGTAGTCGGCGACCACCGTGGCCACGTCGGGCACGTCGCGGGTGTCGTACTCGAGGTAGATGCCGCCGCCGCCCACGACGCGGCGCGGGTACCGCACGCCCATCGCGGCGATCAGGTGCGTCGTCTGGTGGACGAACAGGTCGGTGAACATGCCGCCGCCGAAGGGCCAGTAGCACCGCCACTGGCCGAACACGGCGCGGTCGAACGGCTGCTCGGCGGGGGTCGGCCCCAGCTTCTCGCCGTTCACGTCGAACTTGTGCCCGAGGAACATGTCCCAGTCGATGG
>JANYHV010000083.1 GCA_025362195.1 Fimbriiglobus sp. | reverse complement strand
TCCGTCGGCTCCATCGCGTACAGCATCAAAACAGCTCGGCGATCGGCTTGACGCCGAAATCGACGGCCGGGATCGGGCGGTTCTGCGGGCCGGGGAGTTCCTTGTGCGGGTCGATGCCGATCGCCCGGTAGATCGTCGCGGCGACCTCGCCGGGGGTCGTCGGCCGGGTCTTCGGCGCGTAGGCCAGTTCGTCGGACTCGCCGATGATGCGGCCGCCCTTGATCGGGCCGCCGCCGATGATCATCGACCAGACGCCGGGGTGGTGGTCGCGGCCGCCGGCCGGGTTGATCTTCGGCGTCCGACCGAACTCGCCGGTCGCGGCGACGACGGTGCTGTCGTACAGGCCGCGCTGGGTCAAGTCTTCGAGCAGCGCCGAGTACCCCTGGTCGAAGTTCGGGGCGATGACCCGGGACATTTCGTTGATGTCCGTGAACGGCCGGGAGCCGTGGATGTCCCAGGTGAGTTCGTCGAACACCGTCTCGAACATGTTGATGGTGACGAACCGCACCCCCGCCTCGACGAGCCGGCGGGCGAGCAGGCACGACTGGCCGAACCGGGTCCGGCCGTACCGGTCGCGGACCCTGACCGGCTCCTGGGCCAGGTCGAACGCCGCCCGCGCCTTGGGGCTGGACATGAGCCGGTAGGCGAGGGCGAAGGTGTCGTCCATCTGCTTCGCCGCGGCCGAGTTCTCGAACGCGCCCAGCGACCCGTCCACGGCGGCGCGCAGGCGCTGCCGGCGGTCGCCGCGCACGGCCGGGATCGCGTCCGGCGGCAGCAGGTCGGGCACCTTGAAGTCCGGGGCGGAGGGGTCGGCGTTCAGAATCAGCGGGTCGTACCGCTTGCCGAGGTACCCGGCCGACTCGCCGTGGGGCAGATTCCCACCGGTCCGGCCGATCGCCTTGGGGACCATGACGTGCGCGGGCAACTCGCCCCGGCCGCCCTTGAGGAAGCCCTGCACGCAGCCGATGTTCGGGTGCTCCAGGCCCGGCGTGAACAGCCGGCCGGACTGCATCATCTGGTACCCGGTGTCGTGGACCGCCGTCGCCGTGTGGTACAGCGACCGGATGACCGAGAACTTGTCGGTGTGCTCCGCGATCTTCGGCAATATCTCGCTCAGTTGGAACCCCGGCACCTTCGACGGCTTCGCGGCGAACGGCCCGCGGACCTCGGCCGGGGCGTTCGGCTTGGGGTCGAACGTGTCGAGCTGGCTCGGGGCACCGACGAGCATCATGAGGATGCAGTTCACGTCCTTGTCCGGCTTGCCCTCGGCCTTCGCCGCCGCCGTCGCCCGGGCGTACCCGGCGAGCGACAATCCCAGCGGCGCGAGGACGCCGGCGTGCAAGAAATCGCGGCGCGTCGTCCCGTCGCAGAACGAGACGGCGCGCGGGGCATCGAGTCGGATCATGGCGTCACCCGGGGAGAAGAACGGCTCTCGCCATGGTACCAGAAGCCGCCCCGCCGTGCAGCGAGAAGTTGGCAACGGCCGAAGTCCGACCTACGGTTGCGCGGACCGACTCCGCCACAGCCGTCGAAGGGGCGCGCGATGAACCGCTTACTCGGCCTCGAACTCCTCCGCGGGGTCGCCGCCCTGTTGGTCCTCGGCGAACACCTCCGTTACTCCGTGATGAACGTCTGCGGCCGGGACGTGGTGCTGCCCCCGGCCGTCGATCGGTTCGTCGGGTACTGGGGCGTCGATGTCTTCTTCGTGCTCAGCGGCTACCTGATCGGCCTGACCCTCGACAAGCCGGCGACGACGGCGCGGTCGTTCCTGCTCGCCCGCCTCGCCCGCATCCTGCCACTTTACCTCGTCGCCTCGGCGGTTTGCCTGGCGGTGCCGAACTTCCGCGCCCACGAGCTGTCCGCGCCGATGGTCGTCACGACCGTCACCTTGATGCCGCTCGCGGGGGACGCGACGGACCCGCTGACGGCCCACCCTTACGGCTGGACGCTCTGCTACGAGATGGGCTTCTACCTCGCGGCGACCGCCCTCGCGGCGGGGGTCGGCGGGCGGCCGGCGGTGCCGGCGATGATCGGGCTGTTCGCGCTCGCCCCGCTCGCGCTCACCGCCGTCGGCCCGGTCGCCGGGTGGGCGTACCCGAGCTTCGCCCTGTCCCCGATTACCGCCGAGTTCGCGCTGGGGTTGCTCGCCTACCGGCTGACGGACCGACTCCCCCGGTGGGCAGGTTGGGCGCTCGTTGCCGTCGGCCTGGCCGGCTTGACGCGGGGGTGTCTCGGGACCGGGGACTTCGGGCTGCCGTCCGACCTGATCGCCGACCCGCGGCTCGCCTGGTCCCGCGTCGCCACCTGGGGATTGCCGGCCGCGGCACTGGTGCTGGGCGTCGCCCGCCTCGACCGGGCGGGGACGTTCCAGCCGGTCGCCCGGTTCGCCACCGCCGCCGGGGGGGTATCGTACTCGCTCTACCTCGTGCAGCCGTTCGCCTTCGT
>JANYHV010000072.1 GCA_025362195.1 Fimbriiglobus sp. | reverse complement strand
CTTTGCGAACCTGATAACCTCCACCAGAGAAGGAAATCTTACCTTCCATGCTTCTGGCTCCTGTCTGCCGAACATGCTCTTGAAGAACTCCTTCTTGGAAAGCGTTTTTTCGTAAAGGGTTCCACTTTGACACAAGCGGATGTACTCAACACTATCGTCACTGAGCTTAACTGATCCAAAAATATCATCGTAATGGGGGGTGGTTGTGGTGGGGTGAGTGGTGGGTGGGGTGGTTATTGTTTTGTAACTTCTTCTTTCGAGCTTGTCAAGAAGACGCAAAAGCTCTGCTTGAAGGTTAAAGTCTGAACTCTCATCCAAGGATAGCGAGTTTTTACCGTTGTGAAAGAATCGTATCATTAAACAAGCCAGAATTAGTGGCTGGCTATTGCAGACATCGATCTCGTACAACGGCTGGCCCTGGAGCGAGACGAATTTCCGCAAGCGAGAAGAAAGGTTGACAAGGTTCGTGTGAATCCGACCATAGTCGTCAACGTGGAAGAAGGCGCTTCCGTTCACCCAGGCATCAATGGCAAAGCGTTCGGCATCTCTCTTGTATCGGGCCTTCTTCCTCTGCCTTGTGGCCGACTTATTTCCCTTCAACGCCGTTCGTGTGTTCTCATAGAAGGCATCGATGTCATGCAGGGCAGCCGAGGCATCGACGGTGAGGAGATCGAACCACTTCTTCAAGCCCACATGAACTGGGACATTGAGATCGATTTCTTTCTTGTGCCACCGCTTCAGACGCCTCACCAATCGCCTATCAGAAAGAACATATCGTTCATGTTCGGCGCAACGCAAGTCCTGACGTAGCCGGTATCCAAAGCTCTTGCGCCCGGTACTGTACGTCCCATCGCACTCGATGATTCCTGCGTGTGACAGCGCCTTGATGATCGGCTTGACCTGCAACTGATCCATCTGCTGCTTCAGATACGCTTGCTTGAGCATAACGAATTCGTCGCGGTGCCGCTTCTTAAAAATGCGCTGGCGAAAGATGAGATGCAGTAAGTAGAGAGCCTCTTCCTTGAATGTAGTGAGCAAGGCATCGCTCGGCAGGACTACACCCTTGGGGATGTAAATCGAGAGTGGCCTTGTGGAAACGTGAGTCAGTGGTACCATATTCATGTCGGCCTTTCTTGACCCGACCGCAAATCTTTGAACGGATGCGGCGGGGCATTTTCACTTCGTTGGTCACGATGCTACATCATGTCGAACTCGTTGTATAGTTCTCCTGAATGACATTCGGCGGTTCCAGAAACTCGCTTGCAAAAGGCTCTCTTTCTCTTCTCTCAGACGCGAAGTAGGCTTGTAACCGACTGATGTCGGTGTCGGTAAGTCCAAACGTCCTGCCGAGGCGCAACGGTGCCGGCACCCTGCTGTATGCGTATGCGTGCCAGACGCGGGAATACGACTCGCCGATTGTGTTTGCCACATCGCTAAGCGTGTGCATGTTGTGCGTCATCTCTGGGTATGTTTCCGTTACAAGTCATTTTCGGAACTGCTTCTGAATTATAGTTGCGGGAATTCACCTCGTTGAATGACAATACGCATTCCGTTTCCGGGTTCACGAAAGCGCACTCGGATTTTGACAGTTGAGGGTTGCGTGAGATGTGGCAGCCCAGGCACTAATAATCCGTGAGAGGCACGCCGGGCGAACGCAGGGAAGCTGTGACCCGTTTCCTGATCGGGGGTATTAACCTGATGGAAAGCGGTTCAGTGTATCCCCTGCGATTGTGGAAGACGTTGTTGAACGAGGTTCTCGTTAACTTTCGCCGTGTCCACATCTTGCGGTAATTGTGATAGGTCGGGACAGGTTGTTGATAGCGGCGGATTGGTATCCTACTGGCAAGTCCCATGAATCTGTGTGGACTTCCCCACGAAAAACGGACAGTCAGTTAGGAGTATTCGTTACCTTCGAACTTCGCTGGGGCCACGTACCCCAGCGATGAGTGACGGCGTTCGCGGTTGTAGAACACTTCGATGTACTCGAAGAGGCTCGCCTTCGCTTCCGCTATCGTCTTGTACTTTTCCAGATGCACCAACTCCTTCTTCAAGCTCGCGAAAAACGACTCCATCGGCGCGTTGTCCCAGCAGTTGCCGCGACGGCTCATGCTGCACCGAATGCCGTGCTTCGCCAGTTGCCGTTGGTAGTGTTCGCTGGCATACTGACTGCCCCGATCCGAATGCGCCAACAGCCCCGCGTCTGGGCACCGCGACTCGATCGCCATGTGCAGCGCATCGACCACGCTGCGGCTCTCCATCGACTCCGACATCGACCAGCCCACGACGCGCCGCGAAAACAAATCTTCCACGATGGATAAGTAAAGGAAGCCCTCGGATGTCGGGATGTAGGTCATGTCCGCAAGCCACACCTGGTTCGGTTTCGTGGCGGTGAAATTCCGGTCGAGGACGTTGTCGGCCACGGGGAACTCGTGGTTCGAATCGGTCGTCGATACGCGGAACTTGCGGTGCGAAACCGCTTGGATTCCCAGCGATTTCATCGCCTTTGCCACCGTGTTGACGCAACACGTTTCGCGTTCATCCACGAGTTCGGCGTGCATCCGCGGCGAACCGTAGCAGCCCTTTTTCGCCGCGTGAATCGTACGAATTCGTTCGGCCAAAGCGTCGCGACGCAAAGCCGTCGCACTCTTCGGCCGATCGCGGGCATCGTAGTACCCCGACGCCGAAACTCCGAGGACATCGCACATTCGCCGCACCGAAAATGTCGCGGCGTTGCGACGGATGAAGTCGTACTTCACAGTAACTCCCTGGCGAAGAACGCCGTCGCTTTTTTTAAGAGATCCCGCTCCATCGCGAGCCGTTTGTTGTCGGCCCGCAACCGCACCAATTCGTCCTCGACGAGCGGCACGCCTTGGCCGCGAAACGCCTGCTCGCCTTCGGCCGCCAACTGCGCCTTCCAGCGTCTCAGCAGGCTCTCACGCAGATCGAGTTTCCTCGCCGCCTCGGCAAACGAGTAGCCCTGCTCGGTGACGAGCTTGACCGCCTGGACCTTAAATTCCCGAGTGAAAATCCGTCGCACAGTCGCCATGTGTAAACCCTCCTACTGGAGAATACACCCTTAACTTCGCGCCCGCCAACCGTGGGGAGGTCCAAGTCTCCATGCCCAAGCGGGCGTGGCCGAATTGAAGCAGCCACTTCCCATATCGACTCGCCGAGCGTCATAAAGTCTCCATGCCCAAGCGGGCGTGGCCGAATTGAAGCGCAATCGATCCGATGAGCTTGCCGTTCAGCGACGCATCTGTCTCCATGCCCAAGCGGGCGTGGCCGAATTGAAGCAATGGTAGTAACTTCGCAACCAGTTCGGCATAGTTGCGTCTCCATGCCCAAGCGGGCGTGGCCGAATTGAAGCGGCAGTCTCTTTTGGTCGTCCTCGATACGGCGATGCGGTGTCTCCATGCCCAAGCGGGCGTGGCCGAATTGAAGCTTTGCTTCTTGAATCGAGATACGAATAAAATTTGTTTTGTCTCCATGCCCAAGCGGGCATGGCCGAATTGAAGCCACGTCTGAAGCGGTCGATGCAGTCCGAACGCCGTCGAACACCGCCTCACCGGTCCCCGCTTCAACGCGAAAGAACTGGTCCAGTTTGTGAACCTCTGCACCGATCTCTTCGCTCGGCTTCAGGGCCATGACGACGAGTTGGCAGTGCTTTGCCGTGTAGAGAACCCGGCGGAAATTGTTGTTCTCGACGGCCAGCCCCTCAATGTCTTGCACGAAGCCCTTCATTTCGTTTCCCCTTGTGTTAATCCGTCCGCGGTCATGAATGGCCCGGACGGTCGGTTTCTGAGCCGTGCCGGACGCCCACTCGCTCAGGAGCACCTTGTCCTCGGCCGTAAGCACTGCGTCCCAGTGCGTGGGCAGGTAAATCCACAGAGGCATTTCGCCCTGCGAGATTTGCTCCCAGAAACGTGGACATACTGCTGATGGAGGGGACGCCGCTTTACTTAATGGACCTCTACCGGGACGTCCATTTCAAATCGCCTTCGCCCCCAGTTCGCTGTCTGATAGCTAAAAAAAGGTAAGCCGTCATCTTGGGCGGTGGGATGTGGCAACCGGTTCCGCACGCCCATTGTGAGGTGCGGAGCCGGAGACGACCGAATGCGTTTGGTCAGCGGACAAAATTCGAACGGGGCCGCACGGGCTGATGTCCGTACCCGAAGGGACGG
>JANYHV010000071.1 GCA_025362195.1 Fimbriiglobus sp. | reverse complement strand
TGAACCTCCCCACGTTTGGCGGACACGGAGTTAAGGGTGTAAGCTCTCACTGAGGAGACCACCCGTGGCCAAGACCAAGACCAAGACCAGAATCCGCCGGACCTTCACGAGCGAGTACAAGCTCCAAGCGGTGCAACTCGTCACCGAGAAGGGCTACTCCTACGCGGAGGCCGCGCGCCAGCTCGGCCTCCGCGACACCCAGATCCGCAGCTGGAAGAAGCAGTTCGATGCCGAGGGCGCGAAGGCGTTCCCGGGCCAAGGCAACCGGAGCGTGATCGACGAGGAACTCCACCGCCTTCGGACCGAGAACAAGCGACTGCTGCAGGAGCGTGATCTCCTAAAAAAAGCGGCGGCGTTCTTTGCCAGGGAGTCGACCTGAGGTACGACTTGATCCATCGCCAGTCTTCGTCTTTTCCGGTGCGACTGATGTGCGAGGTGCTCGAAGTCTCGACGTCGGGTTACTACGACTGGGTCGAGCGACAACCCAGTGTCACCGAGAAGCGACGCGACGAGTTGGCCGGGGGGATTCGAACCATCCACGCCGAGGTGAAGAAGCGATACGGCTCGCCGCGGATGCACGCGGAGTTGGTGGCGCGGGGTCATTCCTGTTCGGTGAACACGGTGGCGAAGATCATGAAAGGGCTGGGAATCCAGGCGATCTCGCACAAGAAGTTCCGCGTTTGCACCACCGACTCGAACCACGACTTCCCCATCGCGGCGAATGTGGTCGACCGCGACTTCACGGCGACGAAGCCGAACGAGATCTGGTTGAGCGACACGACCTACATCCCGACGCGCGAGGGCTGGCTCTACCTCGCGGTCGTCGAAGACCTCTACTCGCGCCGCGTCGTCGGCTGGTCGATGGGAGACGCGATGCCGAGCCGCCTCGTGGTCGATGCCTTGGAGATGGCGGTGAAGCAACGCTTCCCCGACGCCGGCTTGGTGGCGCACTCGGATCGGGGCAGCCAGTACGCCAGCGAGCATTACCAACGGACCCTGGCCGACAAGGGCATCACCTGCAGCATGAGCCGAAAGGGGGACTGCTACGACAACGCGCCGATGGAGTCTTTTTTCGCCAGTCTGAAGAAGGAACTCGTCCACCACGAAAACTACCCGACCCGCGAAGCGGCGAAGGCGAGCCTGTTCGAGTACATCGAAGTGTTCTACAACCGAATGCGCCTACACTCGTCGCTGGGGTACGTCTCCCCGGCGGAGTTCGAATGTTCCGAAAACTCTTAACTGCGCGTCCGTTTTTCGTGGGGAAGTCCACGTTGATAAGTTCGGCTTTATCCTCGGTGCGCATCAAGTCCGCAATTGTCGCCGTTCCGGGGATCGCTTTGGGCACAGCGTTACTCCTTCAGATCAGCAGTCTTCGAACGCGGCGTCAACTCGGCAGCAGGCTTGTCCACAGCTTCTTGTACGCGCGCAGGTACTCGACGCCCTTCGCCGGTTCGACCGACTTGCCGACTTCGCACAGCGTGTACCGGTCGTAGTTCATGCCGGCCAGGCGGGCGAACAGGTCGCGGTACGGGTACTTGCCGGCCGCGTCGTTGGTCAACTCGTTGATGTGGCACGACTTGATGTGCGGCTCCAACAGCTTGAAGCCCTCGGCGATGGTGCCGTTGACGAGGTCGGTCGGGTTCGAGTTCCACGTCACGCCGACGGCGGGGTTGCCGCACGCGTCCATGACGGCCTTCATGTTCTTCGGCACTTGCGTCGTCGGGCCGTGGACTTCGACCCAGATTTCGAGGCCCAGGTCGGCCGCCGCCGAGCCGCACAGTTTGAGCGCCGTGCCGATCTGGTCGCAGGCCTGCTCGACCGTCTGGCCCTTGGCGACGCCGTTCGGCCGGACCTTGACGCCGCGGCCGCCGAGGTCGTTGACGAGCGCGAGGAACTGCTTGCACTCCTCGACGTTGCGGGTCACTTCGGCCCGGTCGGCGGCGTGGAACTCGCACACGCTGCCGCACCCCCAGAAGACGACGCCGGCGTCCGCGAACTGCTTCTTGACGGTGGCCCGCTCGTCGGCCGTCAGCTTCGGCTCGACGCCGTGCTTGTGCGTCGTGCGGCACTCGACGGCCGCGACCCCGGCCTCGCTGGCGTTGCGCAACAGCGTGGGCAAGTCCCAGTTCTGCGCGACGTTGTACGTCACCAGCCCGAGCTTGAACTTGGCCGGCGCGACGACCGCTTTGGCCTGCGCCGCGACCAGCGTGGACGCGACCGCCGCCCCGAGAAACTCCCGCCGATTGATGGCCATGACCGCGACTCCGGAGTGGGTAAGGACCCGCCATCATGCCCACGCGTTGCGCGAAAAGCGAGCGCGTTACTCATCGTTCCGCAGCCGCTCGACCTCCGCGCGGACTCGTCCGGCGGTCACTTTTTCTCGAGCTTCTGCGGCGTCGGGTCCGCGGCACTCGTGTGGTCATCGACGATCTTCCAGCCGTCGGGCGTCAACTCCAGCCGTAGCGTGAACAGCCCGGTCGGCGTGTCGGCCGCGCGGTCGAGGGTCCACCGGCCGGTGACGACGGCCGCGCGGTCGAACTGTTTGACGGCGAGATCGTCGAAGGTGAGTTTGCCCATCTCCGCGCCGGCGGCTTGATACTTCTTGCGGTATCTGGCTAGCGTTTCGTCGTAGCCTTTCGTGACAGTGCCGCCGGAGCGAAACGTCAAGTCGGGGCTGTTCAGGTAGCCGGCCATGAAGCCGTCGAGGTCGCCGCGGTTCCAGGCGTCGGCCTGGTCGGCAAGCACTCGAAGAACTGGAGTTTTGTAAGAAACTAAGCTACTGATGCTGCGGTTGAATTCATGCGAAACTGCGACGAACCCCCCGCCGAAGAGACCTCCCGCAACGAATACTCCCACTATCCAAACTCGCTTCATCGCAAACTCCTTCGAGCGGGTTCGCGTCCCCGGCGGGTTTACCCCGTCTCGGTCACGCGGTATCCTAGTGTGACACACTTCACCCCGAGGCACCCCCATGCAAGCGGCACTTTCTTGGCTCCCGGCCCACCACGAGGAGATCGTCCGCGGGCTGGCCGATCTCGTCGCCATCGCCAGCATCTCGACCGACGGCGAGCACACCGCCGAGATCGAGCGGACGGCCAAGCTCACGTGCGACCAGATGCGCGACGCCGGGTTGCAGAACGTCGAGGTGCTCCGCGTCGGCAACTCGCTGCCGTACGCCTACGGCGAGTGGTGCGAGGCCGGGCCGGACAAGCCGACGATCTTCCTGTACGCGCACCACGACGTGCAACCGGTCAACTACGTCGAGCAGTGGAAGTCCGACCCGTGGAAGCTGACCCGCCGCGACGGCCGGTTGTTCGCCCGCGGCTCGGCCGACGACAAGGCCGCCATCAGTGCCTTCCTCGGGGCGATCGCCGCGTACCGCAAAACCTCCAACTCGATGCCGGTCAACGTCAAGATGGTCGTCGAGGGCGAGGAAGAAATCGGCTCGAAGAACCTGATGAAGTTCTTCGACGTTTACCGCGACAAGATCAAGTCGGACGTGATCGTCGTCTGCGACACCGAGAACATCGAGGTCGGCCTGCCGTGCATCACGTACAGCCTACGCGGCATCGTCCAGGTCCACGTCGAGGTGAAGACGGCCGCGATCCCCGTCCACTCGGGCATGGCCGGCGGGGCGCTGCCGGACGCGGCGATTGCCCTGAACGCCATCCTCGGCAAGCTGTACTGGAGCAACGGTCCGGTGCCGATCCCCGGCTTCTACGACGGCGTCCGGCCGACGACGGACAAGGAGCGGGCGGTCTACGCGCGGCTCCCGTGGGACGACGGCAAGTTCCGCGACGAGGTCGGCGTGGTCCCGTCGGCCCGGTACGCCAATGAGACCGGGACGACCGTGTACGAGCAGACCTGGCGGAAGCCGGCGGTGACGGTCGTGGCCCAGGAGGCGAGTTCGATCAAGGGCGTGTCGAACCAGGTGCTGCCGACCGCGGTGGCGATCATCAGTTGCCGCATCGTGCCCGACCAGAAGCCGGCCGACGTGCTCAAGTCGCTGCAAGAGTTCTTGACGAAAGACCCGCCGTGGGGCGCGGAAGTGATCGTCAAACCGCACGGCAAGGTGTCGTGGTGGATGACCGACCCGAACGGCCCGGCGTTCGAGTCGGCCCTGTCGGCGTTGCGCGAGGGCTACGGTCGGGACGCGGTGGCCATCGGTAGCGGCGGCTCCATCGGCTTCGTCGGCCCGCTGGCCGAACTGTTCGGCGGCGCGCCGGCCCTGCTGCTCGGCATCGAAGACCCGGCGAGCAACGCCCACGCCCCGAACGAGAGCCTGCACGAGGGCGACTTCAAGAAGCTGATGGCGTCCCTGGTCCGCCTCTTCGACAACCTCGGCAAGCTGACGCCCGCCCAGGTGAAGTAACCTCACGCGGCCGGGTCGATCACTTTCACGCGGATGCGCTTGCGAATGAACCGGTCCGGGGCGAGCCGGGCGAGGGCCATGAGGAGACGCATCCGGCGGGGGAAGTTCAGCACCCCCGGCCGGCCTGGCAGTCGCCGCAGGATTTCCGCCGCGCCGGCGTCGGCCGTCATCAGCCACGGCATCGGGTGCGAGTTCTTGGCCGTCATCGGCGTCCCGACGAAGCCCGGGTAGACGCACGTCACGGCCACCCCGCGGGGCCACAGGTCGATGCGAATCGCCTCGCAGTAGGTGCTCACGGCCGCCTTCGCGGCGCAGTACCCGGCCGCGCCGGGCAGGCCCTTGTACGCCGCCATGCTCGACACGGCGACGAGGTGCCCCGACCCGCGGGCGAGCATCCCGGGCAGGACCGCCTCGAACGCGTAAACGACGCCGAGGTAGTTGACGTTCGACATGCGGACGACGCCGGGGACGTTCATCGGCTCGACGCCGGTCGGTTCGCTGACCCCGGCGTTGGCGATCACCACGTCCGGCGGGCCGAGGCGGTCGGCGAGATTTTTCAGCCCATCAAGGGTGGCGACGCGGTCGCCCACGTCCAGGGTCGCCGTCTCGACGGTGCCGCCGGCGGCCCGGATTTCTTCGGCGAGGGACTTGAGCAATTCCGCGCGGCGGGCGGTGACACCGACCTTCGCCCCCTGTGCGGCGAGCGCCACCGCGAGCGCCCGCCCAATCCCGCTGGAGGCCCCAGTAATCAGGACGGTCTTGTCGCGGAAAGTCGGTGCCATGCGGGTTCCCGGTGGGGTCGTTGCGGCCGGCAAGGTCGCGGGCGGTTCCTGCGACCGGATCGGCCCGGGCCGGTGCATTGCGCGCACCGTGTGGGCATACTTGGAGACAACCGCTTGGCAAGGTCGCCTCACCGGGTCATGCTAGGAGGAACCGTTCTGCGCCGCCGCGAGGTCCGCCATGCTCCGCCGTCTGTTCGCCCTCTTCGCCACGGCACTGTTCGCGTCCGCGGGCGCGGCCCAAGTCAAGTACCCCGACCGGCCCGAGACGTTCGACGTGCAGGTGCGGTACCGCATCCGCGCCGACCGCGACGAGCGCATCCGCCAGTTCCGCACGCTCAAACTGCACCTCAAGGGGATCGGCTTCGAGGAGGCAATCCGCGAAGACGGCGACCTCGACCCCTTCGACCCGACCGCCGAGAACCTGCGCGGCACCCTGCCGGCGGCGAACCTCGACCGGCTCTTCGAGAACCCGACGATCCTCACGGCCGTCGCCGTGCCGACCGGCACGACACTGCCCGCCGACGGCAAGGCCCCTGTCGGCGTGCGCGTCCGCCTGACCTCTGGTTTCGCCCGCGACCAGCAGCGCAACTTGCACGAGCAAGTCGTCCGGCAACTCGCCTTGCTCGGCTTCCGCGAAGCGGTCAGCTACGACCACGCCAACTTCACCCTCGTCCGCGGCACACTGCCGGGCGAAAACGTGTCGAAGCTCACCAAAGACCTGCGGACGCTGCCGTCCGGCTGGTTCCTCCCGGCCGTCCCGCTCGACCAACAACCGGCCCCGTTGCGGACGACGTTGCCGATCCGCACGGTCGAAGTGCTGGCCGGGCAGCCGGCCGCCGCGGCGGAAGTCGCCCCGGTTCCGGCGGGCGTGCCGGTCTCGCCCAAGCTGACGCCGGACGCCAAGGCACTCGTCGAAGACCCCGCGAGTGCCGGCAAGCCCCAGCGCTTCGACCTGGTCCTCGACGACGAACCGGGCGACGGCTGGCCGGCGTTGCGCGACCGCCTCCGCACGCCGGCCGAGGGCGTGTCGGTCGAAGGCCTCGTCGGCCTGGTGGCGAGCGTCCGCGTCGCCCGCGCTGCCGACGTGGCGAAGCTGACGGACGTGTTCGAAGTCCGGGCCGTCCGCCTGCCGACCGTCGGCCGACAAACAAGCGGCGCGGCCCCGACCGGCACGACCCTTCCCACCGTGGCCGACCTGCTCAAGGCGTCGCGGGTCGAGCGCCTGCACCGGCTCGGCTACCGCGGCGCGGGCCAGCACGTCGTGCTGGTCGCCACGGATTTCGCCGGCGCGGGCAAAACCTTGCCGGCGGGAGTGCAGCTCATCGACCTGACCGGCGAACTCAGCCCCGACCTCGTCGCGGCCCCGGCCGCCGAGGGGACCGGCAGCGGCACCCTCGCCGCGCAGGTCGTCCACGCCGCGGCCCCCGACGCCCGGTTGACGCTCGTCCGCATCGACCCCGCCGCCTTCTACCAACTTTACGGCCTGGCCCGGGTCGTCTCGGGGGACGCGGCGTACAGCGAGGCGATGCAGACGCGGGCGTTCGAGTTGACCCGCCGGACCGAGACGCTGACCGCCCGCCGCGTGTCCGTCGCCGACGAGTACCGCAAGGCGTTCGCCGACCTCGGCGACGAAGACCGCCCGGCCGCCCGCCGCGCCGCCGCCTTGAAAGCCCTCGACGACTTGACCGCCGACGAGCAACAGTTCCGCGGCGTCCTCGACCGCTTCACCCGGTTGAAGACCCAACTCGACGGCCTGCCCGGGGCGAGCGTCATCGTCAACACCGTCGTCTGGGACACCGGCTACCCGCAGGACGGGTTGAACGAGTTGAGCCGGCTCATCGACGCCAAGTTCACCCCCGCCCCTAGGCAGTCCGCGTTGCGCGCCTTGAAGGGGCCACCGGTCCCGTTCTGGGTGCAGGCCGCCGGGGTCAACGCCGCCAACGTCTGGGCCGGCCCGTTCCTCGACGCGGACGGCAACGGCACGATGGAGTTCGCCCCCGAATCGACGGCCATTCCCAAGGGCCGGTGGTCGCGCGAACTCAACTTCCTCGACCTGAAGGCCGACGGCGGCGCGGTCACCGAGTCGCTGCCCGCCGGCATGAAGTTGCGCGTTACGGTCCAGTGGCGCGAGCCGCAAGACCCGGGCGGTTACGTCCCCCGCGAGCCGGTCTTCCCGATCACTCTCCGCCTCCTGCGGCAACTCGACCCGACGGGCAAAGCCGCCGCGACGGACGACTTCGACGAGGTCGCCCGTTCGACGGGTCGCCCGGTCAAACTCTTGCGGACGACGGCGTCCGGGGCGTTCGAGCAGACGCTCGAAGTGACGCTCCCGACCGCCGGCGTCTACGCCCTGCGGGTGGACGGCCGGTCGGCCTTCGACTACCAGATCGCCGCCCTGCGGCAGCGGATTGAAGTCTCCCCGCGGATCGTCATCGAGCGCGTCGGCCCGGACGCGGCCAAGGGCACGCCGGCCTTCCGCACCTTCCCCACCGGCACCACCGGCGTCGGCATCCCCGGCGACAGCCTGACGGCCCTGACGGTCGGCACGAGCGACGGCCGCACGCAACGGGGGACCGGCCCCGGGGTCGCGCTCGGGTCGAAGCCCGACCTGGTCGCCCCCGGCGGGATTTCCGTCGGCACCAACGCGCTGACCGGGTCGATGGCCTCGGCCGCGTTCGTCGGCGGCAGTGCGGCCACGCTGGCCTCGGCCGGCGTCCGCGGGACCGACCTGATCCGCCACCTCGGCCTGACCCCCGGCGGCGAGTTCGTCCTGCCCGACGAGTGGCTCCGCAGCCTCCCCGCCAGTCGCGTTAGCCCGACGCGCTAGCGCGTCTGCAGGGGGGTCAGGTGCAAGAGTTCGCCGTGGCCACCGTGGAGCACGTCGCCGCGGTGGCACCGGACTTTGACTCCGCTCACGTCGAGGCTCGGGAAGCCGAGGGCCGCGAGTTCCTTGGCCAGCACGCCGAGGTAGGCCGGGGCGTACTCGCAACTGAACCGCACCCCCGGCGGCCAGACCGGGTCCGGGCCGCCGACGACAATTGTGCCGCGCTTCAGGCCCGCCCCGCAGTCCCGGCCGACGCCGCCGAGCGCGACGAGTGTGCCGGCGATCATCGACGCCCCGGCCGCCCGGCCGACCTCCCCGCCGACGGCGATCAACCCGCGGCGCATCAGCAACGCCGCCTCGTCGCCGCACGATTTGTGGACGACGATGGTGCCGCCGCGCATCCCGTGCCGGCTGCCGCGGTAGGCCGCCCCGCACTGGTGGCCGGCGCTACCCCGCACGGTAATCGCGCCGCCGGTCATTTCCGCCCCGACCCAGTCGGCCGCGTCGCCTTTGACGGTCAAGGTGCCGCCGGTCATCTTCGCCCCGGCGTGCCACCCGGCGTCGCCCTCGACCGTCAACCGGCCCGCCGTCATCCCCGCGCCGATCAACTTGACGCGCGAACAATCGCCGACGATGCGCACGTCGCCGTCGGAAGCATCTCCCGTGACGGCGAAGAACGCGCCGAGTTCGACGGTGCGGTTGCCGTGCGCCACCGGCAGCCGGGCGATGTCCGTTGCGGCAAGTTTCAGCAGCCGGTCCGGGGTGACGCCGTCGAGTTCGAGCGGCACGTCGGGCCGCGTGTGTAGCGTGAGTGTCAGCACGGTGGCACCGGCCCGAGGAGTTCGTGCAAGTGCAGGTGGTGCGGGCCGAGTTTGCCGCCGTAGTTGCCGGCCGTGATGCGGACGACCCCCGGCCCCGCCGCCGCGTAAATGCCCCGCCGCATCGCCTCCCCGACGGCCGCGAGATCGACCCCGTCGAGGACGACTTCGTACACCGCGTTCACGCCGTCCGGCAGTTCCGTGTGCGGGACCGCCCCGCGTAACGTCGGGCAGTACGCCTCGTTGACACTGGCCTTGAGCGTCTTGTACTTGCTGCCGACCTTGCTGCCCGACCGCACGACGCCGCCGGGGAACGGGGCGATCACACCGGGCACGGTCAGGCACGCCGCGACCGTCCGCTCGGCCGCTTCGAGTGCAGCGGCTTGCGACGTGCCGAGGAGGATGAGGTTGCCCCCGGCGACGCCCTTGACGGTGCCGAAAAGGTCTTCGCACAAGAACTCGCCGTCCATCGTCGGGACGCGCCAGAAGCGCCGGACGCCGTGCATCTTGCTGATCTGGTGGCCGTCGCCGAAGTACCGCAGGTTGCCGCCGACTCGGACGCTGCGATCCGTCACCGGCAGGCCGTTGAAACAGGCCGTCGTCGCGCACGTCAAAATGCACTGGCCGACGCGGTTGACGAGGGCTTTCTGGAGCACGTCGCGGCTGAAGGCGAAGAAGAGCAGCGCCACCCCCGGCCGGCCGTCGGGCGTGTCGGCCGGCGACAACTCCGCCTCGACCCCCGCCTCGGCGTCGCAGCCGATGACCGACGCGGCGTACCCGGTGGCCGCCACCGCCGCGACGTGCGCCCATTTCGAGTTGACGGCCGTGACGACGACCCGCGCCGCCGTCATCGGGAAGGCCTCGGCGAACGTATCGACGATCTCCGTCCCGCGAAGGTGCATCACATCCCCGGCAGTGTTTGCTCGCCGCTCTTGGTCCGGGTGATGTAGTCGTAGACCTTGAAGCCTTGCATCCTGTACGCGCCGTCGGCGTCCTTGGCGAACACTGCCTCGATGTACAGCACCAGTCTCGCGTTCCCCGGCGTGTCGAACTGCCCCACGAAGCCGATGCGGATCCGACCGTCGGCCAACTCCTCGAAGTTGTCGCGGTCGAAGGCCGTGAAGTTCGCCGTGGCGTTATGCAGCAAAGCCGCCGGCGCGACATCGGCCAAGAACTTCGCCTTGTTGCGGCTGTGGTACTCGAACTTGTCCGCGAGGTGGGTGCCGACGGCCGGCCAGTTGCGGGCGTTCGCCGCCGTCGCCATCGCGCTGACTTTCCGCACGCACTCCTCGCGCGGACTTTCAAAGCCCCGGTCGATGCCGAACAGCGCGAGCAGCAGCCCGACCGCGACCGCCGCGAAAATCGCCGCGGCCCGCGAGCGGTTGCGGACCCAGACGCCGACGCCGGCGAGCGCGACGAGGAGCAGCACCAGGTAAACGCCGAGCGTCGGGTCGGACAGGAACGTCGGCACGGTCGGCCCTCGAAGCCATCGACTGACTTAAACCCGGCGAGCCAGGAGCGTGAGCGACTGGAGTTCCTCGACGAGCGACTGAAGGTTGCGCAAGCTCCAGTCGCTCACGCTCCTGGCTCGCCTTGGACGCTTCAGTAGCTCCGCGCCGTAGATCGCGGCGTTGCCGGATTCACTCACCTTGATGTGCGGCGAGCAGTCGCCGAATCTCGGGGAGCAACTTCGTCGGCACGGTCACGACGGTTTGGGCAACCTCGTCGGTGGCGGCGGCCTCATCAGCCGCGACCCACTCGTCGTCGGTCCGAGCGTCCATCTCCGCGATCAGCTTCTTGACCCGCTCTTCGTCCCAACCTGCCGGAAACTGTTGTTGACCGGTCATCGCTTTCTCCTCTTTTGACGCCGCCGGTACGCCTGAAGCGCGCGACCTGTTAGTGGGTAAGCGGTAATCACGAACACGCCGTCGCCGAACTCATCGGGGACATAAATGACCCGCAGGTAACGTCCGGCCTCCGTCTGCCCAACGGCCTGCCGCGAACCGGCGGACGACGGCCCGTCTTCGCCGGGGCGGGCCAACACCCACTCGACTTCGGCCTCACTGACGCCGTGATCGTAGACGTGAGGCTGGCCCGTGACGGGGTTCTGGTAGTACCGGACATCTATCAGTCCCACCCGTCACGGTGTGCATTGTACCCGATGCCAACTCCAGTCGCTCACGCTCCTGGCTCGCCTTTAGCGCTTCAGCAGCTCCGCGCCGTAGATCGCGGCGTCGCCGAGTTGCTCTTCGATGCGCAGGAGTTGGTTGTACTTGGCGATGCGGTCGGTGCGGCTGGCCGAGCCGGTCTTGATCTGGCCGCAGTTCGTCGCCACCGCCAGGTCGGCAATCGTCGTGTCCTCGGTCTCGCCGCTGCGGTGCGACAGGATCGCCGTGAACTTGTTGCGCATCGCCATTTGCACGGCGTCGAGCGTCTCGGTCAGCGTGCCGATCTGGTTGACCTTCACGAGGATGCTGTTGCCGCACTTCTCGGTGATGCCCCGCTTCAGGCGCTCGGTGTTCGTGACGTACAGGTCGTCGCCGACGAGTTGAATCTTGTCGCCGAGCTTGGCCGTGAGCTTCTTCCACCCGGCCCAGTCGTCCTCGCTCAGGCCGTCCTCGATGGACACGATCGGGTACTTGGCGCACAGCGCGACCCACAGGTCGATCATCTCGTCCGAGGTGATGATGCGGTCCGGGGCGCTCTTGAAGAAGCAGTACCCCTCCTTGCCCTTGTGCTTGGCCTCCTCGAAGAGTTCCGTACACGCGGCGTCCAGGGCGAAGGCCACGTCGGTGCCGAGCTTGTACCCGGCCTTCTCGATGGCGTGCGAGATCGTCGCCAAAGTCTCGTCGGGGGAGGCCAGGTTCGGGGCGAAGCCGCCCTCGTCGCCGACGGCCGTGTTCAGGCCCTTATCGTGGAGCACTTTCTTCAAGCTGTGGAAGATCTCCGCCCCCATCCGCAGGGCTTCGCTGAACGTCGGCGCGCCGACCGGGACGATCATGAACTCCTGGAAATCGACGGTGCTGTCGGCGTGCTTGCCGCCGTTGATGATGTTCATCAGCGGCACCGGCAGCACGGTCGCGTTCACCCCGCCGACGTACTTGTACAGCGGCAGCCCGGCCACCCCGGCGGCGGCGTGCGCGCACGCCAGGGACACGCCGAGGATGGCGTTCGCGCCGAGCTTTGACTTGTTCGGCGTGCCGTCCATCTCGATCATCGCCTTGTCGATGGCGACCTGGTCGGCCACGGCGAACCCGCTCAGGTTCGGGCCGATCAGCGCGTTCACGTTCTCGACGGCCTGGAGCACGCCCTTGCCGCCGAACCGCTTCTTGTCCCCGTCCCGCAACTCGACCGCCTCGTGCGCCCCGGTGCTGGCCCCGCTCGGCACCGACGCCCGGCCGATGACGCCTTCCATGGTCTCGACGTCCACTTCGATCGTCGGGTTGCCGCGGCTGTCGAGGATTTCGCGGGCGGTAATCGAGGAAATGTGGTCGTTCATGGCAGCGGAACTCAACTGGGAAGCGGAGGTGCGACGCCCGCGCCGGCGGCGGGTCATTCGTGGCTTGACTTACGAGCGGGGGAGGGTCTCGGCGAGCCGGAAGCGTCAGCGCCCGGAGTCTCGGCGAGCCGGAAGCGTCAGCGCCCGGAGTCCCGACGAGCCGGAAGCGTCAGCGCCCGGAGTCTCGGGGCGACGGCGGCCGCGGGGAGGGCCGGGAACGTAGCGCGTCGGGGGTTGCGCTCGCTCGACCGGCCTCGGGGGCCGAGGACCCCGGCGACAACCAAGCGCCCGGCCCGCCGCTCCCCTCCCCGCGGCCCGTCGGACCGCGACGGACTCGACACTACGAACATCGGCCCGTTGCGCCGCCGCGCTTCACTGCGACCGACGGTTCTGACGAACTCGCGCGGCCGATACAATGTCACCACCTCACCCGAGAAGACCGACCCCGATGACGCCGCCCGCCGCCTTCGACTACGACGCCATCATCCTGGGGGCCGGTGCGGCCGGACTGATGGCCGCGATCCACGCCGCCGAGCGCGGCCGCAAGGTCCTACTGTTGGAGAAGGGCAAGAAGGCCGGCGTCAAAATCCTCATGTCCGGCGGCACCCGCTGTAACATCACCCACGACTGCGACAACCGCGGCATCGTCGAGGCGTTCGGCCCCAACGGCAAGTTCCTGCACTCCGCGCTGGCCAACTTCGGCGTCCGCGAGACGGTCGCGTTCTTCAACGGCGAGGGGGTCGCCACGAAGGCCGAGGAGACGGGCAAAATCTTCCCCGTCAGCGACCGCGCCCTCGACGTGTTGGACGCCCTGCTGCGCCGCCTGCACCGCAGCGGCGCGACCCTCGCGCTGACCGAACCGGCCAAGGAGGTGTCGGCCATTGACGGCGGCTTCCGGGTCACGACCCCGGTCCGCACGCTCACCGCCGCGAAGCTGCTCGTCACGACCGGCGGGCTGTCGTACCCCGGGTGCGGCACGACCGGCGACGGCTACGGCTTCGCCCGCAAGTTCGGCCACACCGTGACCGCGACCCGGCCGTCCCTGGTGCCGGTCACGGTCCACGCCGAGTGGGTCAAGGACTTGAGCGGCGTCACGATGCCGGACGTGGGGTTGAAGGTCGTCCACGAGAACAAGGCGCTGGCCGGGCGACGCGGGTCGCTGCTGTTCGCCCACTTCGGCCTCAGCGGGCCGGTGGCCCTGGACATCAGTCGGGCGGTCAGCGGCCACGCCACGCCGTCGCAACTGGCCCTCGAATTCGACCTGCTGCCGGGAGTGCCCGAGGCGCAGTTCAACGACTACGTCCAGGCCGAGAGCCTGGCCCAGGGTAAGAAGCAACTCGCCGGGGTGCTGGCCGAGAAACTCCCCCGCCGGGTCTGCGACCACCTGCTCGCGCTGACCGGCCAGGCCCCCGACCGCCGCGCCGCCGCGCTGAGCAAGCCCGACCGCCTCGCGCTGGTGGCCGCCGTGAAGCGACTTCGCGTGCCGGTGAAGGGGACGCTGGGCTACGAGAAGGCGGAAGTCACGTCCGGCGGGCTGAGCCTCGACGAAGTCGATTCGCGGACCATGCAGAGCAAGCGGCACCCCGGCCTGTACTTCGCCGGCGAAGTCCTCGACCTCGACGGGTGGATCGGCGGGTACAACTTCCAGTCCGCGTGGAGCACCGGCACCCTGGCGGCGAAGGGCTTGTAGCCGGCGAGCCAGAAGTGTCAGCGACTGGAGTTTTGCGCTTCAAGAACTCCAGGCGCTCACGCTTCTGGCTCGCCCAGGTACTCGATGTCGCCGGTGACCACGTCGTACATCGCGCCGACGATCGCCAACTTGCCGCCGGCGACGAGTGTTGACAGCGCTTGACTCTCGCGCAACAGCGTCTCGACCGCCCGCTCGACGTTGCGGCGGGCGACGCCGTTCGTGAACGCCCGCCGCTCCTCCGGCGTGGCCGTCGCCAGCCGCAGGCCGGCCGAGTCGTCGATCGACTCCTGGATGAACCCGACGATCTCGTCCAGGTGCTCGCACCCGGTCGCCTCGGTGATCGTGGCCACCGTGCCGAACAGCTCGACGGCCGCGGTCACGGCCCCGCACCGCGTGTGCCCCATGACGAGGACGAGCTTGGCCCCGGCCACCGCGCACGCGTACTCGACGCTCCCCATCACCTTGGGGCCGGTCACGTTGCCGGCGACGCGGACGCTGAACACGTCGCCCAGGCCGGTGTCGAAGAGCAGTTCGGCGGGGGCCCGCGAGTCGATGCAACTCAACACGACGGCGAGCGGGTGCTGGCCGGCGGCGGTGGCGTTCACCTGACGCCCGAGGTCGCGGGTCAGGTGCTGCCCCTTCAAGAACCGCTCGTGCCCGTCCTTCAACACTCGCAGGACTTGCCCCGGCGTGAGCGCCGCCTGCAACTCGGCCGTCGAATACTCGGCGTAGTGGGTCCGGTCGCGGAGGTGGTAGTCGTCTTGGAACCCGACCAGGCTCACTTCGACGGCCCGCGCCGGCCCGGTCGTGTCCTTGAACTCGCGGATCAGGGCGTACACGTCCGGGTCGATGTAGTCGGTCCGCCGGGCGTCGAGCAGGACGTGCCCGTTCGGCGGCACCTGCTGGAACGCCTTGGCCAGCGCGACGCGGTTCAGGAAACTCACCTGGTTGCCCAGTTCGATGTGCAACACGTCGCCGCCCGGCCGCTTCTCGACGACCTGCCGCAGGGGCCGCCGGGCGTTGCTCCACAGGATGAACCCGAGGCTCGCGGCGATGCCCAGGAGCACGCCGACGAGCAGGTCGGTGAACACGATGGCGACGACCGTGATCGCGAACGGAAGGAACTGGTCGCGGCCGCCCGCCCACATCTGCCTCACGAGCGCCGGGGTGACGAGCTTGAACCCGGTGACGAGCAGGATCGCGGCCAGGCACGCCAGCGGAATGCGGTTCAGCAGCGCGGGCAAGAAGGCGACGCACACGAGGAGCAAGACGCCGTGCCCGACGGTCGAGAGCTTCGACTTGCCGCCGGCGTTGATGTTGACCGAACTGCGGACGATGACCGACGTGACCGGGATGCCGCCGCACAGGCCGCTGGCCACGTTCCCGATCGCCTGGGCGACGAGTTCCCGGCTCGGCGGGGAGACGCGCCGGTGCGGGTCGAGCTTGTCCACCGCTTCGAGGTTCAACAAGGTCTCGAGCGAGGCCACGGCGGCGAGGGTGGCCGCCGCCTTGTACACCGCCGGGTTCGCCCACTGGGTGAAGTCCGGGGACGCGAACAGCGCGAAGAACCCGGCCACGTCCGCCGCGACCGGCACCTCGACGAGGTGCCCCGGATCGACCGCCCACAGCCCGCCGACGGAGCGGAACAGTTCGACCAGCCCGACGCCCAACAGGACGACGGCGAGCGGCGCGGGGACGGGCGACGATTTGAGCAGCTTCCAGCGGCCCCAGACGACGAGCAGCGCGACCGATAGCAGGCCGATCACGGCCGCCCCGAGGTGGGCGTCGCCGAACAGGTCGATCAGTTCGGAAAACGTGTTCTGCTGGTCCGGTTGCTCGAACGCCATGTCCCCTTGCGGGTCGGCGTCGTGCCCGAGGAGGTGGGGGATCTGCTTCAGAATCAACAGCACGCCGATGGCCGCGAGCAGCCCCTTGATGACGCTCGACGGGATGAACGCGCCGAGCGTGCCGGCCCGGGCAAGGCCGAGGCCGATCTGCATCACCCCGCCCGCGACCACTGCCAGCAGGAACGCTTCGAACGACCCGAGCGCGATGATCTGGGCCGCGACGACCGCCGTCAGCCCGGCCGCCGGCCCGCTCACGCTCGTGTTCGACCCGCTCAGCAGCCCGACCAAAATGCCGCCGACGACCCCGGCGACGATCCCCGAGATGAGCGGCGCGCCGGACGCCAACGCCACCCCGAGGCACAGCGGGAGCGCGACGAGGAAGACGACGACCGACGCCGTGAGGTCGCCGCGGACACTGGAAGCGGGCGGCGGGGTGGGCGTGGGCGTCATGAGACTCCGGCGTGAACGGGAGAGGAGGGTCGGACCGACTTAGGCCAGGCAACTGTGGACGCCGGCGGTCAACTGCGCGCGGTCGAGGTGCCGGCCGATGAAGACCAGCCGGGTGACCCGCGGCGTCTCGCCCCACGGCTGCATCGGCCGGCCGTCGAAGGTCATGTGGACCCCCTGGAAGACGAACTTCTTGGGGTCGCCGTGGATGCTCACGACCCCCTTCATGCGGAAGATGTCCTGCCCCTTCGACTGGAGCAAGTCGCTCATCCAGGCGTTGAACCGCTTGGCGTTCAGGCTACCCGGCAACTCGATGCCGACCGACCCGATCGCCGCGTCGTGCGTGTGGTCGTGCGCGTGGTCGTGATGATGGTGGTCGTGTGCGGGCTTCGGCTTGGGGAGGAAGTCCGGCTCGTGGGCCAGGATGCGGTCGAGGCTGAACGCCCCGACGTCGAGCAGCGCGTCCATCGGCACGACGGCGTTCTGCGTGCGGTGGATTTTCGCCGCCGGGTTCATGCGGCGGATGCGGGCTTCGAGGGCTTCGAGTTCGCCCGGCGTGACCAGGTCGGTCTTGTTCAGCAGCACCACGTCGGCGAACGCGAGTTGCTCGGGCACCTCCGGCGCGTCCCAGTGCAGGGCGACGTGCTTGGCGTCGACGACGGTGACGATGGCGTCCAGGCGGGTCGCGGCGGCCAGCTCCTCGTCGGCGAAAAAGGTCTGCGCGACGGGGCCGGGGTCGGCCAGGCCGGTCGTCTCGATCAGGATCGCGTCGAACTTGTCCCGCCGCTTGATGAGGCTGCCGAGGATGCGGATGAGGTCGCCGCGGACGGTGCAGCACAGGCACCCGTTGTTCATCTCGAAGATCTCTTCTTCGGCCCGGATGACCAGGTCCTGGTCGATGCCGATCTCGCCGAATTCGTTCTCGATGACGGCGATCCGCTTGCCGTGGTTGGCCGTCAGGATGTGGTTCAAGAGCGTCGTCTTGCCCGCGCCGAGGAAGCCCGTCAGGACGGTGACGGGGATGCGGTCGGGGCTGGCCATCGTCGGACTCCGCGCGGGAAGGGGTCGCGGTGATTCTATGGCCCGGCGGACCGTTCCGGTTCAACTCGGGCCGCGCAGCGCTTCGGCGTCGAGGACGCGGAACTGCGGCAGGTCGGCGGGGTGGACGCCCTTGGCTTCCAGGCCGCGCTCCTTGGCCTGCTTGAACGCGGTCGCCGCGTCGGCCTTCTTCGGCGGCGTCTGGGCCTGCTTGGCGAGGGCCAGGTGGAACATCCGCAGGCCGGTCTTCTCCTGCGTCAGCGCCTCGGTCAAGTCCTTCTCGGCCAGCTCGAACTGCTTCGACGCGATGCGGACGCGGGCGCGGGTGTCGAGCAGTTCGCCGGTGACCCCGATCTCGGCCACGGCCCGGTCGATCAACTCCAGCGCCTTGGCACTCGACTCCGGTTGCGGGGCGAGAATCCAGGCGAGGTTGTTGAGCGCGACGACGTTCCGCGGCTCCTTCGCCAGCACCGCCGTGTAGATCGCCTCGGCGCGGGAGTAGTCCAGCTTGAGCGCGTGGAACTCGGCCTCGTTGAGCAGCGGCCCGGGGGAGTCCGGCTCGTCGCGGCGGGCGGCGGCGAGCCACTCCGCGACGGTGGCGAACTGCCGTTCGGACGCACCACCGGCGCGGAGGATCGCCATGCCGGCGGCGGCCCGGGCGCGGGCCGGTAGCGCCTTGCCCGACTTCTCGATCAGCGCGAAACCGTCGGCGTGCCGCTGGTCCTGGGCGAGCAGGCCGGCGGCGGCGACGAGGGCGTCGGGCCGGCCGGAGATCAGCGCCTCGTACCGCTCGACGGCGGCGTCGGTCATTTTGCGGCCGGCCTCGGTGCGGCGGACGGACGGCAGGCGGACGAGTTCGTCGAGGAGTTCCGCCGACCTGGCCGACTTCGCCGGCAGGTCGCCGACGGTGGCGTCGGCCGTGCGGACGTAGGCTTCGGCCAGGGCCAGCGCCCGCTCGGGGCGGCCGGCCTTGCACTCGAACCGCGCGACCGCGGCGATCGCCCGGAAGTCGCTGGGGTACAGGGCGAGCAGCCGTTGGGCGAAGGCGACGGCCGGGGCCATCTGGCCGAGGTCGGTCAGTTCTTCGAGCGCCATCAGGTGGTAGTCGAGGTTCTTCGGGTCGGCCTCCATCAGGCTGTTCAGCACGTCGATCGCGGCCTTGCGGCTGCCGGCGGCCCGGTACACCTGGGCGAGCAGGTACGCGTCCCGGGCCGACCGCGTCTCCCGCACGAGGGCTTCGAGGGCTTGAACGGCGCGGGCCATGACGGCCCGGCGGGCGTCCCCGTCGAGGTGTCGGGCCAGCGCGGTCAAGACGGCGGCGGTCGCCCGCTTCTCGTCGGGCGTGTCCCCGATGGCGTCGCCGGTGCTCGTCAACAGGGTGACGGCCCGGGCGCGGTCGGCGGCCGTGCCGCGGGCGGCCAGCAGCATCGCCAGGTTGCGGTTGGCCCAGGCGGCGTCGGCCGCGGGAAGTGTCGTGTCGGCGACGACCGCTTCGAGCATCGCCACCGCTTCGGTGCGCAGATATCGCGACAATTTCACCGACAGCGAGGCGCGGAGGAAGAGCCGGCGGGCGTCGGGCGTGGCGAAGCTCGGCTGCCAGCCTTTCGGGGCGACGCCGGACTCGGCGTAGGACGCGAGAACGCTTGCCGCGAGACCGGCGGGGAGCTTCGCCTGGGCTTGCGCGAGTACGGTGGCCGCGGCGTCCGGCTTGCCGCGGACGGCGAGCCGCAGCCAGTCGTCGGCGTTGGCGACCGGGGACGCGACGGCCCGCTCGAAGCACTCGGCGGCCGGCGTCGGCAGCCCGGCCAGCGCGTAGGATTCGCCCAGCCAGCCGAGGCCGCCCGGCTCGCGCTCGACGTGCGGGGCCGCCGCCGCGAGGATTTTTTTCGCCGCGCCCGGGGCTAGTTTGATGGCCGCCCGCACGGTCCGGCGGAACGGCTCGCCGGTCCAGCGCGGGTCGGACGCCATTCGCAGGATAACGGCACCGACGGCGTCGTCGGCCCGGTACGCGGCCGCGTCGGCGAGGGTACTCTGCATCGGCGGGAAGCGGCCCGGTTCGAGCTTCAAGGCGCGGTCGAAGAAGACCGACGCCCCGGCCGCGTCGTTCTGCAGGCGCTTCAGGTACCCGCGCGCCAGGCAGGCGTCGGCCCGCTCGGGCGACTCGCCGAAGGCTTGCACCAGGGCCGCTTCGACGGCGGCCACGTCCCCGGCGTTCTTGGTGTGGACCGCCCGCCAGGCGTTGAGCAGGGCGGCGCTCTTGCCGGCGGGGTCGAGCCGCGCCACGGCGGCCAGGGCGTCCGCGGCGACGGCGGCGTTGCCGGTGCGCAGGGCGCGCTCGCCGAGGGTCTCCCAAATCGTCAGGTCGTTCGGCCTACGGGCGACGAGCTTCTGGTACGTCCGCACCACCCCCGCTTCGTCGGCCAGGCGGTCGAAGATTTCGACGAGTCCGAGGAGGAGTCGCGTCTGTTCGGCGTCGGGCCACGTCTCGATCGCTTCGGCCAGCGGTTCGAGCGGGCGGGACAGCGCGGGGTCGCGGGCCGACAGGTCGGCGCGGGCCAGCCGCACCTCGGCCCCGTCCCCGGCACCGGCTTGCGCCTCGTCGAGGATGTTCAGCGCGGCGGACACCCCGGCGAGCTTGGCGACGCGGTCGGCGAGGGCCACCCAGAGCCGCACGTCGCCCGGGCGGCGCGCCGCCTCGGCCCGCAGGATCGCGGTCGCCTGCTTCGAATCGCCGCGGGCCTCGACGACTTCGGCGCGGAGGATCGTCGGCTCCGAACTCGCCGCCGTCCCGGCCTTGGCCAGGTCGTCGGCGACGCGTTCGAGTTGCGCCCAGTCGGCGGCGCGGCCGCCGACGCGGGCGTACTCGAGGCACTTTAAGCGGACCAGCGTGGCGTGAACGGCGGGGCTGGCGTAGGGCGACTTGACGGCCGCCTCGTACTCGGTGATGGCGTCCGCGGTCCGGCCGGCGTTCAGGTACGCCTGGGCCAAGCCGACGCGGCCGGCGAGGTGGTTGGGGTCCTTGTTCAACAGCAGTTTCAGCGTCTCGCGCTCGTCGTCCGGTTTGCCGCGGCGCTGCTGGCAGGCGGCCAGGAGCAGGTTGGTTTGCGACTCCAAACCGGGCATGTTGACGGCGTCCAGGCGCAGGCTCGTAAGCAGGTCGGCGGCCTCGGCCCAGCGCAGGCCGCGCATGTGCAGGCGGGCTTGCAGGTACTTCGTCTGCATCTTCGCGGCCGGGGTCGGGCGGGCTTGCAGCTTGGCCACGATCTCCTCGGACCGGCCGGTCTCGCCGAGTTGCACGAGCAGGTCGGCGAGCGGGACGAGCAACTCGAAGCTGTCCGAAACGCGGGCCATGCCGTCTTCGAGGACGCCGACGGCCGCGCCGATGTTGCCCATGTTCAGGTCGAGCCAGGCCAGGCTGCGGATCAGCCGCAGGTCGGCCGGGTACAGTTTCACCCCGTTGGCCAGGCAGTCGTGGGCCTCGTTCAACTTGCGCGACTTCTGGTAGAACTCGGCGAGCAGGACCAGGGCCTCGGCGTTCTCGGGGTCGAGGTCGAGTGCCCGGCCCAGGTCGGCCGCGACCGTCGTCCCCTGGCCGAGTCCGGCGTCGAAGCGGGCGCGGGTCAGGTACGCCTCGGCGTCCTGCGGGACCGCGTTCACTAGCCGATCGACGACGGCCCGCGCCTCGTCGTTGGACTTCACGTCGCGGTACAGGAACTGCGCGTACATCTGGTACGTGGTCACGTCGGCGGGGTCGGCCGCGAGCGCCGCCTCGTAGCTCCGCCGCGCGTCGTCGGTCTTCTGCGCGGCCGCCTGCGCGAGGGCGAGTTTCTGCCGCAACCCGGCGTCGGCCGGGAAGGTCTTGAGGAGTTCCAGCGCGTGCGTCTCGGCGTCGGTGTACCGGCCGATGCGCAGGCTCGCGGTCAGGGCGTCGCGGCGGACGGTGTGCCGGGTCGGGTCGGCGCGGAGGATTTTGTCGTAGAGCAACAGTTGGTCGCCGGGGTCGCGGCCGGGCCGGTCGCGCATCATCCCGGCGAGGCGCTCCTGCGCGTCCGTGTCGTCGGGCCGGAATTCGAGGTACTGGCGCAAGTACCGGACGGCCGAGTCGGTCTTGCCGGCGTCGGCCGCGCGCTCGGCCTGGCGCTGCAAGGCCGCGGGGATGCGGTCCGCCTGGACGGTGTGGACCCCGACGAGCAGCGCGGCGAGGAGGGCCGCCACGGCGACGAGTTTCCCGAGGAAGAGCTTGTTGATCGTCGGCATCGGAGCGTCCTTGCTGCGAGACGGCCCCCCTCCGAAGTCCGGGGGGCGTGGTGCAGGACGCATCGTAAATGAGAACCGTTCGGCGGGTCAACCTCAACTCGAAACCCGGAGTGCGGAGGCCAGAGTGCAGAGGTCACAGTGCAAAGTGCAGAATCAAAACCCCCGGCGGCGGAGCGGTTTTCACTCTGCACTTTGCATTCTGCACTCACTTACTTCCGTCGCGGCTCGTACTTGCCGTCGAGGAGGTCTTTGAGGATCGGGCGGACGACGTTGCCGGGGATCGCCCAGGTCTCGACGCGGCCGGCGCGGGCGATGTTGATGCCCAGGACCTTGCCGTCGAGGTCGACGAGCGGGCCGCCGCAGTCGGTCGGCTTCAAGACGGTGTCGTGCTGGAGGACGGACGGGAACCCGGTGCGGCGACCGGACAGCGGCCCGCCGAGGACGTTCTGCATCGAGCTTTGGTCGATGTCCGCCAGCGAAGCGAGGGTCGCCTTGAAGCTCATCTCCCGGCCCTCCCGGGTGACGCGGACGCTCACGGTGTCCCCGGCCGCGTAGTTTTCGAGGACGGCTTTCAGGCTTTCGGGGGTCGTGACCGGCTTGCCGGCGACTTCGACGATCACGTCCCCCCTGCGAAGCCCCGCCTTGCGGGCGGGCGATCCGTCGCCGAACTTTTCGACCAGGACTCCGTCCGTCGAGTCGATCTTCATGTGCACGCCGAGCATGCCGCGGTTCGAGTTCTCCTCGAACGCCTGGTCGCCGAACAGCTTGCGCGTCTTGACGCTCACGACGCCGACGGCGATGGCGTCGGAGTTCGTGCCGACGGCGGCGACCCAGTTGCCGAGCGCGGCCGGGTCTTCGCCGAGGAACTTGATCGGCCTCAGGTGTTCCGCGTCCATCTTGATGAGCGCCAGGTCGGACGGCTTGTGGTAGCCGACGTGGAAGGCCTTGTGCTTGGTGCCGTCGCGGAGCACGCACAGCAACTCGCCCTTGAGGTCGCTGCCCTTCGTGAGGACGTTGCCGTCTTCGGTGACGACCGTGCCGAGCGCGACTTCCTTGCCGTCCGCGAGGACCCGCACGACGCTGTCGTTGACGGCGCTGACGGCGTCGCTGAAGAGCGCGAGGATGCGCTTCTTGCCGCGGTCCTGGACCGCCGAGGACGACGGCGTCGAAACCGCCTGGGCGGAGGCGGCCGGGGCCGGGGCGAACAAGAAGATCGCGGTCAAGACGGACAGCGTGGTCGGGCGCAGGAACATGGAGGCACTCCGGTCTTCAATCGAATGGAAGCCACACCAAGGGGTTCGACGGGTCGGGCGGGGCCTTACTCTTTATTGGCACTACGGCGGGGAAAGGTCAGCTTGAGCGTCACGTTTTCGTCCTCGCGCAGCACGACGACGGTCACCGTCTGGCCCGGCTGGCACTCCATCAGGATCGCCTTCAGGTCGGTGCGGGTGAGGACTTTGTTCCCGGCGAACTTGACGATCACGTCGCCCTCGGCCAGCGTCGCCTTGGCGGCGGGGGAGTCGGCGATCACTTCGATGACGGTCGGGGCGATCTTTTTCGAGTCGAGCGTCGCCCCGAGTTCGACCGGCGGCTTGCCCAGCACGGCCCCCTCGGCGAGTTGGTCCCAGTCCGGCCGGAAGGCGTCGATCGGCACGTGCATGTTGTATTCGAGGAAGATGCCGATCTTGCTGTGGATGCCGACGAGCTTGCCGTTCAGGTCGAACAGCGGCCCGCCCGAGTCCCCGCCGACGAGGGTGCAGTCGGTTCGGAGGGTCTGATCGGACTTGTTGAAGTTGTCGAAGCGGCCCAACCGCAGCGGCGGCGTGCGGCCCATCCGCGGCCCGCCGTGGTGGCCCAGGGAGATCAGCCACTGGTTCTTCTTGAGGTCGGCGGACGTGCCGAGTTCGGCGACCGGCCACTTGCCCGCCGCGACCCCCGGCCACTTGAAACCCTCCGGCGGCTTGCCGGTGATCTGCACCATGCCGCTGTCGAGTTTACTGTTGACGCCCAGCGAGACGCCGTCGACCCGCTTGCCGTCCGAAAGCACGACGACGCACGTCTCGCCCGGCTTGCCGATGACGTGCGCGGCGGTCAGCACCAGGCCCGCGTCGGTCACGATGACGCCGCTGCCCGCGCCCTGGCCGACGAGCAGGCCGACGGTACACGGCATGACCTTTTCGGTGACCGCTTTGACCTTCTTCTCCAGCGCCCGGAGTTCCTCGACCGTGTCCGGCGACGAACTGCGGAGCGGGTCCCACCGGACTTCGGCGGCGGACCCGGGCGAACCGGCGAGGGCGAAGGAGGCGAGGGCCAGGCGGAGGCGACGCGACAGCAACATGGGCAGGTTCTCCCGTTTGCCAAACCGCCCCGGCCGATCCGCCGGCCGGGGTGCGACACACCATGATAAGCGGCCCGGGAAGAGCGGACCGGCCCGGCGGCAGATTTTCAGACTTCCTTAAGGTGGCGTGAAGTCGCGTCCGCCGCAAAAACATTCCGTGAAATCGCTGCGAATTTCCCGCACCCGGCCGGACTGACCTCGGGGCGACGGCAGTGTTCGTTCTCGCGGGCCGCTCGGTCGCCGGGTAGACTTTTGCTGCCCACCCCGAAACCACCGTAAAAGTTTTCCGAACCAAAAGTGAATCGCGCGGCGGGTCCGCGTCTCTGGAAGGGCACGATGGCACGCACCCCGTTCGCACCCCTGTTCGCCCGACTCCGCCCGCCGGACGCCTACCCGGGCGACGCCGCGGCCGACGCCGAACTCCTCCGCCGGTACGCCGACGCCCGCGACCCGGCGGCGTTCGAGCTGCTCGTCTGGCGGCACGGCCCGCTGGTCTTGGGAACTTGTCGGCGAGTCGCCCGGGACGAGGCCGACGCCGAGGACGCCTTCCAGGCGACCTTCCTGATCCTCGCCCGCAAGGCTGCTAGCGTGCGGCAGTCCCTGCCCGGCTGGTTGCACCGGACGGCCCGCCGGGCCGCGCTGCGGGCTGCGGGCCGTCGCCGGGTAGCAACGCTAACCGCCGACGTGCCGGCGGCGACCCGGCCGGCCCTGGACGCCGACGAGTTGGCCCTGCTCGACGCGGCCATCGACGGCCTGGGCGAGCGGCACCGCCGGGTCGTCGTGCTGTGCTACCTGCAGGGCCACACGGCCGACGCCGCCGCGACGATCCTCGGCGTCCCCCGCGGCACCGTCCTGTCCCGCCTGGCCACCGCCCGCGCCCGCCTGGCCGCCACTCTGACCCGCCGCGGCCTGACCCTGCCGGCGGAGGTCGCGGCGTCGGCGCTGTCCTTCGACCGCGTGTCCGCCTGCGTCGAGTTGACCCTGAACCCCCGGGCGGCCGTCCCCGCCGCCGCCATTGCCCAAGGAGTCCTGACGATGATGCTCCGCCACCAACTGGCCGCGACCGCGGTCGCCCTGACCCTCGTCGGCGTCGGCGTGACCGGCACCGGCGTCGCCCTGATGCCCCACCCCGGCGGCGACGGCCCGCCGGTGCCGGCGGCCGCGGCGGCGAAGAAAGACGACCCGGCTGTGGCGATGCTCGCGGTCAACGCGCAGATCGCCACGGCCGAGCGGAAGCTGGCCGACGCCGTCGAGCAGTGGAAGCAGCGTGTCCCGAAGGTGCCGGCGGGCGAGTTGCGGGCGAAAGTGGAGTTGCTGGGGGCGATCGAGTTGCTGATCTTCAAATCCGAAGTGGATGTCCGCCGCGT
>JANYHV010000064.1 GCA_025362195.1 Fimbriiglobus sp. | reverse complement strand
CGCCTTCATGGGCGTGGCCGGCCTGACCGGCGAGACGGCCAACCCCGCACTCGCCCTGTTGACGTGCGGGCTGAACTTCGTCGAGGACGCGAAGGCGCACCCGGCCGGGTGGCAGGTCCGCGTCGGCATCCACGTCGGCCCCGTCGTCACCGGTGTGCTCGGCCGCGTCCAGTTCAGCTACGACGTTTGGGGGCACACGGTGAACGCCGCCAGCCGGGTCGAGAGCCACGGCGTGCCCGGCCGCGTCAGCCTGAGCAACGAAGCCTGGGCGATGCTCGGCGGCGCGGCCGTCGGCGAACCGCGCGAAGTCGCCGCGCGGGGCCTCGGCCTGGTCACCGTCTGGGACTTCGTCCGCTGGACGGCCCCGGTCGCTAAACTGGACTGCTGACCCCACCTTCTCTTTTCCGGCGGAAGCGCTTGTTCGACCGCGTCCGCCTGTTCCTGGGCCTCATCCGCTTCAGCCACACCGTGTTCGCCCTGCCGTTCGCGCTGGTGGCGGCGCTGCTCGCCTGGCAGCGCGAACAGGCGTTCCGGTGGCCCGACCTCGTCGGCATCCTGGCGTGCATGGTCACCGCCCGCTCGGCGGCGATGGCGTTCAACCGCCTGGCCGACCGCGACCTCGACGGCCGCAACCCGCGGACCGCCGGCCGGCACCTGCCCGCCGGCACGCTCAGTGTGGCCGCCGTGACACTGTTCACGGTCGTGACGTGCGCCGCCTTCCTGGCCGCGACCGGGCTGTTCCTGCTGCGCGAGCCGTCGAACCCGTGGCCGGCGTACCTGGCCCTGCCGGTGCTGGCCGTCGTACTGGCGTACTCGCTCACCAAACGGTTCACGAGCCTGGCGCACTTCTGGCTCGGCGCGGCGCTGGCGCTCGCCCCGGTCGCCGCCTGGATCGCCGTCCGCGGAGTCGTCTCGTGGGCGGACATGACCCCGCCGCTGGTCCTCGGGACGGCGGTGCTATTCTGGGTGAGCGGGTTCGACCTGTTGTACGCCTGCCAGGACGCCGACTTCGACCGCGCCGCCGGCCTGCACAGCCTGCCGGCACGTCTCGGCGTCCGCGGGGCACTGCGGCTCGCGGCGGCGTGCCACGCGGTGACCTTCGCCGCGCTCGTCGCCTTCGGCCTGGCCACGCCGGAGTTGGGCACGATCTACGCCGTCGGGCTGATCCCCATCGGCGCGCTGCTCGCCTACCAGCACGCCATCGTCTCGCCGACCGACCTGCGCCGCGTCAACGACGCCTTCTTCCGCGTCAACGCCGTCATCAGCTTCGGGCTACTGGCACTGGTCGCGGTGCAACTGGTGGTCAGCGCGCGACTTTGACGAGGGCGTACCGGTAGACGCTGCCGCCGCGCAGGTAGCCGCGGCGGACTTCCTCGACGACGACGCCACTTTCGACGCCTTCGACGACCTCGACCGCCTCCATCAACTCGGGGTCGAACGGCAAGCCCTCGCACGGGATCGCCTCCAGCCCGAACTGCGGCAGCACGGCCTCGACGCGGCGTAGGCTCATCGCGTAGCCGTCCGCCAGGCCGTCGGCGAGCGGGGCGAGCTTCGCCAGCGCTTCCTCGCGCGCCGCGTCCCGGACGGCGACGGCGTCCGCCCAGCCGGCCCAGGTGTCGGCCTTGAACCCGAGCAGTTGCCAAAAGAGGCCCGGACGGGACGGTGTTGGCGGGGCGTCATTAGCGCAGTCGTCGAGGATGTCCTGAAGTGTCGCTTGGCCGCGCTCGACCAGCTTCATCGCCAACGCCAGCGAGTCGGCGACATCGATGACGGCCTTGAGCAGCGTCGGCGTGCGGTCCTCGGGCTTCGGCGCGGGCTGGAGCGCCTTCAGGGTTTCGGCGGTCTGCTCGACGGCGGCGCGCGTCGTCTTCGTCAGCAGGTTGACCTCGTGCCGGAGGGCGGTGAAGTGGCCGACGACGGCGGTCAGGTCGATGACCTCGCCGGCCGCGTGCGGCTCCGCCACCGCGGCGGTCGTGAGCCAGGCGCGGAAGTCGCCCAGCACGGCGTCGATGGCGGCCGGGGTCAGCGCTTCGCGGGCGGGA
>JANYHV010000050.1 GCA_025362195.1 Fimbriiglobus sp. | reverse complement strand
CGGAAGCGTCAGCGCCCGGAGTACCCGGAAGCCCGGAGTACCCGGAAGCCCGGAGTACCCGGAGCGCCCGGAGTCCACGCCCGAAGAACTCCGGGCGCTCCGGGTACTCCGGGCGCTCCGGGTACTCCGGGCGCTGACGCTTCCGGCTCGCCGGGGGTTTAGCGGATCAGGACGAACTCGCTGGTGTTGGTCAGCACCCAGAGCACGTCGGCCAGGCCCGTCGGGCCGCCGTCCTTGAGGTACGCCAGCATCTTGGCCGTCTCGTCGGGGGTCGGCCGGCGGGTCAGCGTGGCCAGGTACATCTCTTCGAGGGTGTCGGCCGGCTTCGCGCCGGGCTTGGCGAAGGACCGCGCGGCCGCGGGGTTGTTGCCGAGCGTCTGGCGGGAGTTCATGAGCCGGAGGGCCTGCGGGATGCCGGCCTCGTACTCGGCGGCGTTCGGCTTGTCGGCCCCGGCCAGGAAGAAGGCGACGAACGCGTCCCGGCCGGTCCCCGTCCCGCCCTTGAACGCCGCCTGCGTCTTCGGGCCTCTCTCGCGCGGCCCGACCGGGCTGCCGGCGCGGGCCTGCAAGAGTTGCAGGCTGTCGTACAGTTGCTCGGGGATCATCACCTTCATCGTGGCGTGACTGACCAGAATCGCGTCGGCGGTGTTCCCGGCGGTCGGCTTGCTCGACCGCTGATAGGCGTTGGTCAGCATCAGCGTGCGGGTCAAGTGCTTGAGGTCGAACTTGGCCGCGGCGAACTGGCCGGCGAGCAGGTCGAGGAGTTCGGGGTGCGACGCCGGGTTGCCCTCGTGCATGTCCTCGACCGGGTTGACCAGGCCGTGCCCGAAGAGCAGCGCCCAGGTGCGGTTCGCCGTCGCCCGCGCGAAGTCGGCGTTGTCCGCGGCGGTCAGCCACTTGGCCAGGGCCGGGCGGTACGGCTCACTCGCGCTCACCTTGACCGGCGTCCCGTCCAGGACGTGCGGGGCGACTTTGAGCGTCGATTCGGGGAAGAAGTCCTTCGCCCGGGACGCCCCGGTCCCTTCGGTGACGGCCAGCTTGGCGTTGTCCCCGCCCATCATCGCGTTCCGCGGCCGGGGGGTATTGACCTTGCTGAAGAACGCGGCCAGGCCCCAGTACTCCGTCTGCTTCATGGCCGTGAACGGGTGGTTGTGGCACTGGGCGCACGACACGCTCTGGCCGAGGAAGTGCGTGCCGACGGCGTCGGTCAGCTTGTCCACGCTGCGGTTGGCCATGAAGAACGTCACGGCCGGGTTGTCCTCGGCGGTCCCGGTCGCGGTCACGAGCTTCGTGACCAGCGCGTCCCACGGCGTGTTCTTGTTGAACTCCTCGGCGAGCCACTTGTGCAGCGGCTCCTTGGCCACGAAGCGGTTGTCCGAGTCCTTCAAGTAGAGCTTGGCCGTCCACAGGTCGGCGAGGTGGCCGCCGTAGCCGTCGGCGGCGAGGAGTCGGTCGATCAGCTTGGCCCGCTTGGCCGGGTCGGGGTCGTCCAGGAAGGCGCGGGCGGCGTCGGCCGTGGGGATGACGCCGGTCAGGTCGAGCGAGGCGCGGCGGAGGAACTCGGCGTCGCCCGCCTGCGGGGACGCGGTCACCTTCTCGGCGGCGAGTTTGGCGTCGATCAGCGCGTCGATTTGCCGGACCAGCGCGGCCGGGGCGAGGACCGCCGGGAGCGGCTTGACGACCTTGGCCTCGGACGGCAGGGTGACGACCTTTTCCCCGGGCTTGCCGGCGTCGGCGGCCTTCTTCGCCGCCGCGGCGGCCTTCAACTTTTGCACCGCGGCTTTCTTCGACTGGGTCTTCGGTTCGTCCGCCGCCGGTGCCCCGGTGAGGGCCGCGCCCGTGACCCCGGCCGCCAGGACCGCCAGCATGATCGCCCGCAGGTATCGCATGACTCGCCCTCCGAAACGTCGTCGCCCCGGAGTAGTAACCCCGGGGCGACGCCCGCGGACCGGCACGGTTCGGGAAAACTTGCTGAGGGCGACACCGCCGCCGCTCACGCCGGCCGGTCGCGCGGCGGGGCGGCGGCGGGCGGCGCGTCCGCCGGCTTGCGGAAGCCCCACGGGCAGTGCCGGCAGCCGCTCTGGCAGCACGTCCCCCGGGCGCGGTGGTACGCCCCCGTGAAGACCCACCGGCCGGCATCGACGTAGTAGTCGAGGCCTTCGACCAACTCGCGCGGCGGATTCTCGGCAGCCATCGGCACCCCATCTGCTAACAATGTCGGCACGACTCCGACCGCGACGCCCCCGACCCCGCAACCGAGTGGTCTATGCCGACGACGAAGTTTGTCCCCCGGTCCGCGGGCGTTCTTCTGCACCCGACCAGCCTGCCCGGCCCCTACGGCGTCGGCGACCTCGGCCCCGAAGCCTACCGCTGGGTGCTCACGCTCGAAGCGATGAAGCAGTCGTGGTGGCAAATCCTCCCCCTCGGGCCGACCGGGGCCGGCAACTCGCCGTACCAGTCGTTCTCCGCGTTCGCCGGGAGTATCACCCTCCTCAGCCCCGAACTCTTGCAGCGCGACGGCCTCCTCCCCGACGGCTTCGGTGCGGAGCAGCACTTCACCCCGGACCGCGTCGAGTACGACCGGGTCATCCCGTTCAAGCAGGCCGTGCTGCGCGAGGCGTGGGGCCGGTTCAAGGGCGGCGTCGGCGGGCCGGCACTGCGCATGGAGGTCGATGCCTACCACGCCCGGGAGGCGAGCTGGCTGCACGATTACGCCAGTTACACTGCCATCCGGGACGCCCTCGGCGGCGCGGGCCTGGCCGACTGGCCGCGCGACCTGCGCGAGCGCGACCCGGTCGCCGTCGCCGCCATCGAGGCGTCCGTGGGCGACGAGATCGGCATGCACCGGTTCGGGCAGTTCCTGTTCGACCGGCAGTGGTCCGCGCTCAAAGAGTACGCGGCCGCCCACGGCGTCAAAATCATCGGGGACGCGCCGATCTTCGTGGCGATGGACTCGGCGGACGTGTGGGCCAACCCCGGCGAGTACCTGCTCGACGCGGACCGTAAGCCGGTCGTCGTGGCCGGGGTGCCGCCCGACTACTTCAGCCCGACCGGCCAGCACTGGGGCAACCCGCTGTACGACTGGAAGGCGATGGCGGCGACCGGGTTCGGCTGGTGGGTCGCCCGGCTGAAGCGGAACTTGCAGCAGGTCGATCTGATCCGCCTGGACCACTTCCGCGGGTTCGCCGCCGCCTGGAACATCCCCGCCGCCGAGCCGACGGCACTGAACGGCGCGTGGGTCGAGGGGCCGCGGCACAAGCTGTTCGACGCCTTCCGCGCGGCCTTCGGCGAGCACCTGCCGATCATCGCCGAGGACCTCGGCCTGATCACCCCGGACGTGACCGAACTCCGCGAAGCCTACGGCCTGCCGGGGATGCGCGTCCTGCACTTCATGCTGGGCGACCCGGGCAACCTGTACTGGCCGCACAACTTCGAGCCGCTATCGGTCGTGTACACCGGCACGCACGACAACGACACGACGAACGGCTGGTACGCTTCGCTGACCGACGCCGAGCGGTGGCAACTCGGCGAGTACCTGGGCCACCCCGTGACCGACCCGGCCGACGCCCTACTCCGCCTGGCCTGGGCCTCGACCGCGAAGCTGGCCATCGTCCCGATGCAAGACCTGCTCCGCCTGGGGGCCGAGGCGCGGATGAACGTCCCCGGTGTGGGGGCCGGCAACTGGACGTGGCGCTTCCGCCCCGACCAGATGCCGCACGACATGGTCGAGCGGACCGCCGCCCTGACGACCGCGACCAACCGCGCGGCGGGCACCAAAATCGCCGCCGAAGCGTCGTACCTGTAACGGCTCCGCCGCAGGCGAACTCCCGGCGAGCGGCCCACGGGAGTCCAATGCCACTGAGTTAGGCTTGAAGTGATCGCAGCGTCCTTGCCGTGGTGACGTGTGGTCACTCCAGTCATGGCGGGACGCTGCGATCACTTCAAGCCTGACTCAGTGGCA
>JANYHV010000047.1 GCA_025362195.1 Fimbriiglobus sp. | reverse complement strand
CGGAAGCGTCAGCGCCCGGAGTACCCGGAAGCCCGGAGTACCCGGAAGCCCGGAGTACCCGGAGCGCCCGGAGTCCACGCCCGAAGAACTCCGGGCGCTGACGCTTCCGGCTCGCCGGTCTTCGATTCACTGCCGCTCGCCTGAGCCCTTTCACCGGAGCTTTTCCCATGTTCACCGACGCCAACCGCCGGGACTTCTTGCAGCTTTCCGCCCTCGGCGCGGGGGTCGGCGTCTCGACGCTGGCCGCGTCGGGGTGGATGAACGTCCTCGCCCAAGAGGCGACCAAGTCGCCGGCCGCGGGCAAGGCGAAGTCGTGCATCCTGCTCTGGATGGACGGCGGGCCGTCCCACAAGGACACGTTCGACTTGAAGCCCGACAGCAAGGGCGCGGGCGACTTCAAGCCGATCTCGACCTCGGCCCCGGGCGTGCAGATCAGCGAGCACTTCGGCAAGCTCGCCAAGTGGATGCACACCGGCACCGTCGTCCGCGGCATGACCAGCCCCGAAGGCGCGCACCCGCGGGCCAAGTACAACCTGCACACCGGCTACCGCGAGGGCCAGGGCGGCGTCAGCTACCCCAGCGTCGGGTCGATCGTGGCGATGGAAAAGGGCAACCCGGACGCCAGCGTGCCCAACTTCGTCAGCGTCGGCAACCGCGGGTACGGGTCGGGCTTCCTCGGGCCGAAGTTCCACCCGCTCATCGTCACCAACGCCGAGCGCGGCGTCGAAGACCTCAAGTCGGTCGTCGCCGAGGACAAGCAGGCCAGGCGGCTCGGGCTGCTCGACCAGATGGAAAAGGCCTTCTACCACGACTACCAGGCCGGGGCGATCACCGACCACGCGACCGCCTACCAGCGGGCCGTCACGCTCATGAAGTCGAAGGAGGCGAAGGCGTTCGACCTGACCGCCGAGGACGCGGCGACCAAGGCCCGGTACGGCAGTGGCAACTTCGCCAACGGCGTCCTCATGGCCCGCCGGCTCGTCGAAGTCGGCGTGCCGTTCATCGAGGTCTTCCTGGGCGGCTGGGACACCCACCTCGACAACTTCACCAAGGTGAAAAGCCTGTCCGGCCAGGTCGATGCCGCCGTGTCCGCGCTGCTCGAAGACTTGAAGCAGCGGGGCCTGCTCGACAGCACGCTGGTCGTCTGGATGGGCGAGTTCGGCCGCACCCCGGGAATCAACACGAAGGGCGACAAGCCGGGCCGCGACCACTACCCCAAGGCCTGGAGCCTCGCCATGTTCGGCGGCGGCATTCGCGGCGGCAGTGTCGTCGGCAAGACGGACAAGGAGGGCGCGACGGTCGTCGAGCGGCCCGTCACCCCGGCCGACTTCCTGGGCACCGTGTGCGAACTCATGGGCGTCGATCACACCAAGAAAAACGACACGCCCAACGGCCGGCCGATTACCCTCGTCGATAAGCCCAAGCCGTTCACGAAGGACGTGGTCTGAGCGAAGAAGCCGTTTCCACCGGAGAGGAAAGTGCGTCCTTGTGAGTGCAGAAGGCAAAGTGCAGAGTGCAGAATCGAAATCAACTCGAACAGTACCGATGAGGTGTTCCTGCTGATACTCTGCACTTTGCATTCTGCACTCTGCAATCTCGCGCAGACACCCTCCGAGTTGGAGACCGAAGATGCCCGTTCCCGTCGTGATTGCCACGTGGCCGTTCGGTAAGCTGGCCGTCGAGGTCGCGCTGCCGATGGTCGCCGCCGGGAAGCCGGTCCTGGACGCGGTCATCGCCGGGGCGCAGGCGGTCGAGAACGACCCGGCCGTCCACTCCGTCGGGTTCGGCAGCCTGCCCGACCGCATCGGCCGGCTCACCCTCGACTCGTGCGTCATGGACGGCAAGACCCTGTCGTGCGGGGCCGTCGCCGGGCTGGAGCACATCCGCAGCGCGTCCGGCGTCGCCCGCCTGGTCATGGACAAGACGCCGCACGTCCTGCTCGTCGGCGAGGGGGCGAAGTGGTTCGCCCTCAAGCACGGCTACGAACTCGAGATGCCGCACACCCTCGACGGCATGCGCGAGTGGTTCGAGAAGCACCCCAAGGCCCAGAAGAAGGCCGACCGCGAGGGCAAGCCGCGTGCCGCCTTCCAGGGGCCGGACGACCTGATGCTCCCCGTCGCCGAGGACAACCACGACACCGTCACCGTGCTCGGGGTCAACGCCGAGGGCCGGCTGGGCGGGGTCTGCACGACCTCCGGGCTGGCGTACAAACTGCCCGGCCGCGTCGGCGACTCGCCCATCATCGGCGCGGGCCTGTACGTCGACGACGAGGCCGGCGCGGCCGGGGCGACCGGCGTCGGCGAGGAGGTCATCCGCATCGGCGGCAGCCTGTACGTCGTCGAGCAGATGCGCGCCGGCAAGACCCCGCAAGAAGCGTGCGAGGCGGCCGTCAAGCGCATCCACCGCGTGGCCGTCCGCCGCGGCGTCCACCCGCCGATGGTCGCCTTCCTGGCGGTGAACCCGAAGGGCGAAGTCGGCAGCGCCGCGACCGAGAAATCGAACTTCGTCTACGCCGTCGGCCGCGCCGGCAAAGTCGAGATGCGCACGGCCAAGGAACTGGGGCCGGAGGCGTAACGCTGGCGAGCCAGGAGCGTGAGCGCCTGGAGGTTCCTCGATCTCCAGTCGCTCACGGGCGTGGGAAAAAATCGCGGGCCGGTGGTCCCGCGGGGGCGGCCGGCGGGTCGGTTGTTCACCCCGCCTCGGGGCGGACTTTCCCCCCGATCGCCCACGCCTTCCGCATCACGATGCTCAGGTTGTGCGCGAACGCCTGC
>JANYHV010000138.1 GCA_025362195.1 Fimbriiglobus sp. | reverse complement strand
GCGACTGGAGGTCTTTGCTCCTCCAGTCGCTGACGCTCTTGGCTCGCCAATACTATCTTCCCCCTCGGAGTCGCCGCGATGAGTGCCCTGATGCTGTGCCTGGCGGCGCTCGCCGCCGACCCCGTGAAGCCGACGCCGAAGGAGGCGTTGCAGGCCGTGCAGTCGCTCGTCGGCACCTGGAAGGCGACCGGCACGCCCGAGGGGACGCGCGAGGAGCGGCAGGCCGGGTTCTGGACGGAGGTCGTCAAAGTCGAGTGGAAGTTCGCCGCGGACGACGTCTGCCTGGCGTTCGCGCACGCCGGCGGTAAGCCGTTCAAGACCGGCGAACTCCGCTACTTGCCGGCGACGGCGACGTACGAATTGACGGTGACGACGACCGACACCCCGGCCGTCACGCACAAGTACGCCGGGCCGTTGACCGTGGGCAAGCAGAAGGAACAAGTCCTGACGCTCGACCGGGACGCCGAGGCCGAGACGCACCGCCTCGTTTTGACGCTGCTGCACGGCACCCGGTACGTCCTGCGGGCCGAGTCGAAGCCGAAGGCCGGGAGCCTCTTCACGAAGCGGTTTCAGGTCGGGGCGACGAAGGAGGGGGAGGCGTTCGCGTCGGTGCCGAAGGGCGTCGAGTGCGTAGTCAGCGGCGGCAAGGGGACGATGCCGGTCGCGTACAAGGGCAAGACGTACTACGTCTGTTGCAGCGGTTGCCGGGACGCCTTCAAGGACGACCCGGAGAAGTTCATCGCGCTGGCGGCCAAGAAGGAGTGACCCGACCCGGTCACGCCCCCGGCTCCCGACTCGCCGCCACGCCCAGGTCGCGCAACCGGTCGGCGGTCGGCAGGCCGTAGGGCCGGAACTTCTCGGGGCGTTCAGTCCCTTCCTCGATGAACATCGCGCGGTGCCGGCCGAGCCGGGACGCCATCGGCGTGTCGATGAGCTGGCTGCTGTCGGCCGGGGACATTTGAAACAGCACCCGCAGCGCGAACTCCTTCAAGCCCTGGCGGTCGATGGCCCGGGTCAGGTTCGTGAGCGTGTCGCACCAGGCGACGAGGTGGACGCCGAGCGGCGGGCCTTCGCGCATCAGCAGGGCGAAGACTTCGCCGGGGGTGGCGGCCTTGTCGGACTTCTTGCCGAAGCCGTAGTCGTCCTCGGTCTTGCGGAGTTCGCGCAGCCGGTGCAGGCCGTGGACGAACAAGAACCGCGGCGTCCGCTCGACCTCGCCGAGCCGGCGGCGTTCCAGGTCGGCGTTCAATTCCGCCATGACCGCCGGCAGTTCGCCCCGCTCCGCGAAGGCCTCGGGGTGGCCGAGGGCGGCGGCGGCGGTGCGGAGGTAGTCGGCGAACTCGGAGTCGTCCGGGGTGCCGTCGAGGACGCGGAACGGGGCGGCCCGGTGCCGGGCGACCAGGGTCGCCATCGACGACACCATCAGCCCGAGTGCGCCTTCTTCCTGCTGGCCGAGCATGAGCAGGTTGGCGGCGGACTGGGCGCGGAACACGGCCGTCGTCGGCTCCTTGATCGCCACCGGGTCGCCGAGGTAGACGAACGCCGGGCCGGGCTTCGGGGGATCGGCGGTGATGAGCTTGGCCAGGTCGGCGTTCTTGAACAGGTCGGCGGTCGTGCTGCCCTCGAACACCAGCGGCGGAGGCGAGTGGCGATCGACCCCGCGGAGCCGGACTTCTTCGAGCAGTTCCGCCCGCCGGTCCTCGGACAGCCAGACGACCTGGAAGGGGTTGTTGCCCTCCAGCAGGCCGTTGGCGTCGTTGTAAATCGCCTCGCCGGGCCGGTTCAGCAGCCGCGCGGCGGTGTTGTCCTTGCTCAGAATCAGTTGGGCGTCGGCCTCCGAACACTGAAGCGCGATGCGGACCGCCATCTGGTCGATGGTGCTGCGGGCGAGGCTGTACGCGCCGCCCAAAGTCTGCGAGCCGAGCAGCACGTGGACGCCGAAGGCGCGGCCCTGGCGGACGAGGCGGTCGAGCAGCAGGGTCGCCTCCTGGGCGAGTTTGTCGTCCTCGACGAAGAACTCCTGGAACTCGTCCACGACGAACAGGATGCGCGGGCAGGTCGCGCCCGGTTTGTTCTTGCGGAGGTACTCGCGGTAGCCGGCCAGGTCGTTGGCCCCCGCGTCGCGGTACCGGTCGCCGCGCTCGCGGAGGATGCCGTCGAGCCGCTGCAACACGCTCAGGCCGAACTCCCGCTCGCTCTCGATGGCGATGACCTTGGCGTGCGGCAACTTGGCGTCGGCGTAGGCCTTGAACTCGACGCCCTTCTTGAAGTCGATTAGGTACAACTCGGCCTCGTCGGGCGAGTAGATCAGCGCCAGGTTGGTGATCATCGCGTGCAGCAGGGTCGATTTGCCCGACCCGGTTTTGCCCGCGACGAGGGCGTGTTGCGCGGTGCCCTTGCCGAGGCCGAGCATCTGCCGGCGGGTCGCCCCGGCGCGGCCGATGGGGATGTCGAAGCCCTTCGACGCGTCGCCCTTCCAGACGTCGGCCTTGGCCGGCATGATGAAGTCGAACGGGACTTCGACGCGGGCCGCGTCCTTGCCCGCCTGGCCGATCCGCCGCACGATCTTGGCCAACACGTCCGACGGCGGCGGGCCTTCGACGGTCAGCGGGAAGGGGGCGAAGCTCGCGTCGGCCGGCACGAAGGTTCCGCCGGAATCGGTCGGTGTGTGGTTCACGACGAAGGCCGCTTGCTCCAGGTCGGCGACGCGGAAGTCGCGGGGCAAGGCGGCCCGCGTGTCGACGCTGACCAGGGTGTAGACGCCGCACGCCGGGCCGCTCGCCATGACGCTGACCAGCCGCCGGGCGGCGTCGCTCGTGAAGTTGTGCGGGAAGTTGGCGATGACCAGCACGCGGTACGGTTCGGCCACTTCGCCGGCCGCGCGGTTGTAGTCCTCGATGCTCTTGTACTGGTTCCGCAGGTACTTCTGGATCACGTTTTCCATGTGCTCGGTCAGGTCGGTCAGCTTCTGCTCGATCTGCGTCGGCTCGGTCCAGATGCGGCCGGTGACGAGGTTCTCGTCGTAGTCGGCGAGGTTCATGAACGCGGCGAAGTTCTCGCCCAGGCCGACGGGGTCGATGATCGTGAACCGGACCTTGCCCGGCGGCAGCCCGGTGAGGAAGCGGAGCATCATCGACTGCAGCGCCACGACCGCCTTGCCGCGGCCGTCGTCCTTGGCCTTGAGCATGACCGCGGCGGCGTCGGGGAACGGGAGGTACGCCGGGACGTGGGCGTCGATCGGCTCGGCGACGGCGAGCCGGGGGTCGGCGGACGCGGCGTTCGGCAGCGAGTTCATCGCCACGGCCAGCGTGCCGTAGCGGATGCCCAGCGGCACCGTCGTCGCCGGCTGGAAGTCCGGGCGGGCGACGGCGTCCCACGGCGGGAAGTGGGCGTCGCCGAAGGCCGTCAGCGCGGCACACACGCCCTTGACCTGGTTGACCCCGCCGAACCAGTTGGCCGCCATCTTGGCCCAGGTGGCGTCGCGGTGGGCGGTCGCGGCGGCGAGCTTGTCCGTGTACCGGGTCTCGGCCTCGGCGAGTTGGCGGTCGTGGTCGGCCGTCGCGTGGGCGATTTCCTTGGCGTGCCGGGCGGCTTCGGTCGTCGTCTCGTCGGCCCGGGCGTCGTACACGTCCTCCATCCGGACGGTGTAGTTGGTCTCGATCTGCGTCAGGGTGGCGGCGAGCTGCTTTTCCATCGTGGCGATGCGCGGCTCGTAAATCTCGGCGGCCCGGGCCTTGTTGATGGCGTGCTTCGCCGCGACCTCGGCCAGGTTGGCCGCGTGCGTCGCCGCGACGTACAGGTCGTAGGCGGCGAGTGCCCGCGTCGCCTCGGCGTAGTAGACCCCGAAGGCGTGCCCGCGGTCGCGGATCTGCCGCTTGGCGAACACGCCCAACAGCACCCGCAAGAAGCCGCCGCCCAGGACCGCCCAGCCGGCGGCGAGGCCCAGGGCCAGCGGCCACTGCTTGACCAGGGCGAACGAAATCCCCCCGCCGACGAGGCCGCACAGTAGCACCAGTGCCAGGGTCGGCAGCGGCCGGAGGAGGGCGTTCAGCGTCGAGGCGCTGAGCCGGGCGACCGCGCCCTCGCACCCTTCCAGGCACTGCTCCATTTTGCCGACCGGGTCGGTCCGGGTGGCCGACGGCAGGCGGTCGGGGCGGAACTCGACGGCCGCCCAGGTCAGGCCGACGCGGGTCAGGCCGAGTTCGGCCGTGTGCCGCAGGCCTTCGAGCCGCTTGCCGGACGCGGCCGCGTGCCGCCGCTGGCGGACGTGCGCGTCCTCGGCTTCCTTCTCCCCGGCCTCGCGGATCGACTCGACCGTCCAGGACTTGTCCTCGTACTCGGCCCGCAGCTTTTGCAGGGTCGCGCTGTACTTGTCCGTCGTCTTCTTGCGCAAACTCCGCCGCGTCTTCTCGGCCTCGGCCTCGTCGCTGTCGTGCCGGTCGCGCAGCACCGCGGTGTTGCCGTCGTGGGTCGCCGTCCACTCCTCGACGGCCCGCTTGCGGCTCGCGGCGATCTGCTTGCGGGCCTTGGCGACCTCCCGTTCCGCTTCGCCGGTCGCCGCGGCGTAAGTCTCGGCGACGATCCCCTCCCCGGCGGCGCGCGCCTTCACGACCGCCTGCAAGCGGCCGAGCGCGGACCGCTCTTGCTCGAACAGGGTCTCGGTCGCCGGCGGTTTGGGCGGCGCGACGGGGTCGGGCGTCGCCGGCACGTCGGGCGTCGATTTGGCGGGCGACTTGGTGGCGGAAGGCATGGCGGGCGAACTCACTTACTGGTGGAACTCGCACTCCTGGCGAATCTGCGTGAACGCGACCGAGAGCTGGTCGATGCCCCGGAGGGCGTCGGTCGCCATCTGGTCGAGCGGCTGCCAGGTCGTCTCCTCGAACTCCCGCCGGCTCTCGTCCGACCAGGTCTCGGTGACGAGGTCCCAGCGGCCGCGGGCCGTCTTCTGGGCGTCGTACAACTGCGACCGACTCGCGCCGAACTTCATGGCGGGGACTCCTGCGGTGCGGCCGACGGCGGCAGCGCCGACGGGGCCGACGTGTAGTCGGTCCGCAAGTCAGCGTACCGCTCCAACGCCTCGACCCGCCGCGCCAACTGGCCGAGCGTCCGGGGCAACTCGCCTTCGAGGAAGTTCTGCAAGCGGCGGCCGCGGCCGGTGAACGACTCCTCGACGATCTTCGGCAACCGCCCGGCCCACGACCGGCACTTCAGCACCTGCTCGCGGGCGTGCTCCAGGCGGTCCTCGGCCCGGCGGAGGTTGCGCTCCTGCACGGTCGTGTCCGGCATTTTCCCGTCGAAGTTGGGGAACCGGCGGGCCGCGAGTTCCGCTTTCGCCTGCGCGACGTCTTGCTCGCCGACCCGGCAGGCCCGCTCCCAGAGGTGCCCTTGCTCGGCGATCCAGTCGAAGGCCCGGCGGATTTCCATCTGCGTGCCGCCCAACGCTTCCCCGGCGTCGTGGCCGAAGACTTGCGCCGCGGCGATCCACTCGCGCAGGCTATCGATGGAGCGGACGTCGGCACCCGGCGACATGGCGAACCCCCGGCGAGATTTAGCGTTGCGACAGGTATTCTTCGATCCGCTCGGCCTTGCGCATCAGGAACGGGATGAACTCGGCCGACACTTCCGTGAGCCGCTCGTGGCCCATCAGCGCCTGCTCGAACTCGGCCTTGAACCGCTCGTACTCCTGGTCCCGCCAACTGTCCCCCAGGGCCAGGTACTGGCTGTGCAGCCCGCCGAGGCCGGCCTGGAGTTCGGTACAGAACCGCTTCAAGTTGGTGGCGAAGCGGCGGAGTTCGGCGGGGTCAACGACGGCTTGGGCCACGACCGGCTCCTCGCAACGGTATCCCGGGGGACGAGTGCCCGATTATACCCGACGATCCCGCCTGCGGGGCGACGAATCGCGGCCCCGCCGCAGGCGAATGTCACTTCGACTCCTTGGCCAATAACGCCAGGGCGTCGGCTTGTTCGTTGACGAACCGCTTCGTCAGGCCCGGGATCCAGTCGTCGCTCACGCGGGTAAAGCGGGCCAGCTTGCCGTCGGCATTCACCCGGCCGCGCTCGGCGTAGACGGCCTTGATGATCGCCTCGTCCGTCGCGTCGTCGATCTTGCCCGCGGCCAACAGTGGCTTGAGGGCGACCGTGACCACGTCGGTCTTCGGCCCGTGGTGAACCGCCGTGGACCAGACCACGTCGCGCAGGGCGGCCGACCGCTTGGCCACGTCGAGCTTCACGTCCGCGAGCAGCTTGGCGCACTGCGGCTCGTAGTGCGAGACGCGGATGTACTCGTGCTCCTTGGCGTGCAAGCCCTTCGGGTCGGCCGCGGCGAGGGCCTTCCACTTCGCGGTGAACTCCGCCGTGCCGCCCTTCAAGTCCTTGAACTCGTCCGGGTAATACTTGGCCGCGAAAGCGTCCGCCCGGCCGACTTTCGAGGCGAGTTGGTACGTGCCGTAAGAGACGCCGCCGGGGTCGCCGACGCCGGTCGAGACCGTCCCCGGCCCGCGGCCACCGGACTCGTACTTTTCCGACAGCTTGCCCAACTCGGCGTCGGCGGCCGCGAGCGAACCGGACAAAAACAGCGTGGCCAGGGCGACGGATCGGAACATCGGCGCGACTCCAAACGGGGGGACCGGCGGGCTGCTAGTTTACGGACGCGGCGGGCTGTCGAGAACCAGCGTGACCGGACCGTCGTTGACCAACTCGACGCGCATGTCGGCCCCGAACCGGCCGGCCGCGACCGGCACCCCGAGCAGGCGAAGCTCGTGCAGGACGCGGTCGTAAAGCGGCTCCGCGACCTCGGGCCGGGCGGCGGCGGTGAACCCCGGCCGGCGGCCCTTGACCGCGTCGGCGTAGAGCGTGAAATTGCTCACGACGAGCACCCCGCCGGCGACCTCGACGACACTGCGGTTCATCTTCCCCGCGTCGTCGTTGAAGGCCCGCGAGCCCACGACTTTGTCGGCCAGCCAGGCGGCGTCGGCCGGCATGTCCGTCGGGGCGACGCCGACCAGGACCAGCCAGCCGACGCCGATTTCGCCGACCGTTTCGCCGGCCACGACCACCCGCGCCGACGCCGCCCGTTGCAAGACCGCCCGCATGAATTCGCCCCGTGGGTGTGCCGCGAGAGTTCGACTCACGGCCAGGATATCATAAAACCGATCAACATAGGCAACTACGCCCGGGGTCCGCCGATGAGCATTCGCGCCGTCAACATCACCAAACGCTTCGGCAAGTTCGTCGCCCTGGACGGGGTCAGCGTGGACGTGCCGACCGGGTCGCTGGTCGCGTTACTCGGGCCGTCGGGGTCGGGCAAGACCACGCTGCTGCGCATCATCGCCGGGCTGGAAACCCCGGACGCCGGGGCGGTGCAGTCGCGGGACGACGACATCACGACGCACTCGGCCCGCGACCGCAACGTCGGCTTCGTCTTCCAGCACTACGCCCTGTTCCGGCACATGACCGTGTTCGAGAACGTCGCCTTCGGCCTGCGCGTCCGCAAGTGGCCCGAGGCGAAAATCCGCGACCGCGTGTCCGAGTTGCTGAAACTCGTGCGGCTCGACGAGAAGGCCCGGCTCTACCCGCCCGAACTGTCCGGCGGCCAGCGGCAGCGGATCGCCCTGATCCGCGCCCTCGCCCCGGAACCTCCGGTCCTACTGCTGGACGAACCCTTCGGGGCGCTCGACGCCAAGGTCCGGGACGAGTTGCGGCACTGGCTGCGGCGCTTCCACGACGAGTCCCACGTCACGACGATTTTCGTCACCCACGACCAGGCCGAGGCGTTCGAGGTCGCCGACCAGATCGTCGTGATGGACAAGGGCAAGATCGAGCAGGCGGGCACGCCCGAGGAGGTCTTTCACCACCCCAAGAACGCCTTCGTGATGGACTTCCTGGGGAACGTGAACGTCTTCCGGGCGCAGTTGAAGGACGGCCGCGTGCTGTTCGGCGACGTCGAGATGCCGGTCGGGGCGAACCGCAAGGCGTCCGGCGACGGCACGGCCGACGTGTACATCCGCCCGCACGAACTCGACTTGGCCCGCACGGCCGACGGCGGCAACTGCCTGCTCGGCAAGGTCGTCCACATCAACCCGGCCGGGTCGGTCGTCAAAGTCCGCGTCGTCGCCGAGGACTTCGGGCTGATGTTGAACGTCGACATCTCGCCCGAGAAGTACCGCCAACTCACGCTCCGCGCCGGCGAACCGGTCTACGTCTCCCCCAAGACCGCAAAAATGTTCGAGCCGGACTACGCGATCTGACCGG
>JANYHV010000019.1 GCA_025362195.1 Fimbriiglobus sp. | reverse complement strand
GTGCAAGGGCACGATCCCGGCCCTGTCGCGGTAGCTCCGCCGCAGGCGAATGTTAGCCCGACGCGCTAGCGAGGGTCGAACGGTCCAGAACGGTGTGGGCAGACGACGACAGACCACCCAACGACCCCGAACACTCCCCTCGACCCCTCGACCCTCGCTAGCGCGTCGGGCTAACATTCGCCTGCGGCGGAGCTACCGCGACAGGGCCGGGATCGTGCCCTTGCACTGCGGGCGGGGGGACGCTATGGGCCGGTTCAATCGACCCCGTACTCGTTCCGGCAGGGACCGCCATGACCCGACTCGCGCTCACGCTCCTCCTCGGCACCGTCGGCCAACTCGCCGCCGCCCAGGCCCCGATCAAGCTCGCCGGCGGGGTCGTGCCCGAGTCGGCCGCCGTCACCCCGGTCGCCCGCGTCGAGGTCGCCGCCAAGCCGGCCGTCGTCGGCGCGGACTTGCTGCCCAAGGCGCTCGCCGACGCCAAGGCGGTCCTGGGCAAGACGCGGGATTACACCGGGCACCTCGTCCGCCAGGAGCGCGTCCGGGGCAAGCTCGCGGCCGAGACGGTCGCCGAACTGCGCGTCCGCATGGAACCGTTCGCCGTCGACATCAAGACGACCAAGCCGCTCGGCCTCGCCGGCGAAGAGACGAGCTACGTGCCGGGCAAGAACCGCCTGAACGTCCGCTACCGCGCCCCGGGCGTCGAAGGCGTCAAGGGCTTCACGACCGTTGAAGCGGGCGGGGCCAAGGCGCTGGCGAACAGCCGACACCCCGCCGCCGAGTACGGCCTGACGGCCATGATCGACCGCGTCGAGAAGCTGCTCGAAGTCGAAAAGCACCTGCAAAACCCGGTCGCCGTGTACGCCGCCGAGTACGCCATTGCCGGCAAGCCGGTGACGCGGTTCGAGATCGTCGCCGAGCGGCAGCACGCCGCCCGGTACGCCCACCGCGTCGTCCTGTTCGTCGAGGCCGAGTCGAAGCTGCCCGTCCGCTTCGAGGCCTACGACACGCCCAAGGCGATCGGCGGCGACGGCGACCTGATCGAGTTGCAAAGCGTCGTCGGCCTGAAAATGAACGTCGGCTTGGGCGAGCGCGACTTCGACCGGTAGGCGGTGGCGAGTGGACGGGCGTCGGGGTAGACTACATACTCCTTATCACCTCCCGGAGACTGATCGTGTCGCCCACTCGACCCCGTCGCCCCATGGCCGAAGTCGCCCGCCTGGGGTCGGAAACTTTCGACACTGTCGTCCAGCCGCAACTCCTCCCCGGGGACAACGGCAAGTTCGTCGCCGTGGATATCGTGACGGGAGACTACGAAGTTGACGCGGACGACTACAGTGCGATCTCGCGGCTGCGGATACGCAATCCGATGGCCGAAATCTGGCTCGAAATGGCCGGGCAGCCGACGGCCTACAAGATTCGACGGGCCTTGTGATGCGGGGCGTCGTTAACGACCGCGGCGAGGCGACCGTTCGGCTGCGGGTGCGCGGACCGGACGGCTTTGAACTCGGCATTGATGTGGCCGTCGATACGGGCTTCAACGCTTCCCTGACTTTATCGCAGATAGAGGTTGCCGTTCTGGGCTTGGAGTACGAGTCGAGCGGCAAAGCCGCTTTGGCCGACGGAACGGTGCGGCAATTCGAGATCTACGCCGCGGAAATCGAATGGGGTCAAACGTGGCGACGGGTCTCGGTTTCCGCCGTCGGGGAGGCGGCATTGTTGGGTATGAAGCTCCTCGCAGGGCACGAGTTGCGGATCGCCGTGGTGCCGGGCGGTGTCGTCGAGATCACACCTTTGGCCTGAACGTCAGTGCTGCCGAAACGAGAGACTCCCGACTTCGGGCGACTCCCGTCAGCCGTCAAGTCCGCCGGTGCCGGCCCGTCACTGCGGCATCTTCTTCGTGATCGTGGCGGCGAAGACGAGCGCGGCCAGGACCCACGACGGGACGGCCATGATGCCCACGCTGATGAGGGTCTCGTGCAGGCTGAGTTTGAACAGCCACCAGAAGACGGGCACGCCGAAGAGCGAGCCGACGACGAGGCCGACGGGGACGCTCAACAGCGACCCGGCCAGCGTCACTCCGTTGACGACGAGGACCACCGCCACCAGCCGCGTGAGTGCCTCGACGACCGGGCCGTAGTTGATGCCGAACAGGTTGCCCGCCACCACGAGGAACGCCGTCACCGCCGCCGTCTCGACGACGACCGCCGCGGTCACGCCGACGATCAGGAAGACGCCGACGGCGAAGTTCGCCTTCTCGACGCCGGCCGCGAACACGACGACGCTGACGAGGGTGAGCAGCGCCCCGACCCCGGCGACGATGGCGGCCTCGGTCCACCACGGGGTCGCCGGCGGCAACTCCTCGCGCTCGAGGAGCCTGTCGCGGTGTTCCGGCGGGACTTCGCCGACGCCGTCCGGGCGGCGCTTCCGTTTTTTCTTGCGCGGCGCGTTGGCCGGCGCGACGAGTTCGTCGTCCTCGGTAGGGTAGTCGATCGGCGGGGGGACGTGCGGGGCCTCGAAGGCGACGCCGTAGGGCGTGGTGTCTTCGTCGTCGTCGTCCGGCCGCGCGGGCTTGGTGCTCATGCGGTTGATGATACGCCGCGTCGGTACAATGCCACCGGCCCCGCCCCCGACCCCGGCCCCGAGCGAGACGCCCCGCGATGAACGACGACAAGATCGGCGACTACCTGACGCAGTTCGCCCAGGCCCGCAAGCAGATGATGGACCAACTCCGCCGCGTCCTCGTCGGCCAGAACGACGTGATCGAGCAAATTCTCGCGGCCATTTTTACCCGCGGGCACTGCCTGCTCGTCGGCGTCCCCGGGCTGGCCAAGACGCTCATGGTGTCGAGCCTGGCGCAAATTCTCGACGTGTCGTTCAAGCGGGTCCAGTTCACCCCCGACCTGATGCCGTCGGACATCACCGGGACGATGGTCCTGGACGAGAACGACGAGGGCCGCCGGGAGTTCCGCTACGTCCGCGGGCCGATCTTCACGAACGTGCTGCTCGCGGACGAGATCAACCGCACCCCGCCGAAGACCCAGGCGGCGCTCCTCGAAGCGATGCAGGAGCGGCAGGTCAGCGCCGGCCAGGAGACGTACAAGCTGCCCGACCCGTTCTTCGTCATCGCCACGCAAAACCCCATCGAGCAAGAAGGCACGTACCCGCTGCCCGAGGCGCAACTCGACCGCTTCATGTTCAACGTGCGGGTCGATTACCCGACGCTCGACGAGGAGAAGAAGATCATCGGCATGACCTCCAAGGACGACGCGCCGGAGTTGACGAAGGTCATCACCGGGCGGACGATTTTGAACCTGCAGAAACTCGTCCGCAGCGTGCCGGTGAGCGACTTCGTGACCGACTACGTGGTCGCGCTGGTGCGGGCGACCCGGCCCAAGGACCCGACCGCGCCGGAGTTCATCCGCCGCATGGTGGACGTGGGCGCGGGCGTGCGGGCCGGGCAGTACCTGGTCCGCGGCGGGCAGGCGTTCGCCGCGATGGACGGGCGGTTCAGCGTGTCCGTGGACGACGTCCGGCGGGCCGCCCTGCCGGTCCTCCGGCACCGCATCAACGCCAACTTCCAGGCCCAGGCCGAGGGCAAAACGACGGACGACATCGTCGCCGACCTGCTCCGCACGGTCGGGGAACCGGAGCCGGCCAAGTACGCGCCCAAGAAGAAGGGGTAGCATGATCACCCGCATCTTCGGCCGCACGCTCGCGGCCGTGACGCCGTCGATGATCGCCGAGCACCTGCACGCCGCCGGCCTGCGGGTCGAGCCGCACTTCCGCGGCGACGACCTCGGCTGGACCGGCGGCACGCTGGCCCTCCCCGGCACCGGCAGCCCGGTCCAACTCGAACGCTTCCTGACCGTCGAGGACGACCTGCGGGCCGACCTGAACAACTACGCCGCCGAACTCGAAACGATGGACTACAACCCGAACCACGTCGTGCTCATGCAGCACGTCATCCAGACGCAACAACTGTTTGCCTTGCGGCGGCCGCTCGATCATGCCGACGAATCGATGTTGGAGACCTTGAACACGACCCTGGCGCAATACCTCGCCGGACAAACCGACGGCGTGTACCAACTCGACGGCGACGGCTGGTTCGCGGCCGACGGCGAGTTGCTGTTGCCGGAGTATTAACGGGACGTTCCCATGCTTGCCCCCGAACAGTACTTGCGGCCCGAGGTGATCCAACAGGTCGCCCGGCTCGACCTACGCGCGAAATTCATCGTCGAGGGGTTCCTGAGCGGCCTGCACAACAGCCCGTTCCAGGGCTTCTCCGTCGAGTTCTCGGAACACCGCAAGTACTCCCCCGGCGACGACGTGAAGGACATCGACTGGAACGTCTACGCCAAGACCGGCAAGTACTACATCAAGAAGTACCGCGCCGAAACCAACATGACGGGCTACCTCGTCATGGACCTGTCGGCCAGCATGAACTACACATTCCGCCAACAGTTGACGAAGTTCGATTACGCCATTTGCCTGGCGGCCGCGCTCGGCTACATGATGGTCCACCAGCAAGACCCCGTCGGCCTCGTCACCTTCGACACGAAAATCCAGACCGTCGTCCCGCCGAAGAGCAAGCGGTCGCAGATCGGCACGTTGCTCTCGGTGCTCGCCAACCTCAAGCCGTCGGGCGAGACGGACATCGCCAACGCCCTGACGCGGCTGGCCCCGCTCGTCCGCGGCAAGTGCCTCATCATGGTGTTCAGCGACCTGCTGACCGACCCCGACCCGGTGCTGAAGAGCCTGTACCGGCTGCGGCACGCGGGGCACGAGGTGATCCTGTTCCACATCCTCGACGAGGCCGAGGTGCACTTTCCGTTCACCGGTTTGGTCGAGTTCACCGACGTGGAAACGCCCGCGAAACTGGAAGGCCCGGCCGAGGGGATGCGGGCCGACTACCTGGCCAGCCTGGCCGACTTCCGCGGCACGTGGAAGCGCGAGTGCGGCGCGGCCGGGGTCGATTACGTGCCGATGGACACGAGCGTCGGCTTCGACAAGGCCCTGCTCGAATACCTCGTCCAACGCCAACGCCGTTTCGGCTGACGCTACTCCGCTTCCAGCCCCGCGAACAGCGTCGAGCCGACGCGGACGAACGTCGCGCCGAGTTCGATGCCGGCCTCGAAGTCGTTGCTCATGCCCATCGACAACTCGGGCAGCGCCAGCCCGGTGGTCGCCCGAATCGCGTCCCGCAGTCCGGCCAACTCGGCGAAGGTCGCGCGGACTTGCTCGGCGTCGCCGGTGTACGCGGCCATCGTCATCAGCCCTTGCAGCGCGACGCCGGGCATCGTCCGGCAGCGGTCGGCGAGGGCGGGCAGGTCTTCGACGGCGATGCCGCCCTTCGCCTCTTCCCGGGAGCAGTTCACTTCGAGCAGCACCGGCACCGGCAAACCGCGTTTTCGGCCGAAGGCGTCGAGGGCGTCGAGCAGCCGCGGGCTGTCGGCGGAGTGGGTCAAGTGCGTCAGCGGGATCGTCTTGTCGAGCTTGTTCCGCTGCAAGTGGCCGATCAGGTGGAAGCGGCCGGCCGGGATCGCGGCCTGTTTTTTGGCGAGTTCCTGCGGCCGGCTCTCGCCGAAATCGTTCACCCCCAGCCCCGGCAACAGCCCCGCGACGCGGACGCCCACCGTCTTCGTCACGGCGATGAGGGTCACGCCCGCCGGGTCGCGGCCGGCGCGGGAGCAGGCGGCGGCGATGCGCTCGCGCACGGCGTGCAGGCGGCGGGCGAGTTCGGCGCGGAGGTCGTCGTCGGACATGGGGCCTCGGTTCGCGGCGTCAGCCGGGCGGCCAGTCGAAGGGCCGGCCGCCGAGCAGGTGCAGGTGCAAGTGGGGAACCGTCTGCCCGCCGGCGTCGTCACAGTTGACCACCACGCGGTAGCCGGCGGTCAGGCCCAGTTCCTTCGCCAACTCGACCGCGACGAGGTTCAAGTGGCCGATCAACGCGGCGTCCGCGGGCACGAGGTCGGCGTGCGTGCGGATCACCCGCTTGGGGAGGATGAGGACGTGGACCGGGGCCTGCGGGTGGGCGTCGTGGAAGGCCAGGCACAGGTCGTCCTCGTGGGCGACGCGCACCGGGATGTCCTTCGCCAAAATCTTCAGAAAGACGTTCGTCGCCAGCATGCGAAATCCTCCCAGGTGCCGGACGCACTCCGGGTCACTTTACGGAGTCTGGCGGCGGACCGGCGTTGCCATTCCGGCACGGCCGCGTCTGCCGGAATGGCACGGGAACGCGGTTTTTCGCCGGGGCAGTTTCCCCAAGTGCCTGTCTGGCATAGCTTTGCGGCGACCGATGGGGGCGGCATCCGACTTGCTTGCAGCCGTGGGCCACCCGGTCCGATTACGTTGCCGATCCGGCCACTCCAGGAGATACGCGCATGGGAGCCAAACAGCTCGCCTTCGCCGACGACGCCCGCCAGAAGTTGCTCGCAGGGGCCAGCAAGCTCGCCCAAGCCGTCCGCGCCACCCTCGGGCCTCGCGGCCGCAATGCGATTCTCGACAAGGGCTGGGGCAGCCCGACCATCACCAAGGACGGCGTCACCGTCGCCGAGGACATCGAGCTGAGCGACCCGTTCGAGAACATGGGCGCGCAACTCGTCAAGGAAGCCGCGTCCAAGACCAACGACGTGGCCGGCGACGGCACCACGACCGCGACCGTCCTCGCCGAGTTCATCTCCCGCGAAGGCCTGAAAAGTGTTGCCGCCGGGGCCGACCCGATGGCCGTCGTCCGGGGCATCCAACAGGGCGTCGATTCCGTCGTCGCGGAGCTGGCCAAGCTCGCCGACAAGATCGACCCCAAGGACTCGAAGGCGATCGCCGAAGTCGCCAGCATCGCGGCCAACAACAACAACGAGATCGGCGCGCACCTGGCCGACGCCATGAAGCGCGTCGGGGCGACCAACGGCGTCATCACGATCGAAGAGGGCAAGACGGCCGACACCGAAGTCGTCGTCGTCCAGGGGATGCAGTTCGACCGCGGCTACCTCAGCCCGCACTTCGTCAACAACCCCGAGTCGGTGACCTGCGAGTTCGAGAACCCGTACGTCCTCATCTTCGAGGACAAAATCTCGAACGTCAAAGACCTCGTGCCGCTGCTCGAAAAGATCAGCTCGCAGAAGGTCCCGCTCGTCATCATCGCCGAAGACATTGAAGGCGAAGCCCTGGCCACCCTGGTGCTGAACAAGCTCAAGGGCGTGCTCCAGGTCGTCGGCGTCAAGGCCCCCGGGTACGGCGACCGCCGCAAGGCGATGCTCGAAGACCTGGCGATCCTGACCGGCGGCAAGGCCATCTTCAAGGACCTCGGCATTCAACTGCCGCAGGTCAAAGTCGAAGACCTCGGCCGGTGCAAGAAGATCAAGATCGACAGCGAGAACACGACCGTCACCCAGGGCAGCGGCAAGCAGTCGGCCATCGACGGCCGGTGCGAAGTGATCCGCAAGGAGATCGCCAAGACGGACAGCGAGTACGACCGCGAGAAGCTGCAAGAGCGGCTGGCCAAGCTGGCCGGCGGCGTCGCCCAGATCAAGGTCGGCGGGGCGACCGAGACCGAGATGAAGGAGCGCAAGGCCCTGTACGAGGACGCCCTGAGCGCGACCCGCGCGGCCCTGGCCGAGGGGATCGTCCCCGGCGGCGGCGTGGCCCTGTTGCACGCCCGCAAGGTGCTCGACAAGGGCAAGCTGCAAGGGGACGAGGCGCACGGCCTCAAGGTCCTGTTCCGCGCGCTCGAAATGCCCTGCCGCATGATCGCCGAGAACGCCGGCAAGGACGGCACGGTCATCATCTCCAACATCGGCAAGCAGAAGGACAAGAACTACGGGTACAACGCGGACACCGACGTGATGGAAGACCTCCGCAAGGCGGGCGTCGTCGATCCGGTGAAGGTGACCCGCGCGGCCCTGCAGAACGGCGCGAGCGTCGCCTGCCTGCTGCTCACCAGCGAAGGCGTGATCGCGGACATCCCGCAGCCCAAGGGGGCCGGCGGCGACCACCACGATCACGACCACGGTGGCGGCGGCATGGGTGGGATGGGCGGCATGGGTGGCATGGGCGGGATGATGTAAATCTTGATGTCCTTGGTCCCTTGCTGTTTGTTATTGGGCCTCCGGCCGGTAGCAGCGCAGGGGCCAGGGACTTTATCGTTGACACACGGATTGACGATCCGCCCCACGGGGCGAAGCACCAATAACACACAACCACTAACAAGTAACGAGAGTAGAAATGGCCAAGAAGACCGAAGCCGCCGCGGCCGCCCTGACGCTGAAGCCGCTCGACGACCGGATCGTCGTCCACCCGACCGACGCCGAGGAGAAGACCTCGGGCGGGATCCTGCTGCCGCAAACGGCTCAACAGAAGCCGCAACAGGGCAAGGTCGTGGCCGTCGGCCCCGGCCGGCTGAGCGAGACCGGCACCCGCCTGCCGCTGGCCGTCAAGGTCGGCGACCTCGTGCTCTTCGGCAAGTACTCCGGGTCGGACGTGGAAGTCAGCACCGTCGAGTACAAGATCCTCCGCGAGAGCGAACTGCTCGGCAAACTGGTCTAAACCACAAGAATTTTGCCGCGGTGACGCAGAGTCGCGGAGAAAACCCAGAACTATTCACCGCAGAGGACGCGAGAGGGCACATGAGAAAGGCATAAACCGAGGAGAGCTAAAAACCGGAGTGGCGTTTTGCTACGCACTCTTGTCCCCACTGGCTCGACGCCGTCGCGTGGTTTTAGCACAGTTTGGTGCCTTTCTCGCCTTTGGCCTTTCTCTGCGACCTCATGTGCCCTCTGCGGTGAACAGTTTTGTCTAAGTCCTATCCGCGTCAAACATTCCGGTCCGACCCACACACGATTCAGGAAATAGTTATGGCCAAGCAATTACTGTACACCGACGCCGCGCGGCGGAAACTGCTCACGGGGGCGGAGAAGCTCGCCAAGGCCGTGGGCATTACCCTCGGGCCGACCGGGCGCAACGTCATCATCGACAAGTCGTTCGGCGGGCCGACCGTCACCAAGGACGGCGTCACCGTCGCCAAGGAAATCGAGCTCAGCGACCCGTTCGAGAACATGGGCGCGAAGCTCGTCAACGCCGTCGCCCAGAAGACCTCGGACACCGCCGGGGACGGGACCACGACGGCGACCGTCCTGGCGCTCGCCATCTACGCGGAGGGCCTGCGGAACATCACCGCCGGGGCCAACCCGATGGGCGTCAAGAAGGGCATCGACAAGGCCGTGACCGCCGCGGTCGCGTACATCGAGGGCACCCTGAAGCGGTCGATCACGAAGAAGGAGGAGATGGCCAACGTCGCCAGCATCTCCGCGAACAACGACCCGAAGATCGGCGCGATGATGGCCGACGCCTTCGAGAAGGTCGGCAAGGACGGGGTCATCACCGTCGAGGAGTCGAAGACCGGCGAGACGACGCTGGAATTCGTGGACGGGATGCAGTTCGACAAGGGGTACATCAGCCCGTACTTCGCCGCCGGGTCGGCCGACCTGACCTGGACCGCCGAGTCGCCCTACGTCCTGATCTTCGAGAAGAAGCTGGCCAACGTCCGCGAGGTGCTGCCGATCCTCGAGAAGATCGTCGCCACCCGCAAGCCGCTGCTCATCATCGCCGAAGACGTCGAGAGTGAAGCCCTGGCGATGCTGGTGGTGAACAAGCTCCGCGGCATGATCGACGTGTGCGCGGTCAAGTCGCCCGGGTTCGGCGACCGCCGCAAGGCGATGCTCGGCGACATCGCCACGCTGACCGGCGGGACGTTCGTGTCCGAAGACCTCGGCATCAAGCTGGAGTCGGTCGAGATCGAACACCTCGGCACGGCCGACAAGGTGACCGTCGAGAAGGAGAACACGACGATCATCTGCAACAAGCTGGACAAGAAGCGCCAGGAAGCGGTGCAGGGCCGCGTCGCGCAGATCCGCACGCAGATGGAGCAGACCGAGTCGAGCTACGACAAGGAGAAGTTCTCCGAGCGGCTGGCGAAGCTCGTCGGCGGCGTGGCGATCGTCCGCGTCGGGGCGGCGACCGAGGCCGAGATGAAGCAGACCAAGGGCCGCGTCGAGGACGCCCTGCACGCGACCCGCGCCGCGGTCGCCGAGGGCGTCGTCCCCGGCGGCGGCACGGCCCTCCTGCGGTGCGTCGCGGTCGTCCAGCAACTGGCCGAGAAGTTGAAGGGCGACGAGCAGATCGGGGCGCACATCGTGGCCCGCGCGATCCTCAAGCCGTTGCGCATCATCGCCGAGAACTGCGGCGAGGACGGCGCGGTCATCGCCGACGAAGTCCGCCTCCGCGGCGAGAAGAACCCGTCGGTCGGGTACAACGCCAACACCGGCGAGTACGTCGACATGTTCAAGGCCGGCATCATCGACCCGACCGTGGTGACGCGGTCGGCGTTGCAGAACGCCGCGAGCATCGCCGGGCTGATGCTCACGACCGAGGTGATGATCACCAAGGTCGACGACGACGAGAAGAAGGGCAAGGTCGCCGGCGCGGTGGGCTAACTCAGAACCGGGTATGGGGTATCGGGTGTGGGCTAACTGAAAACCGGGTATGGGGTATCGGGTGTGGGGTATGGCAGAACCGAAGGGTTTTCC
>JANYHV010000012.1 GCA_025362195.1 Fimbriiglobus sp. | reverse complement strand
CCCGCCGGCCTTCCCCCGCGCGGATTCGGGCGTATGATGACGGCGAACGGGGTGTAGCTCAGTTTGGTAGAGCGCTTGCCTTGGGAGCAAGAGGTCGTCGGTTCAAATCCGGCCACCCCGACTCGGCCCCGGCGATGTCAGCAGATGTCACCGGGGCTTTTTCGTTGCTATTTCCAGGGTTTTCGACGGCCCCTTGCCCGCGACGCCGTCCGGGCGTGATTCGCCCGGCGTTGTCAGTGAATGACCCAGATTGCCCCTTCGCGTCAGTAGGCAGTGAAGGTTTCGTGGGCGGTTTCGTGGTCGCTGTTGACGCGGCGTAGCCGGGGAGTTGCTCAATCGCCTTGCGGACATCGAGCAACTTCGGGTCGGTGTAGGTGCCCATCGTGAGCGTGATGTCCCCGTGCCTCATCGCGGCCTGCGCCGTGCGCGGTGCGACTTCGGCCTTGCTCAGCCAGGTGCCGAACGTCGTTCGCAGCGCGTGAACGTCGATCGTCCGGCCGCGCTCGTCGCGCTTGGGGATGCCGGCGGCGGCCAAGTCCCTGTCGAGGATGCGCCGCAACCCGGCCGGCACGGTGAACAGCCGGTCGGCGGCCGCGAGTCGCTTGTCCGCGATCCACTGACGGAGGTCGCGGGCCAGGTCGGACCGCAGCGGCACCGTCGAGCCGGCGCGGTTCTTCTCGTTGGCGCACTCCAGTTGCACGGCCTCGGTGCCGGGGGTCAGGTCGATGCGACCGACGGTCAGCGTCCGCAGCTCGTTGAGGCGCAGGCCGGTCGTGATGAACGTCCGGTAGATCAGCACGCGCTCGCGGCCGACGGCTTCGAGGCGGGCGACTTCGGCGGCCGACAGCGTGGCGACGGCCTTGCCCTTGTTGGCCCCGCGGCGGACGGTGCGGGCGTCGTCGAGGGGTCGGCGGACCGCCACGGCCAGCAGCGTGCCGAACTCCGCCTCGCTCAGCGCCCGGCGCTTGCGCTTGGGGTCGGAGCGCTCGTCGGCTTTCGGCAACCGGTGCAGGTCATGTGCGGCCAGTCGGCCGGAGTCGCGGAGCCAGTTGGCGAAGCGGACCATCGCGTCCCGGTAGTAGTTCCGCGTCCGCGCGCCCATGCCGGTGCCGATTGCCCCGGCGAGCCACTGTTCGACCTTGTCCCGCCGCAAGTCGCGCACGGCCGCGAAGCCGAGTTCGCCGACGAGCCGACGCACGGCGCGGAGGGCGTTGGCCTTGTAACCGTGGGTGACGGCGGCGGCGGTCAGGGATTGGTCGTAGGCGTCGATGTGCGGGCCGATCGGCCCGCCGGCGGCGCGCGCCGTTTCGAGGTCGCCGGCGTCGAGGATGCCGGCGCGGACTTGCTCCGCCTCGCGTTCCCAGCCGGCGAGCGTCTGCCGGGCGGCCGTCTCGTCGCGGCAACCCGTCGTCCGCTCGACGAGGTTGCCGGCGTGGTCGCGGTAGCGGGCGGCGTAAACGGCGTTCTCGACGGCCACGAACTCGGTGCCGGCGGCGTCCGTCTCGACGGGGGCGATACGGGTCTTGCCCCGGCTGCGCCAGCGGGCGACGACGCGGCCGTTCTTCGTGACTCGCTCCGCCGACAGCGGGACGGGGCGGCGTTCGGTGCGGCGGAAGATCGTTCCCATCAGTCGCTCCCAGTGGTGTCTTGTCGAGTGTAACAGACTTAGACCGCCCGGCTTCGTCAGTGACGGAGTTGCGGCCGGAGATTCGGCGAATCGTCGCGGTCGGCCGACGAAGGAAACGAAATTGACGAATTAAGTCGCCGGTCGCGTTTGCCACGACACCCGCGCCAACGGGGATACTTCGTCTCTTTCGTTTCCTTCGTGGTCGCCGGCAGTCACGCGGTCGCGGCGGTGGCGAACCAGACTTCGGCTGGCCGGCCCCCCGTGTCAGAGTTGAGTTCGACGCGGGCACGCCCCGCCTTGAGCAACTCGTTAAGCGCCCCCTTGAGCCGCGCCGCGGGCAAGTTGCGGCCGAAGTAGTTGCTTATGTCGGTTCGGGTAATCCCGTTAGGGCACGCCTTCAACAGCGCCAGGATGTCGTCGGCCACGGCGTTGCCAGTCGATTCGCCGAAGAGGTAGCGCACCGACCGGACGGAGTAGTCCCACACGGCGAGCGCGGCCTTGAGGTGCCGCAACTTCACGACGGGGCTGCTCTCGGTCAGCGCGTAAATCGCGCTCAGCCGGATGACGTGCGGGGCGGCGCGGGCGGTCATCGCGCCGCACAGGCCGCCGGGCGCGTCGTCGAAGCTCGCGTACACCGAACGCCACAGCTCACGGGCCTCTGGGTCGCGCTGCATGTCCCCGACGGTCAGCGCGTAGCCGACGGCTCGGCAGACGGCCAAGCGGTACTCGGCGGTGGCGGCCGGGTCGGGCTTGAACGGCTCGGGGATGAACTTCGACCGCCGGCAGACGAACCAGAGGAAGCGGTTGCCGAAGCCGTTGGCCGTCTCGACTTCCGAGAGGTGCTTCTTCAACTCGATTTCGGTGATGTGGCCGACGACTGTGATGTGCGCCCCGGTCGCCCGCGTCGGAGAGACTTTCGTGAGCGTGCGCAGCGTGCCGGTCTCCCAGGCTTGGCGCAACACGACGGACAGGATGTTCGACTCGCGGGTGGACTGCTTGAGCACGTTGACGAACTCGGGTTCCACGATGACGGCGCGCTTGTCGTCTTCGCCGAAGTCCGTGATGACCGTCTCGTAGTTGACGATTCGGCCTCGCTCTTTAACCGGCTGCTGCTGCTCCACGGGGTCGCGCACGAAGTGGATCAGCCCCTCCCCGCTCGACAGCCCGCCGACGATGCGGCACTTGAACCACGGGTCATCGACCTCGGAGAAGAGGGCGCGGGCGTCCCCCAACGCCGTGCCCTTGCGGCCCGCGCTGGTGTCGCCCACGATGACGGCGAACTCGTTCAGGTGGTGCGTCGTGTTGCCGACGGACGCGAACGCCGACCGCCCGACGACGCTCCCGAAAAGGAGCAGGCACTGAACCAGCACGGCCGCGGGGTCGGACTCGGTGGTCGGCGCGATGGCGCGGACGTACTCGGCAATCGGCCCGATGTAGGCGTCTTCCCCCAGCGGGTCGGGCCAGCGGCGTTCGGGCTGTTCCGGCGCGGCCGTCGGCGGGATCGGCGTTGCCGCGGCCGGTGCCGGCCCGGCGGGGCGGCCACAGTCGTCATTCAGCAGGTAGCCGCGCGGCTTGTCGTAAGGCTTCGCGTCGGCGTCGTCGCACTTGTGGCGAAGCTCGCCCTCGGTCCACGGCGGCACGCACCGCGGGTTGAACTCGCCGGCCAGCAGGTCGTAGCCGCGTGCCGGCCCCAGGTCGAAGCCGTAGACGGCGGCGCGGGCGGCGGCGAACGTCGTATCATGCCCCCCTTCGCCCGACACGCCCGGCGGCAACTTCGCCAGGTACTTCCGCGCCCGCTCGTAGCCGTCCGACCTGACACCGTTGGGGGCCGCGGCCGCGGCCGGGGCCGGCGGCGGCGGCGTGGGTGCGCCTTTCGGTTCGGTCCCGCGCGCCCAGTCGAGGAGCCAGGCCGGGGCGTCGGCCGGGGCGATGTCGTCGATCCATTGGTACGGGCCGTTGCCGTTGCGGCTCGGCGGGGCGACGAAGTAGCCGCCCTCCCCGCGCACGTCGATCATCGTGCCGCGGTGGTTGCGGCGTTGCGTCACCGGCGGGCCGTCGGCGGGCCAGCGGAAGTAGTAGTGCTCGCCCCCGCTGCCGGACTTCGCCCGCGCCGTCGCGGGCAGGCGACTATGCTTAGCGACGAGGCGCTCGAGGTCGGCCAACCCTTGTGGGCCGTCCGGCCCCAGCATCCACACGCCGGACTCGGTGTTGGTCACGACGCCGACGTTGGCCGCCGGCCAACGCTTCCACCACGCGCGGATCGTCTTGGCGTCGGTGGTGCCGTCGGACAGGCCGTTCTTGGTGCGCGGGTGCTTGCCGAAGTTGCCGGGCTTACCTTCGGAGCACTGGCCCCCGCCGGTGAGGCCGGGGTGCAGGCACGAGCACAGGCCGTTCGGCTTCACCTCGTGCAAGGGGATGACGCGCCAACCCCGCGCGGCGTACTCGAGCGCGACTTCGGCCATCGGCTTCGGGTTCGCGGGAGTTGGTTCTTCTCGGGGCAGTTCGTCGGGTAGGATGCTCATGGTGTCTCTCAAGACGACGCCGGGGAGCTTTTGCGGGTGCCCCGGCGTCGTCGTTTTCGTTCAGGGGTTGGGGGCGTTGAAGTGGTTGTGATTGGGGTCGAAGCCGTCGGCCAACGGTGAGTTGTCGCGGGGGCTGGCTAACCCCGGTCGGGGTTGTTGGCGGGTTCGGTTAGCGGTGGGCGCGGGGTCGGGCGGGGCAGCCGGCGGCGAGCCACTCGTCAATCGAGAGTTTGGGCCAGCGGACGAGTTTGCCGAGCCGGATCGACGCGGGCAGCTTCCCCGCGTCGTTGAGACGCCAGACGTGTCGAAGGGAAATGCTCAGGACGCGAGTCAGATCGACCGCCGTGTAGCAGGCTTGCTCCACGGTGTGCGGCATGATGGCGGTGGTCATCGGAAACCCTCTTGAGGCGGTGCCGGCAGCCCTTTCGGCCGGCACTACCTTGTAAACCCAGGAGGGTAATCCCGAATTGTTTCCTCATTGATTCCTGGCGTGGACTCCACTTGTTATCGAATGCCAAGCGTGACACGTCGTAGTCAGCCGCGCAGGAATCAATTACTGGACTTGACAGGTTCACGCGGCTGGATTGTCTCCCGACTTCTTCGCGTAGTGTTTACCGCGACCGAGTGACTTCATGCCCTGTTCGGGGTCAACGCCGCGCTTACGAATGAACTCTCGCTGTGTCAAGTCTGACGACTCCCAGTCTTGGTAGAATTTCAGGTCTGCCTTGTAACGTTCAGGGTCGGCTTCCTTGGCTTTCCTTCGTCCGGGTCGGCGCTTCTTTAGGGGACTCGGCTTAGTCTTGCTACCGCATGACACTCCCTCTTGGGCTGAGCACAGTCGGGCTAAGACATCGGCGATCGTAACCTCTTCGGCTTCAGATGCGCTCATCCCGGCGTCCACCAGGGCGTAACGGAACAACTTGCAAGTTCGTGCGTTCAGATCGTCGCGGAACAGTCGTATCGAGAGGGTGTGCAACTCGGAGTACCCCGGCACCCACTCGGCAGCCGCCTGCGACTCTGCGACCCCCTGAGCCGCCAACGCGGCGGCGTAACCGCGATTCAAGTAGTCCGTGACGGAACTCACACGCACACCGCCCGGCCGCTGTGCTTCTTTCGCACGCTCCCACTCGACCAATCGCAACTCCAACTCGCCTAGCGTGACATCGGCTACTAACTCCGTGTGCCCACTACTGGCGACTTCGGCCGACTCCGCTTCCGTCGCTTCAGTAACCATGAGTTTCAGTTCCTCGACGCGCAATGCCGAAATATCCGATGTGAGGATGGTCCTGAACGCCACTGCGAAGCGCTGGTGTATCGTGGTGGGGAGGTCATGCCCCGCGTGGGAAAGCATCGTGAGCAACTGCTGACGGCACGCCATGTATTCGGTCAGCCGTTCTCCTTGCTCAGCGTAGTCTCGCTTCCAAGCCTCGCCGTAGCACTCCGAAGTCGCGGGAGTTGTGATCCACCCCATCCGCGCTAGCCATGTCGCCGCACCGGTAATGGCCCCCTGGGGGTCGGCGATTCCCATGCGGAACGCTGCGGCGGTCGCCCCGTCGGCCAACCGCTGGGCGGTCTGGTGGGGGACGTGGTCGGCGTGCGGGAACACGCCCATTCTGACGGCGTGGTAGTCCGCCATAAGTTGCTTTAGCAGATCCGTGCGGGCTTCAGGTGTGTAAGCCAGGGTGCCGTGCAGGGGGAGTCTGTAAGTGTGCTGCCGAAAGTTATGGAAGTTGATTGCCGCGACATCCATCAACTGAATCAGGCGGTGAATCGAGTTCCGCGACGGCTCCCATTCTGGCACTCGACCCTGCGCGGCCGTCCTGGATTTTAAACGGCTAGGAATCGTTGAAACTGCCACGGTGCAGACTCCGGGGGCGGCATTAGGCCTTCAGTGTCACTCCATGACGCGGCCTGACATCAGCCTACAATCCATCGTCATAAACTGTAACGTCCGCACCGCTCGTAGCGACAGTAGGAGGTAAAATTGCGCGATGCCATGTGCGCATGTCGCCTAACCGTTACAAACGTAACTTCAGGCAGTGCAACTCTGTAAATTGTAAATTTGGGAAGTTGACGGTATCTAGGCAAATTTCTCAGGTAGCTCCCCGATGATGCGCACCGTCTCGACACTGACGCGGACGACTTGGCCGACCAACTTCACGATGGCATCTGGGGCGTTGGGGCGGTTGGGGTCGGAGCGGACGCCGGACCGCTTGTCCTCCGTCACACGGTACTGATCGATGACCCAGTCGAGGGCCGACCGGTTGCCCAGGCGGTATGCGAAGACTTGCGGCGGGATGCCGGCCAGCGTGAGCGACGGGTTGACGCGCAAGCTCGTCTTGTCCACGCTTAGCTTCATCTTCTCGACGGCGTAGCTCAACGGCACGTCGGGTGTCTCAACAAACTTCAAGTCATAAGGCTCAAGCGCCTCGTAGTTGACGTGCAACTCGGCGAGTTCCTTCCCGGCTGCCGCGAACGCCCGGAAGTCCGGGGCGAACGGGATGCGGGGCAGCGACCGCTTCAAGTTGTCGGCGAACTTCGTGCGGTAGCCGGGGTGGTGGAGCAGGCCGTAGACGTAGTGAAAGATGCCCCACTTCGTCAGCTTCTTGTCCTTGTAGTGCGTGCGGAACTGCTTCAAGGCCCAGTCGGTGATGTTCTCCTGGCGCGAGCCGTCCGCGTCGTAGACGTAGAACGGGAAGCATTGGTGGCCGTCGGATGATGCACAAAGGTGTAGGTCGGGTGGATTACGGCTAAGCAGCACGCTCATGCTGTTCGCTCGCCAGCCGGTATCGCTCACAACGAGAATGCGGTTGTCTGTAGTAGTTTCGGGCAAGTATGTCGAGAATCGCCCTGGTCTGTCTAGGATCGTGTCGGCGTAGCATAAGTACATGGACGTGAACGGCCGGTAGAGTGCGGCGCGAATGCGTGTCTCGTCGAACTCCAGATACCTTTTCGCTTCGAGGACTTTCTTAAGCGTCTCGCTCCACTTAACGCGGTCGGTCTTCAGGAACGCTCCGAGTTCAGCGCCTTCGCCCTTGCGGTGGTAGCGGTCCACTTCCGCGTTGTAATCCTCACAGAATTGTTCAACACGGCGGGCCAGCGCCTTCGGGTCGAAGTCGTAAACCACGGCATCCCGTGCCGTGTTCACGCCTAGCGAGTACGTGAGGAACAGTGTTTTGGGGTTCGCCTTGCTCTCGGCTCTGGCCTTCTTCGTCGCCAACGGCAAGTAGGCGTCGAAGGCGTCCGTGTGTTCCGCGACGAGCCAGTTGTGCGCCGCGTCCGGCTGGACTTCGTCCCACGGAACGCCACTGATTGACACGGCGTTCGCAATCCACTCCAGCTTCTCACTGCGGCGGAGCGACTTTGCCACGCGGTGAATGCGTAGAGTCGAACTCTTCCGCTTGGCGGATCGGACGGCCACGGTGATCCCGACGCCGACCATGATGCCGAAGACGTTGTAGGCGGATCCCGAAAGGGTAGGGTCGTGGCGAACATTGCCGTGTAAGTCGAGGTGATAGACATCCGTGAAGTCCTGGAACAGGTGCTTCCGCATTCCGTCGAAGGACCGCATATCGAGTAAGCTGTTGTTGCTGACGTAGCAGACGATGCCGTCCCGCTTGCCGAGTCGGTCCACTGCCCAGCGGAAGAAGCGGACGTAGGCGTCGTAGAGCTTGGTGTTGAGCGTCGCCTGCGAGTCTTTAACGTAGGTCTGCCGGATGCGGGCGTCGATCTCGGCGTACTCGCGGTTCTTGTTGTTGTCGTTCTCGTTGGCTTGCCCGACGTTGTACGGCGGGTTGCCGATGACGACGGTGACCGGCGCGAACTTCTGCCGCTCGACGCGCTCGGTGTTCCGCTCGGCGAAAAGCGACGGCTGACGCTCCGCGGTCAAGTCGAGCGTATCGGCGAAGCACAGCCCCTCGAACGGTTCGTAACCGCCGGTGATCTCGCCGTAGGCGTGTTCGATGTTCAGCGCGGCGATGTAGTACGGCAGCAGCATCACCTCGTTGGCGAAGAGTTGGTTCTTGTACACCTCCGGCAAGTCCTTCTTCGGCACCCGCCGCATCAGGTTGACCACAAAGTTGCCGGTGCCGGTGCAGGGGTCGAGGATTTTCACCTCCTTCGAGCCGAGCGTCAGGCCGAACTCGGTCTTGAGCACTTCGACGACGCTCGCGCACATGAAATCGACGATGGGTTGCGGGGTGTAGACGATGCCGTGCGTGTCGGCCGTCTTGACCGAGTACCCCTGGAAGAACCGCTCGTAGACGGTGTTGAGGAAGTGCTGCTTGTCGGCGAAGTCGTCGATGGTCTCGGCGGCGGTCTCGATGGCCTTGTAAAACTTGTCGAGCGACTTGAGGAACTCGGCCCGGCTGAAGCTCTTGCTCACCAATGCGGCAATGACCGTCTCGACTTCGGCCGCGATGACGTTGCGCTTGGTGAACTCGCTCTCGTCGAAAATCTTGCGGAACAGCCGCTCCGTGAGCAGGTGCTGCACCAGCATCTCATCGACGGCTTCGCGGCGGATATTCGGGTTCAGGGCACTCTGGCAGAGGGCGAAGAAGGTGCCGAACGCGGCCTCGAACTTGGGGTTGGTCTGGTGCCCCTCGGCGATGCGGACTTTCAACCCCTCGGCGAGTTCGGGGACGCGCTCGCGGAACTCGCGCACGGCGTTCTCGAAGCCCTCGATGTCCGGCTCGGCGAACGTGTAGAACTGGTTCAACAGGTCGGCCACGGCGTGCGCGTCCGTCAAGTCGTAGCGGGCGTGCTCCGCGCCGTTCTGGAACAACACCGCCTTCGTCGTGTCCTCGAAGATGGAGTTGATGAGCGGGTAGCCCTTCACGCGCTTCTTGCGGATTTCGTCGTCGAGGTCGTCGTGCGTGTCCTTGGCTTCCCAGTAGCCGCGCGGCAGGTAGTTGCCGTCTTGGAGCGTGCCGTCGGGGCGGATCGTCTTGCCGCCGGCCTTCATCGTCTTCTGGGGGATGAGCGTCCACCCGTGCGGCTTGGCGGTGACGGCCAGCAGGTGCGAGAACGCCGTCTCGGTGGCCCCCTCGTGCGCGGCCCCGTGCTCGGCGAAATTCTTGAGCGTGGCGTGGTACGCCTTGATCGTCGCGTCGGCGTGTTTGACGGGCGGGGTCGCACTCATTCGCAAGCTCCGGGGCGCGGAATGAGGCGCATCTTACGACGGCCGGCCGGCAAGTCGCCCCGCCGTGCGAGGATCGTCACGAAGTCCGAGAGGCGGACTCGGCGGGGAGGGCGGCGGACAGGGCGGCCGCGACATCCGCGCGGAGTCGGGCGGGGAGCGCTTCCAGGAGCGCGGCGGGCGGCGTGAGCGGGCGGTCAAGCCCCAGGTGCCGGGCGAGTAATTCGAGCGCCCGGAGCTTGTCCCAGAAACGGACGTGGAATTTCTCACTGAGGACGCCGGTCGGGTCGTTCACACTGGCGGTGCTGACGGCCGCGATGGCACGCCGCGTCGCCGGGTCTAACTGGTGGACTGGAATCGGTCGGCCATCGGAGTCGAAGAGGTCGCCGATGTCGCTGAACGCGATGGCGGCGAGTTCGCGCAATACGCGGTCGGCACTGATACGGGTGCGCCGACTCTGAGCCGCCCGGCCCGCCCGGACTTCCCGCGCTACGGCCGACAGAGCCAACAACCGCCCGGCGTTCGTGCGCGCCGCGGCGTAG
>JANYHV010000486.1 GCA_025362195.1 Fimbriiglobus sp. | reverse complement strand
TCTCAGAGTCTCGCCGAGGGACGGTGCCGGGGGATTAACAGGATAGGGCGGCGGCCGGAACAACGGCCGCCGCCCTATTTGACGGAGGGGCTCACCTTGCGTTTCTCTCCCAGTGCTCAGTCGCCGGTCTCGGTCTCGCCGCCCGTACGGGCCGCACGTGTTCGCCGCGGGGCGCGGTGGCCGCCGGGCGTGATCCGGAGGTCGTTCGACGCGGCGAGGCTCACGGCCTCGGAGACGCCCAAGTCCAGCAGCTCCTCGAACAGCGTCATGCCGCGCGGGCGGTAGTCTCCCCCTCTGCGTTGGAGCCGCAGCGCAACGTCGATTAACGCCGGACTGGCCATGGAGATCCGGTGCTGGAACGACTGCAGGTCGGCCCCGAGGAGTTGGACGGCCTGCTCGCCGACGCGGCACACGAGTTCGGTGTCCACGACGAGGGCGTCGAGCAGGTGCTCGAAGATCGCATCGTCCGCTTCGGACCGGGCGAGGAATGCTGGGTGGTCCCGCACCTGCCGGAAGACGGCCAGCGTCGAGTCGTCCATCGGGAGTTCGCCGCGCGTCCGGAAGGCGAACATCACCGCGTAACCGACCCGCGTGCTCGGAACCGGGATGAGTCGCCGGATCAACTCGGTCGCCCGGACCCGGCACCCCGGTGCGAGCCACTGGTTGACGGCCGCGAACGCGACGCCGACCTGCACCCACTGCCGGTCGGGCGTGTCCGCCACCGCGAAGGCCGATTCGACTTGCTCCCCCGCCCACGTGTCTTCCGGGTGGAGCAGGTGACGGAGGGCGACGAGTTCGCCGAACGCCTGGGGGCCGCGTTCGTCGCCCCGACCTCTTGCCGTCGCGTAGGCCGCTCGGCGGGCCTCGTCGGGCAGGAGGTCGGCGACCTGGGCGAGCAGTCGCGCCCCGAGTTCGCACCTCAGCACGCCCGGAAAGCGCTCGAAGAGCCGCCGCAAAAACATCCCGGCCGCGGCCAGGTCCGAGCAACACCGAACGTTCGATAAGTAGACACACAGCACCTGCCAGTTGACCTCCGTCTCTTCCCGTTCGACGTGGTCTTGCAGCATCATCAGCCACCGGTCGGCGGCGTGGGGCTTGCGGGAAAGGTAGCCCGCCGTCAAGGCGTCCAGAACGTTAAATCGCCCGTGGGGAACGGACACAGATCCGCCGCGGTACCAGACGACGCTCGCCGGGTGGCGCGGAGGTTCACGCTCCTCGCGCTCCGGGACGAACGCCGGTTCGTGCTCAGTCCATTCGGACCGCCGCCATCGTTCCAAGAGTTCGCAGGCCGCGTCCGGGAGTCCTGCGGGTCGAGCGAGTTCGCGCAGCGCCGCCGCGACCGTCGCCCGGAACTCCTGGCCCGTGAAGCCTCGCTCGTCGAGCCGTAGCACGAGTTCGATCATCTCCGCGCACGGCCGCCCGGTCTCGACGAGGCCCTCCACCCCGTGGCCGGCGGGACGCTGTTGGTCTGCGGACCGGAACCGCGGGATGATCGCCGCCGCTCGACCGGCGTGCAGTTTCGCAAATTCCTTGAATTCTCGGGACGCTTGCACGCTCCCGCCGCCCATCCAGTCTTTGGGGTCGTGGCTCTCGGTCGCGTCGGGGAACCTGTCGAACAGCGCCAGGATCTCGTCGTCCGATTGCCCGGCCATCTCGGCGTGGGACACGGGGCTCCGCACCCACTCCATGCCACTGCTCTGGCGGGGGCGGGGAGTGCGGGCGTACTCGGACAACTCCGAGCGGTCGGTTTCGAGTTGACGTCGTACATCGGCGGGGAGTCGATCGGCCGGCAACGCCGCGAGCAGCCGGTGACGCCTGCCCCGCGAGTACTCGTCGTTAGCGTCGCCCGACTCGCCGTTCCGCCGCCGGTAGACCCCCCAGGCGCGGATCGCCTCGGCGAGTTGCCGACACTGCTCGGCCGACAGGTGCGGGCCGGCGGACGCAATTAACTCGACGGAGTCGCCGAGTTCGTCGTGCGAGCCGCCCAACCAGAAGCGGCGCGGGTCGGCGGTGAGGAACTCGAAGGCGAGCGTCGGGTTGCGTGGGCGCGACCTCGCGGACGCCGCGGCAGATCAGCCGCAGGAGGAGCGACGAGTCGGGGTTCCCGGAGGCCTGCGCGAACGTGGCGAAGTCGTCCGGTTGGACGTTGGCGTACGCCCGCACCGCGCCGTCGAGGGCCAGGAAGAACTCGTCCCGCAGACCGCACGCACGGTCTTCGCGGCGATCGAGGCACGCGAACCAGAGCCCGTTGTCGGAGTACTGGACTCTGTTCGAGGGGGGCGGCGCGGCCAAGTCCGAGACGATCCCGGCGACGGACGACCAGAGCCCCTTGACGAACTCGACCGGGACTCGCTCGGCCAGCCTGCCCACGTCGTACCAGTCGCCGCTACCTTCGAGCAGCTTGCGAAGTCGCTTCTCCCGCTGCTCGTCATCGGCCCCCCCGTCCGGACACGAGATGCGCTGGCGCTCCGCCGTCAGCCAGGCGGCGACGAGCCGGACCGCCTGACGTGGCTCATCCTTCGCCACCGTCTGGGCCAAGTGCCACAGTGCGACCTGGCCGATCGTAACACGGCGGAGGACTTCGACGGCCTGCTCCGCCGCCGCCGCATCCCAGACGGCGAGGTGATTGAGCGCCCGCCAAACTCCGAGGAGTTTGGCGTCGTCCGGGAGCCAGTACTGTCGGATGAGCCGTAGGCTCTGATCCCGGTCGAATTCGAACGCGGACACGAGGACCCAGAGCACGTCGAACGACTCCTCAGCCGTCTTCAACATCTCGGCCGCCAGGTGCGACTCGGCGAGCCGCCGGAACCAGACGCGCTTGCCGGACAGGGAGCTCAACACCTTGCGACGCCACGGCGGGTCGCGTAAGGCCTCGACGAGCCACGCCTCTTCCCAGTCCGAGGGTGCGGGGTGTTCTGCCTGGCATAGGAAGTCGATGAGCAGGTGCTTGACGTGGCGGCGGAGGCCGGCAGTCTCCCAGAGCGCGCCGAACTCCCGCCGGTAAGTCGCCCCGCTGGCGTTCCGGAGGTAGTTCAGCGTCATCCACAACGTCGGCCGCACGAGCAGGGCGTCCTGCCGGGCGACGACGTGCGCGGCTAGGGACTCGCGGCCCTCGGCGAACGCCTTGGCCCGCGCGAACTCGTAGAGCAGTTGGTGCCGGAAGCCCAGCCGGAAGCCGCGCGGGTCGAGGCACAGCACGTCGGCGGCGACGAGGGCCTCGACGGCGGCTCGGCGGGCCTCGAAGCGCCCGTAGTCGTGCCAAAGCTCTTCCGCCTCCGCGAGACGCCGGGCGAGTTCGTGGGCGACCTCGAGCCGTACGGGGTCCGACGCCACCTCCGCCCGCCAGAGTTCGCCGAAGAGTTGCTGGTAGGTCGTGTAGATCTGGTGCTCGCCGGTGCCCGCCAGGCGCTTCAGGAACACGGCCAAATGCTGCGGGACCACCAGCAAGTCTTTCGCAGCGTCGGGCCACCCGTCCGCCGCGACGCCGCGGGCGGCCAGGACCGCGGACACGTCTTCCCAGGCCGGCGGTCGCAGTGTCACGGCCTCGGCGTCGAGGCGCTTCAGTCGGCCGTCGTGCTGGTACTCGAACGCCCGGCACGAGCAGACGACGTGGACGCCGGCGAGGCCCCCGACACCGCGGACGAGTTCGAGCAGGACGTCCAGGCGTTCGGACTTCAGGTCGGCGAGGTCGGCCAGCGCGTCGAGCTGGTCGATCAGCACGACCACACGCTCGCACCGGGCGAGGGCGGCGACGGCGAGGTCGGCCAGGGCGGGCAGTCGCAGCCACTCGGCCAGCCTCGCCGCCGTGTCGGTCCCGCCGCGCAACTGGTCGGCCTTGACCGCCAGCACGGCGACCCCTTGTCCGACCAAGATGTTGCCGAGCCGGGCCAGCAGGGCGGACTTGCCCGAGCCGGGCGGGCCGAGGAGGACGGTCGCGGACTCGGCCTCGGAGGTGACCCGGTCGAGCAGCCCTTGCAACTCGGGCCGCTCCAGCCACCGGTCGTCGGACACCGTCGTCGGCCAGCGTAGCAGCCCGATTGACGCGCGGGCGAAAGCTGCTCTGAGGTCGTCGAGTGGAACGGGCAGCGGCGGTGGGGCCGACGCGGGTCGATCTGAGGTTTCCCGGACGAGGTCGAAAAGCGGGCGGACGATGTCGCGGACCGCGTTCGACACGTCGTCAATTGAGCCGTCAATCACCTTTCGCAAGGCGAAGAACTCCTCGACGAGGTCCGGGTGCCGCCGGGCACGCTCGGTGAGCGCCAACCCCCCCTGAGACGACGGCGTCGGCCACCACTCCTGAGCGTGCCGGAGCAGGTCCTCGGGGAGCGTGGCCCTGAGGTGGCCCCGGAGGGCCGCCGGTGCGGCCGCTCGCCATGCGGTCTGATTCTCGAGGAGGTCTTTAGCGTCGTTCGTCAGGTCCGGGGCGACGTAGAAGACGAGTTCGTCGGGACGGTCGGGGATACTTCTGTTGAAGACGTTCGCCCAGACCTTGGCCATGTCCGCGCGGACGACCCCGACGGCCACGTTCCTGTCGTAGCGCTTGCACTGGATCAACCGGACCACCACCCCGCCCGGCGTCGTCGCGCGGTGGACGATGTCCCGGCCGGCGTCGCCGGAGCTGCCGTAGAGGCGAACGTCGTCCTGTGGGCACTCGCTCATGACGAGAAGGAAGCAGAAGATCTCGAACTCGTGGTCCGAGAGTTCGTGGAACGGGAGCGAGTGGCGGCCCTCGCGCCAGTCGGGCCTCTCGCGGCCCGCGACGAGTTCGGCTCGCGCCTCGGCTTGGGTCGTCACGACACTCGAGTTCACTGCTTCGCTTTGAGGAGTAATCACTGTTGTCAGGTCTCGTGTGGGCGTGACGACTCGAGCAATCAACGGTCGGGTGATCGGATGTGAGGAGGTTCCGGCCGTCAGTCGGGGTCGCCCGACTCGGCGACCATCGTCGCGGTCGTCGCAGTCCCCGCGTAGTTGTGGTCGAGGTCGCCGCCGAGGAGCAGGAGCGCCGCGATGCGCCGGGCGGTGCCGCGGACGTGCCGCACCTCGTCCACCGTGAGCCCCCGGCCGAGCAGCGTCTTCTCGCGGTAGCTCAGCCACTTCTTGAGCACCTGGTAGCCGCCTAGCTTGTACTCCCAGACCGCCCGCGGCACGTTCCGCCAGAAGGTCGCGCCGTTCAGGTAGACGTCGAGCGTGTTCGGCCCGAGGCGTTCGACCGCGGCTGGGCCGAGGGCGGCGGCCTCGGCGGCGGTGAAGGCCCGCGCCGTCGACTTGCCGGGGCCGGGCATCGTCGCCCCGCCCTGCCCGGCGCTGCCCCACCGCGCCGTCACGTCGAGGTCGGCCGCGTCCAGGCTGCTGCCATCGAGCTTCACCGGCTCGGCGACGCACTTGAAGCACTCCCCGACGACGCCGGACGTGACCCCGTCGGCCGGCGCGTCCGGGTCGAGCAGCGTCGCCACGCGCTTACCGAGTGCGGCCGACGCTTCGAGGGCGTCGCGCGTCGCCGGCAGCGGCACGCGCGGCCAGTCCTGGCGCAGGGCGTCGGCGTGGTCGGCGGCGTAGCGCGGGGCGTGCAGCACCGCGACGGCGTGGTGGAACAGCAGCCCCGCGTCGGCCGCCCCCAGCCCGAGCCGGATCAGGTAGCTGAGCGCGAGGTCCGACAGGTTCGCCACGAACTCGCCGACCTGGCGTGGGTCGGCGACCGCCTCCGCGAAGTCGAGCGCGGCCGCCGGCGGTGGCTTCAGCAAGAGGGGGAACAGGTTCGCCGTCCGCTCGATGATGTGGATCGACGCCATCGGCCGGCAGACGATCGGTGCGTCGAAGTCTTTGCGGTTCTGCCTGCACGCGGCCAGGTAGACGTTGCCGTCGAAGACGTGCGGAAAGTAGTCCGGCCGCTTCTCGTCGAGCAGCTTGGTCGTCGGCTCCCAGTACAGCCAACGTGTATCGAAGGGGCGGTACAAGAAGCGCACGAAGTTGTCCGGCAGGAGTCCGCGACGCTGGAGGCTTTCGCGGATCGGCACCGGCAGGAAACGCGCCGCGTCGGCCATCAACTTCGGGGCGATCTGGCCCATCGCCGCGTGGCTGACGGCCGGGTCGAAGTACGCCCGCATCCGGACCTCCAGGGGCGCGCGGTCGATGCTGACCAGCCCCTCGTCGCGGCTAGTCTTCACGCCGGTGAAGTTCGCCGGGAACAGCTCCGGCAGCCGCGGCCAGTCGTCGTAGCCGTCGCCGGAGGTCATCGGGCGGAAGGCCAGGCCGAGTGCGGCGATCGGCGTCACCGACTGGTAAGTAGCGGGGTCGAAGGCGCGGCCGTGGGCTTCGAGGTCGGCCCGCTTGGCCTCGCCCCAGAAGTCCTTGTACCGGACGGCCGCGATGCCCGCGGCGTGCCCCGGCCTGCGGGCGAGCAGGACCACGGCCGTCCCCTGCCTGATGCCCTCGCGGTTCGTCGGCGTGCTGAACACGCTGGGGTCGCTCCGGCCGTCCGGCGTCCGCTTGCCCGTTCTGCGGCTGTCGCCGTTGAGCGAATCGACCCAGACCTCGTCGAACTCGCCCAGCAGCCGCTCGCGCAGGCCGGTGTGGCTGCGGCCGTCGAGCCACGAGTAGTTGCTCACGTAGCAGACTAGACCCCCGCCGCCGGCCGCGCCGCTCACCGCCCGCTCGGCGACGCGCAGGAAGCGGACGTACAGGTCGTTGAGGCCCTGGCCCTCCGGCGGCGGGGCGGTGACGGTGGTGCGGTACGGCTCCACCAGCCCGGCGTCCTCCTCGACCGGCAGCCCCGCGAAGCCGTTGTACGGCGGGTTGCCCAGGATCACGAGCAGCGGCACCTGCCGCTTGACGCGGTCGGCCTGGTCGCGCTCCTCGGCGAACTCCGGGAAGGCGAGCGTGCCGGGCTTCTTGCCCAGGGCGTCCCAGCCGGTCAGGGCGTTCGTCAGGTAGACGGCCGCCCGCTCCTTCTTCCTGTCGTTGAGCGGTGCCCCGTGGGCCTGGAGGAACAGCCCGAGTTGCAGGTGGGCGACGACGAACGGGGCCGGCAGAACCTCGAAGCCGAAGACCCGCTGGGTCGCGGCGGCCTTCAACTCCCCGGCGACCAGCGACCCCTCGCCCTTGGCGGCCAGGGTGCGGGAGATCGTTTCGAGCACCTCGACGAGGAACGCGCCGGTGCCGCAGCAGGGGTCGAGCACGTAGACGCCGGGGTCGGCCAGCCCGTCCGGCCGGCCGAACGACTCGCGCAACACCGAGTCCACCCGGCCGACCATGTAGCGCACCACCTCGGGCGGGGTGTACCAGACGCCCATCGCCTTGCGCACCGCGGGGTCGAAGGCCTCCAGGAAAGGCTCGTAAAAGTACTGGACCGCGCCGCCGTCCTGGAACTTCTCGAAGAACCGCGCCCGGTCCACGCGGTCGAGCGCGTCGGCCGCCCAGCCCATCGGCTCGGCCAGGTTCAGGTCGTCCATGTCCTGGAAGCCGCTCAATTCCCGGAAGAGCTTGCGGAGCACGGGGACGATCAGGTACTTGTCGGCCTTCTCCCAGTCGAACACCTCGGCGGCCCCGTGGCGGTGCCACTGCACCCACGCGGAGAAGAGGCCGTAGAATAGCGTCTGCACGAGCGTGGAGCGGAAGAACTGCTCCCCGGCGGCGTCCAGCACGCGCAGGCCCAGCGCGTCCTGGAGGGCGGCCTTGAGGGTGTCGAGCTTATCGAGGTTGGCCGCCTGGTCGAGCCGGCCGCGGGCGTCGCGGGCGTAGCTGGCCAGGAACCAGGCCACGTCCTTCGGGTCGGTCAGCGGCACCGGCTGGCGCAGGCAGCGCTTCAGGAAGTCCATCAGCCGGTCGCCGTGGACTCGGGCAGCCGCGACGGGGTCGGCGGCCAGCGCCCAGAAGGCGGCCTCGGTCGGCGCGAGGCGGAAGGTCTCGTGCGTGACCTTGACGCCGTGCGGGTCGGCCCCGATGAGCCGGAAGTCGCGGTAGTTGGTGACGAGGACCTGGCTGTAGCGCTGCCAGTAGCGCGACACCTGCTCGGTCTCGGCGACGGCGGCCACCTCGTCGCAGGGCCGCTTGCACTCGACGACGCCGCGGCTCGGCCCGGCCATCTGCGACGGCTTGACGGCGACCGCGTCCCCGTGCAGGCACTGGTCCGGGGTGAACAGCCCGCCGTCGGGCATGCCGGACCCCTGGTTGCGCATCCCCAGGACCGGGAAGACGCGCGGCTTCAGCCCCCCGCCGGCCGACGCCAGCAGCGCTTGCAGGGCCGGGTAGAAGGCCGTCTCATCGGTCGCCAGGCCGGTCGCGCGGGTCTGGTGGCAGGCCGCGAGGTACTTCGCTACGGGGTGGTCGCTCATGCGGAGATGCTACACTCGTGCCTTCGCGGGAGCCAGGGTCGGCCGCGGGAAAAGCCCACCGCCGCCTTGCCGTCGGCCTCTCTCGCCGTCGTGCGATCACCGAGGGGCGTACCCGCGCGGCCGTTCGGCTTCCAACATTCCGCGTTTCCCCGCGTCATTTCCTGGCCCGCCGGGCAAGTCACTATATGCCGGCCCGTTAAGCCGCCGGTCTAACCCCCTTCGACTGACCGCGCCGCGGAGGTCGGCCCGCCCCGCCCGGAGCGACCCGATGCCCCCGCGCCGACCCCCCGCCCCCGCACGCCCCACGCTCGTACCGCCGCCGCGACCCGACGACCAACTCCGCGCCGTCGCCGCCGTCTTGGCCGCCGGACTCGCCCGGCTCCTCGTCAACAGTCCGATACTCTCAGATTCCTGCACGAACGAGCTTGCTGTCTCCGCGCACAAGAGCGTTACTGTCCCCGACGCTTAACGCTTCCTCCGGAGACCCTACCGATGGCCACGCCCTCGCTCGCCGGCCGACTTGCCCGCCTGCCCACCCTGACCG
>JANYHV010000467.1 GCA_025362195.1 Fimbriiglobus sp. | reverse complement strand
AGCCAGATCGGCCTCGACTCGGTGCTGTTCTACCTGGTCGCCTACGGGCTGATGACGGTCGGCGCGTTCGCCGTGCTGGTCCACCTGGCCGGCGGCGACCACCCGGTCGAAACCGTGGACGACCTGGCCGGCCTGGCCAAGACCCACCCGGTCGCCGCCGGGGCCTTGGCCGTCTGCCTGTTCAGCCTGCTCGGCCTGCCGCTGACCGCCGGGTTCGCCGGCAAACTGCTCCTGTTCGTCGGGGCGTTCGACGCGCCGACGACCGGGTCGCTGCGGGCGATGTCGCGCGTCCTGGCGGTGATCGCCGCCGTCAACTCGGCCGTCGGCGCGGTCTACTACCTGCGGCTGATCGGCGTCATGTCCCTGCGCTCGCCGCTCAAGGTCGCCGAAACGAGCCGGGGCAAAGCGGCCCTGGCCGTCGCCCTGATCTGCGCCGCGGCCACGCTCGCCCTGGGCGTCTACCCCAAGCCCCTCGCCGACGCCGCCCGCGCCGCCGTCCCGCTCAAAGACGCGGGGCCATAACCCCCGGCGAGCCGGAAGCGTCAGCGCCCGGAGTTCCCCGCAAGCGCCCGGAGTTCCCCGGAAGCGCCCGGAGTTCCCCGCAAGCAGCCGTCCACGACAGAACAGGGCCGCCGACACCACTGTCGGCGGCCCTAGTCGGTCGATCCTGCCGGCTTACGCCAGGTGCTTTTGGATTTCGCGGGCCAGGTCGGCGTCGGACAGGGTGCCGACGTGCAGGAACACCGGCTGCTCGCTGCCCTTGAAGATCATGATCCGCGGGATCGTCGAGACGTCGTACTTGACCGCCAGGTCGGGGTTTTCGTCGACGTTGATCTTGCCGACGGCCACCTGCCCGGCGAACTGGTCGGCGATCCGCTCGATGACCGGCGTGAGTTGCCGGCACGGGCCGCACCACGGGGCCCAGAAGTCCGCGACCACGACCGGGCTGCCCTGGACGGTCGCCGAGAAGTTATCGACCGTGAGTTCCAACACGTTCTTGCCGGCCATGACGAAATCCTTGAAGGGTGAGTAGCGCCCGGGACAGAGCCAGTATACCAGCCCGCCGGCCCGCCGAGCCAGGGGTGCGTCCCAACTTGCGGCAACGAAGTATACCGGACGCGGCAAGTTCCCTTTCGCCCCACGCCCGCCGACTCACGCCGCGGCACCCCGGCCGCGCAAACCCCGGCGAGATTCTCCGGCCCGGTGTCCTTCTCGAAGTGCGCCCTATAGTGGCTGTACGCCTCGGTCCTCTTCGGTCACGGTCCGCTTGACTATGAACTACAACCGCGTCTACCTGTCCGCGATCGGGTACGAGTTGCCGCCCGTGGTGGTCAGCACCCGGGACCTCGAACAGCGGCTCAAGCCGATGTACGAGTCGCAGAAGATGCGCGCGGGCATCCTCGAAGCCCTGACCGGCATCACCGAGCGCCGCTGGTGGGAGCCGGGCTACCGCCTGTCCGCCGGGGCCACCGCCGCCGGCCGCAAGGCCCTCGCCCAGGCCAACTTCGACCCGGCCGACGTGGACGTGCTGATCTACGCCGGCGTCTGCCGGGAGCAGTACGAACCGGCCACCGCGTGCGCCGTCGCCGCCAACCTCGCCATCTCCCGCGACGCCACCATGTACGACCTCAGCAACGCCTGCCTCGGCGTCTTGAACGGCGTCATCGAGGTCGCCAACCGCATCGAACTCGGCCAGGCCCGCGCCGGCCTGGTCGTGTCGTGCGAGTCGGCCCGCGAGATTAACGAAGCCGCCATCGACAACGTCAACACGTCGAAGTCCCACGACGTGTACCGGTCCGCGCTGGCCACCTTCACCGGCGGGTCCGGGGCCGTGGCGATCCTCGTCACCAGCGAAGACTACTCGCCGGACGGCCGGCGAAAACTCGTCGGCGGGGCGGCCAAAAATGCCCCGGAGCACCACGACCTGTGCCGCTGGGGCGTGCGGTCGATTCTGCCCACCGGCGTCGGCAACCTGATCGACCAGAAGATGCCGCTGATGTTCGAGCAGGTGCTGGGCACGCAGGCCGGGACGCTCGTCAAGTCGGGCGTCGAGTACGGCATGCGGCACGTCATGGTGCCGTTCATGGAGACGCAGGCCGGCGAAGTGCTGAAGTTCGGCGTCGATCTCGGCACCAAGACCTGGGCGGCGTTCCTGGCCAAACTCGGCTGGGCCAAGGAAGCCATCGACAAGGTCATCTGCCACCAGGTCGGCAGCAAGCACCGTGACGCCATCCTCAAAGGCTTCGGCATCGACCCGTCGAAGGACTACAACACCTTCGCCCACCTGGGCAACATCGGCACCGTCTCCCTGCCGATGACCGCGGCGATTGCCGAGGAGCGCGGGTTCTTCAGCCCCGGCGACCGCGTCGGACTCCTCGGCATCGGCAGCGGCCTGAACTGCCTCATGCTCGGCGTCGAGTGGTGATCGCGACCGCCGCGCCGACCACGACGGCGCTCTACCCCTTCACGCCGAAGAGATTCCGCCAGCCCCACGGCAACGCCCAGTCGTACCTCGACGAGGGCAGCGGCGACCCGGTCGTCATGGTCCACGGCAACCCGACCTGGAGCGCCTACTTCCGCAACGTCGTGCTGGCTTTGCGCGACCGCTACCGCTGCGTCGCCCCCGACCACGTCGGCTGCGGCCGCTCCGACAAGCCGACCCACGCCGGGTACGATTTCAGCCTGAAGAGCCGCGTCGATGACCTGGAACGGCTGCTCGACCATGCCGGCGTGACGGACAATATCACGCTGCTGGTGCAAGACTGGGGCGGCATGATCGGGCTGAGTTACGCCGCGCGGCACCCCGGCCGCATCAAGCGGATCGTCGCCACGAACACCGGCTGCGGCCCGCTGCCCGCGTCGAAGCCGTTTCCGTACTCGCTGTGGCTGGGCCGCAACACCGCGCTGGGGGCGTGGCTGATCCTGAACCGCAACGCCTTCTGCCGGCTGGCGGCGAAGTGGTGCGTCACCCGCAAGCCGCTGTCGCCCGAGGTACGGGCATTGTACCTCGACCCGCACGACACCCCGGCGCACCGGCTCAGCGTCTTGAAGTTCGTGCAGACGATTCCGCTCTCACCGCGCGACCCCGGTTACGACATCGTCGCGCACACGGCGGCAGCGATGGCGAAGTTCTCGGCCACGCCGACGTTGTTGCTGTGGGGCCTGCGCGACTTCGTCTTCGACGAGCACTTTCTCGCCGACTTCCAGGCGAAGTTCCCGCACGCCGAGACGCACACCTGGGCCGACTCCGGGCACTACCTGCTCGACGACGCCCCCGACGAGGTGCTGGCGAAGCTCGAAGACTTCCTGAAGCGGACGTAACGTGATCCCGCCCGTGAACGTCGCCGCGCACCTCGCCCGCCGGGCGGCCACGTCGCCGGCTCAGGTCGCCGTCCACGACGGCCGCCGGCACGTCACCTTCGC
>JANYHV010000458.1 GCA_025362195.1 Fimbriiglobus sp. | reverse complement strand
GGAGGTCGAAACCCCTCCAGTCGCTCACGCTCTTGGCTCGCCAAAACGAGTTCTACTCGACCGTGCCGCGGAACGACGTGACGAAGCGGATGATGACGAGCGGCTCGGACTCGTGGACGCCGGACTCGACGTACAGCGAGGAGTGCGTCATGCTCCGGACTCGGAGTTTCGCCGCTTTGAGTAGGTAGAGCGGGCCTCCTACGCTTCGCGGGGCGTGGGCGAGGAGTTGGCCGATCTGACGCATCGCACGCGTCAGTCCCAACTGCCGCCCGTCATACAGGGACGAACTCGCCAGCGCGCGTAACTGCGCTCGGGCAAGCCAGTCGCCGTGACGCGGTAGGAAGTGGCCATTAGTTCGGACCGTCGCGGTCCAGCGAGTTGGCCCCCATGATCGCCTCGGCTTCCTGCAATACTTGCTCGAAGGGGAACTTCTCGACATCGTCCTCGATGTACTCGATCAGCTTCTCGACGGTGAATTGCTTGCGGTAGTAGGCATAAACCCTAGCCTTGTGCTCGGGGGACAGCTCCGGGAACTCGTCGGGGGTGTCGGGCGACATGGCACGTTCTCCTGAGGGGTGTGCGAATTATACGCCCCCTACTTCTTGCCCGCAATCGCCTTCTGCACGGCCGTCCCCAGGTCGGCCGGGGTCGGGGCGACTTCGATGTTCGCCGCCTTCAGGGCCGCGATCTTGTCCTCGGCGCTGCCGCTGCCGCCGGAGATGATGGCACCCGCGTGGCCCATGCGGCGGCCGGGGGGCGCGGTCTGGCCGGCGATGAACGCGGCGACCGGCTTCTTGACGTGCTTCAAGATGTACGCCGCCGCCAACTCCTCCGCGGTGCCGCCGATCTCGCCGATCATCAGGATCGCCTCGGTGCCGTCGTCGGCCTCGAAGAGTTCGAGCAGGTCGATTTGCGACGTGCCGATGATCGGGTCGCCGCCGATGCCGACGCACGTCGATTGCGTGAACCCCAGGTTCGACAGTTGGAACACGGCCTCGTAGGTCAGCGTGCCGGACCGGCTGATGATGCCGATGCCCTTGCCGCCGGCCGGGGTCGGCTTGTGAATGTAGCCCGGCATGATGCCGATCTTGCACTCGCCGGGGGTGATGACGCCGGGGCAGTTCGGCCCGATCAGCCGGACGCCGGGCTTCGACTGGACGTACCGCTTGGCCCGCGCCATGTCGAGGACCGGGATGCCCTCGGTGATGGCGACGATGACCTTGATGCCGGCGTCGGCGGCCTCCATGATCGCGTCGGCGGCCCCGGCGGCGGGGACGAAGATCATCGTCGCGTCGGCCCCGGTCGCCTTCACGGCCTCGTGGACGGTGTTGAAAATGGGCAGGGACTTGCCCGAGTCCTTGCCGGTCCAGGTCTGGCCGCCCTTCTTGGGCGTCACCCCGCCGACGAACTGACTGCCGTAGGCGAGGCACTGGTCGGTGTGAAAGCTGCCCGCCGCCCCGGTGATCCCCTGGCACAGGACTTTGGTATTCTTGTTGACCAGAATGCTCATGCGTCGCCTCGGCGTCGGGGGAATGAATCGTGGCGGTAGTGATAGCCGAAACCCGACCGGGTGGCGAGTCGCCGTCCGGCATCCGATTCGCTGCAAGATCGGTGCGCGTCTCGGGGAATCTCTCCCGGGCGCACCCTTCACCCCCCCCCAAGGATTGACCTCATGGCCAAGACGACGACCGCCGGCGTCCCGTTCAAGACCCGCAACGACATTCCGGCCGAGACCCGGTCGGCCGTCGACGCGATGCTCAACGAGATGCTCGCCACCCTCACCGACCTGCACAGCCAGACGAAGCACGCCCACTGGAACGTCAAGGGCACGCACTTCTTCTCGCTGCACAAGGCGTTCGACGAGTTCGCCGAGGTGTTCGAGGACCACATCGACACGCTCGCCGAGCGCATCACCGCCCTGGGCGGCGTGGCCCACGGCACGGTCCGCATGGCGGCGGGGAGCACCAAGCTCGACGAGTTCCCGGCCGACACGTTCGACGGCGTCGCCGTAGCCCGGGCCGTCGCCGACCGGTACGCCACCGCGGCCAACGCCTTCCGGCACAATATCGACACGGCCGACGAGCACGACGACAAGGACACGGCCGACCTGCTCACGGACATTTCCCGCGACCTCGACAAGTCCCTGTGGTTCCTCGAAGCCTTCCTGACGGACGGGACCAAGGCCGCCAGCTGATTCGGCTCGACACGAACGGCGGCCCGGTCCGTAAAATGGACCGGGCCTGTTCGTTCCACCCCGAGTGTTGCCATGCGTCGCGTCATGTTGAAGTCGAAGATCCACCGGGCGACGGTGACGGCGACGGCCCTGCACTACGAGGGCAGCCTGACCGTCGATCAGGACCTGCTCGACGCGGCCGACATCCTGCCGTTCGAGCAGATTCAAGTCTGGGACGTGACCAACGGCACCCGCCTGACGACCTACGCCTTGTCCGGCGAGCGCGGCACCGGCACGATCCAGGTCAACGGGGCGGGCGCGCACCTGATCCAGACCGGCGACCTCCTCATCATCGCCACGTTCACGACCCTGTCGAACAAGGTCGCCCGCACCCACAAGCCGGTCGTCATCTTCGTCGACGCCCTGAACCGCATCCCCGCGGCCGCACTCTAGCTCCCGGCGAGCGGCGGGTGTCAGTGCAGTGCAGAACCTGCGACTGGGCGAGACGCCGGGTCACCGGCCGCCCGGCCCGCCCAACGCCTTGCAGTCGATCGGGTCGCCCCCTGGTCGGCCGTCCGCCGCCTTCGCCGCCTGCTTCCGGCCCCGGCCGGTGTCGTGCGCGAAGTACAGGACGTGGTGGACGACGGCCGGGGCGGAGGCCCGGAACTCGACCGCCGTCACCCACCGGTCCTCCGCGAGGCCCAGGGGCCGGACGAAGTCGCGGTACAGGTCCGGGCCGCCGGCCGGCACGTCGAACCGCTTGTCGAGGGTCACGACGATGTCCGGCCGGCGTCTTGGCCGCGTCCCCCTCGGGCAGGCCGGCGTCCACCCAGCGCCCGAACAGCGCGATTTGGGCGTCGGTGAGCCGCCGCTCGCTGCGGAACTCGCCGTGCCCCGGCTCCGGCTGCCACGGCGGCATCTCGCGGTCCCTGACCACCCGCGGCGCGGTCTTGGCGTGCTCGCGCGTGTCGGCGTAACTCAGCAGCGGGAACGGGGCCACCTGCCCCGGCCGGTGGCAGCCGGAGCACTGGGCGAACACGATCGGGGCGATGTCGAACGGCCGCCAGGCCGAGTGGAGTCGGTCGCCCTTCGGGAACGGGTTGCGTTGACCCGCGTTAACCTCTCGGACTTCGGCGGCCGACATCGGGCGGGCGACCTCCGCGACGAACTGCTCGACGACCGCATTCGTCGCCCCCGGTCGCGGGTGCGCCTCATCGAAGACAGACGCCCAATCCGTCCGGAACTCCTCTCGCGGTCGGACAGCCACCAACCCCTTCAGAGTCGCCCCGCCTCGGCGCTGAGGTCTTCGCACGGGGCATCGACTTCAGCGGCCGGCACCACCGACCTCGGACACTCACTCGGCGTACCAGGTTTCAGTTTGAACGCGGAGTCCGCCCGGGGGCAGGTCGCCCGCGGTGAAACTCTTGTCGGTGAACAAGACGCGGTTCGACGGCTGGGCCGTGAACCGGCCGGTGTCGAGCGCGACGACGATGAACTCCTTCGCCTGCTCGGGCCGGTGCGTGAAGGCGTCGCCGACCGGGACGACGTTGAACCGGTAACTGCCCGGCCGCCAGTCGTCGTCGGGGCCGACCCGCGCCCGGCAGTCGAGGCCGTCCAGGTACGGGTAGATGAGCGTGGCGAACCGCTCGCCGTAGCAGTCCCATTCTTGGGCTTGGCCCGCCGACCAATCGGCCGCGGAGTCGGGCCGGTGGCTCAACTGGTGCAGGGGCAAGTTCCGGAACAGCGCGCCGCATTCGAGCAGGCAATGGCACCCCCACGCCCGCCCGTAGATCGCCTGAAGCCCGAACCAAACGGCCGGCACCGGAGCCTGCCCGTCGGGATTCGCCAACACCGACCCCGGGTCGAGCCAGACGTACTGGTGACGCGGCAACCCGCCCGACTGGACCCCCAACAGCGCGTCGTAAGGACTCACAAGCAGCAACCCCCCACGAACGGCTTGGCTCACCCGCCGGGACGACGGGGAACTCTGGAAATACGGGTGGAACACCGGCCGGCAGGAGCGCCGCGTCTGGCTACCGGACTTGGCGCGTCTGGAGAAACTGGCGATAAGTGTGACTCGCCCATACACAATCTACGACATCAGGGGATGAAGCTAGAAAGATCGAACTGCCGATCAGAGTGCCCCGCCGAAGGAAAGTAACGGAACGGCGGTTGCCCTCAATAAATGTAAACGGTCCGAACAAAGAGGGGCTATCCGTGATAGAAATGAGCTGCGTATCGAGTTTGCCACCCATGTCAAGATATTCGATCTTCGACCGGATGTCGCCTCCGAGGCGGATGGTATCTGCCTGGGCGGAGGGCACATCCAATCGGGCGGCAACGTCGATCACGCGAAACATTCCGCCTGAGATGTCAGTCCAGTCGTCGGACGAAATGATGAACAGCCGGTCAGCATCCTGCTGCTCTACTTCACATAGAAACCAGGCAAGGTTCCCTGGCAATCTGCTACGGATGTCGGAGCGGAAGTCTGAGGAGTTATGTTGCTCCACGCTCTGCCAATGACGCCACACATCTAATTGGGCCACCTGACGCACGATACGCATTGGAAACTCCGGCCGATGAACAACCCAGATTACCGGTTATAAGGCACCGGAGCCAGCGAACCGCACGGAACATTCACGCCCCCGCCCCCGTCGTCCGCAGTGGCCGGTTCGGCCCTCTGCCGCCCCCGCCCCGCTACTCGCCGTGACCCGACGACGGGAGTGGGCAGACTTCCATCGCTCGGATCAGGCCGTTTTCGATGGCGAAGCGGTGACCGACGTGGTCGTCACCGAGAACGGCCCCGTCCAGGCCTCGCACGACTTGATGCACATCGACCAGGATGCCCCCGGCACCGTCCGGGTGGAAGGAGACCGGCTCGACGCGCGGGTCGATCTCGCACCACTGCTGCGTCCAGTAAGCGTGGACTTCCTGGTGGCCCCGGACGGAGCCGCCCTTGAACGCCCTCGGCCAAGCCACGTCCGGGGTCATGGTGGCGAGAGCGGCGTCGATGTCTCGCGCGTTGAAGGCCGCGTAAGCCGCGCGCAGCAGGTCAATTTCCGGCGGCGATTGGTCCGGCATGAAGAGCTCCAAAGTCGATGCCGCCGCCGAACGACAAGCGGGGGAGGCCGTCCCGCCGAGTCCCAAGTGTTCAATCCCACGGTAATCGACGCCGCGGTGGCGTGCAACGACGAAGTTCAGCGGCCCGCCCGCCGGCGGTACAATGCCCCCGGAGACCGTGAAGGGGCGCTGAAAGCGCACCGGGGCGGGGGAATTCTCTTGCCCCGACGGCGTGGCCCGCCGAAGATCGGGGTTCACGGAGTTTTCATCACCACCGTCTGGCTCCCGCGTGCCCGTTCCCCCGACGATCCCAGGCTTCCCCCAGTCCGGACTGCCGCGCGCCGGGCTTCCCCTTGCCGAGTCGAAACACCCCCAGATGGAGCGTCGTCATGGCCAAAGGTCGCGGTGACTTCACGGACATTCTCGTCCGGAAAAAAGTCCTCAGCCCCGAGCAACTCGACGAGGCCATCAACCTCGGCGAATCGACCGGCATCAAGCTCCAGGACGCCCTCGCCAAACTGAACTACTCCAGCCCGACGGAAACCGTCGCGGCCATGGCCGAGTTCTACAACGTCCCGTTCGTCGATCTGACCACCCTCGAAATCCCCAAAACGGTCATCGAACTCGTCCCCGAGTCGGTCGCCCGCGAGCACATCGTCATCCCGCTCGCCCTCGAAGGCAACACGCTCAAGCTCATCACCTCGGACCCGACCAACTACGAGGCGCTGCAAAAGATTCAGTTCATTCTGAACCGCGAGATCATGCCGGTCCTGGCCGTGAAGGAACAGATTCAGGAGGCGATTAACCGGAACTACGGTCAGACCGAGACCGAGTCCGTGGACTCCATGATTGCCGAGTTCACCGACACGGCCATCGAGTTCACCGATGTGGACAGCAAGTCGAGCCTGGCCAACGCCGACGAGTCGGACGCCCCCGTCGTCAAGTTGTGTAACTTGATCATCTCGGAGGCGGTCGCCGCGCGGGCCTCGGACATCCACATCGAACCGTTCAACGACCGCATCCGCATCCGCTATCGCATCGACGGAAACTTGACCGAGCGCGACAACGCCCCGCGGCGGCTGCTCTCGCCGATGCTGTCGCGGATCAAGATCATGGGGTCGATCGACATTTCGGAGAAGCGACGCCCGCAAGATGGTCGGATCAAGATGTCGATCCAGGGCAAGCACTTTGACCTTCGTGTCAGTATGCTGCCGTCGGTCCACGGTCAGTCGGCCGTGATGCGGATCCTCGACCGCACGAACATCATGGTCGGCATCCGTGACCTCGGCTTCTCGGAAGACAACTACGCCCGCTTCCAGACGATCATCAAACGCCCCAACGGGATTTTCCTGGTGACCGGCCCGACGGGGTCCGGCAAGACGACGACGCTGTACGCGGCGTTGAACGAGTTGAACCGCCCGGACCGCAAGATCATCACGGCCGAAGACCCGGTCGAGTACTACCTACCGGGCATCAATCAGGTCGAAGTCCGGCACAACATCGGCCTGAACTTCGCCCGGATCATCCGCGCCATGCTCCGCCAAGCCCCGAACATCATCCTGGTCGGGGAGATCCGGGACAAGGAGACGGCCGAGATCGCCGTGCAAGCCTCCTTGACAGGACACCTGGTTTTTTCGACACTCCACACCAACGATGCGCCCAGTGCCGTCACCCGGCTCGTGGACATCGGCGTGCCTCCCTTCTTGATTGCCAGCTCGGTCATCGCCATCATGGGCCAGCGGCTAGTGCGGGTCAACTGCCCCAAGTGCCGCGAACCGTTCACCCCGGCCGATGACCAACTCCGCGCCGCCGGCATCACCCCGGACCAGTTGAGCCGGGCGACCTTCATGAAGGGCAAGGGCTGCTCGCACTGCCGCAACGCCGGCTACCGCGGCCGGCAGGCCATCTTCGAGATGATGCGAATGACCTCCCAGTTGCGGGAACTGACCTTTGCCCAGGCCCCGACCCAGGAGCTGCGCCGGAAGGCCCGCGCCGGCGGCATGAAAACCCTCCTGGAGGACGGCATCCTCAAGGCGTTGAAGGGAAGTACGACCCTCGACGAAGTCCTGGCTACCTGCCACACCGAGTTGATGGAAGCCGGGCTGACCGCGTAAGTGTTGAGGCCGTGCCTCACAAGGTTCCGAAATTTGGCCCCTGGCGACCCGACGGCGATAATCTCACCGTCGGGCCGTCGGGGTTTGTCCCATAGAAGTGGAGGGGTTTCTGTGGCCACTGTCGCGATGGAAAAACTGCTCGCTACGGTCATTCAGATCAAGGCGAGTGACTTGCACATCAGTGTCGGCCAGCCGCCGGTCGTCCGGCACGGCGGCCGCCTGCGCAAGCTCGACGCCAAAATCCTCGACACCGACGACACGTCGGCGCTGATGAAGAGCATCACCCCGGACCGCTGCCAACAAGAGTTGCAACAGAAGGGCGGGGCGGACTTTGCGATCGAGTACGTGGACGGGTACCGGTTCCGCGTGGCCGTGTTCAAGCAGCGCGGCTCGATCGGCATGGTGCTGCGGCGCATCCCCTTCCAGTTCCTCACCTTCGAGCAACTGCGGATGCCCGAGGCGATCCGCCCGCTGATCGTCCGGCCGCGGGGGCTGCTACTCGTCACCGGGCCGACCGGGTCGGGCAAGACGACCTCCCTGGCGTCGATGATTAACTTCATCAACGACAACTACGACCGGCACATCATTACCCTCGAAGACCCGATCGAGTACTTCCACAAGCACAAGCGGTGTACGGTCAACCAGCGCGAGATCGGCACCGACGTGCCGGACTTTAAAGAGGGCATCCGGCGGGCGTTGCGGATGGACCCGGACGTGATCCTGGTCGGCGAAATGCGCGACCTCGAGACGATCCACGCCGCCATCGAAGCGGCCGAAACCGGGCACATCGTCTTCGGCACCCTGCACACCTCGGGCGCGGCCTCGACGGTCAACCGGATCATCGACGTGTTCCCCAAGGACCAACAAGACCAGGTCCGCACGCAGCTCTCGACGGCCATGATCGGCGTGCTGTCCCAGGCGCTGCTGCCCAAGAAGCCGGACGGCGTGATCGCGGCCTACGAGATGATGGTGGTCACCCCGGCCATCCAGAACCTGATCCGCGAGAACAAGGTGTACCGCATCGACTCGACCATCCAGACGGGCCGCAAGGAGGGGATGTTCCTGCTCGACGAGTCGCTGTTCCGGCTCTGGAAGGAGCAACTCGTCGAAAAGGAAGAGGCGCTGTTGAAGGCGTCGAAGCCGGCGGAACTCGCGGCCAAGATCGCCGCCGCGGAGCGCGGCACGCTCGAAGACGAGGAGAACGAGGACGACGACGATGACGATGACGACGACGACGATGACGACGACGAGGAGGAAGAAGACCGCCCGCGCCGCCGGCGGTAACCGAGCGAACCGTTCCCACTCCTTCCCCGACTCCCGAACCCCGCGAGCGACCGACCGATGAGCACCGCCACGCCGAACGACCCGAAGAAGCCGATGCCGCCCGCGGCCAAGCCGGGCGTGCCCGCCGCCGGTTCGGTCCGCCCGCCGACCCCCGCCGCGCCCGGGGCGAAGCCGGTCGCGCCCGGCGTCCGCCCGCCGACTCCGGGTGCGCCCGGGGCGAAGCCGACCGCGCCCGGGGCGGTGCGGCCGCCCGCCGCGCCGGGGGCCGCGCCGAAGCCGCCCAACGGTGCCCCGGCCGCGAAGGCCCCGGTTCCCGCGCCGAAGCCGGTGCCCAAGTCCGTGCCGCCCAAGAACCGGCTGGCGCACGTCGATAACCCGTCGAAGCAACTCGGCCAGAAGCTCGTGGACCTCGGCTTCCTCGACGACTTGCAACTCGAAGACCTGTACGAAGAGCTGCGGACGAGCGACGACAAGCTCGGCGAACTGATCGCCGCGAAGGGCCTGGTCAACGAGGACCAACTGCTCCAGGCGACGGCCGAAGTCCACGGCATGAAGCTCGTCAACCTCGAAGACGTCAAGCCGACGCCCGAGGCGATCAAGGCCGTGAACAAGCAGATGGCCGAGCTGTACAAGCTCGTCCCGCTGACCTTCGAGGGCGGGGTGCTGACGGTCGCCACGGCCGACCCGAACAACCTCCAGGCCATCGACGACATCAAGAACTTCCTGAGCATCCCGATGGTCACCGCGGTGCTCGCGCCGCCGTCCGCGGTGAAGGCATTGTTGGAGAAGTCGTACAAGTCCGGGCTGGGCGGCGAGGGGGCCGAGGAGTCGATCCTCAGCATCATCAAGGCCCTCGAGTCCGACCCCGACTTCGCCGGCGGCGTCCACCGCCGGGAGACCTCGATCGACCTGAACTCCCTGGAGGAAATGGCCAACTCCGCGCCGGTCCGCAAACTCATCAACATGGTGCTCCTGATCGCCATCCGCGACCACGCCTCGGACATCCACTTCGAGCCGTTCGAGGACGAGTACAAGATGCGGTACAAGTGCGACGGCGTGCTGTACGAGATGGTCCCCCCGCCCCGGCACATGGGCACGGCCATCGCCAGCCGCATCAAGGTCATGGCCAACCTGGACATCGCCGAGCGCCGCATGCCCCAGGACGGCCGCATCGAACTCAACGTCGGCGGCAACCGCATCGACATGCGGGTCAGCGTCCTGCCGACGTTGTTCGGCGAGTCGGTCGTCATCCGGGTGCTCGACAAGGCGTCCGTCGGCCTGTCCCTGGACCGCATCGGCATGCCCGGCCCGCTCCTCGCCCAGTTCCGCCAGGTCATCCGCAAGCCGAACGGCATCGTGCTCGTCACCGGCCCGACCGGGTCCGGCAAGACGACGACGCTGTACTCGGCGCTGTCCGAGTTGAACGACATCGACACCAAGATCATCACGACCGAAGACCCCGTCGAGTACGAGATCGACGGCATCATCCAGGTGCCGATCCAGAGCGAGATCGAGCTGACCTTCGCCGTGGCCCTGCGGGCGATCCTGCGGCAGGACCCGGACGTGATCCTGGTCGGCGAAGTCCGCGACCTCGAGACCGCGCAGATCGCCATTCAGGCGTCGCTCACGGGGCACCTGGTGTTCAGCACCCTGCACACGAACGACGCGCCGAGTTCGATCACCCGCCTGCGGGACATGGGCGTCGAGCCGTTCTTGATTACCGCCACCGTCGAGGCGATCCAGGCCCAGCGGCTGGTCCGCAAGATTTGCCAGGAGTGCCGCACGCCGTACGACCCGACGCGCGAGCAGGTGATGGAGTTGAACATGCCCCCGGACACGTTCAAGGGCAAGCAGTTCTTCTACGGCGAGGGCTGCGCGAAGTGCAACAACCTGGGGTTCAAGGGCCGCACCGGCCTGTACGAACTGCTCATGATGAACGACGACGTGCGGGACATGGTCAGCCGGGGCGCGTCCACCGACCAGATCCGCGCGTACAGCCGCAAGCTGGGCACCCAGAGCCTGCGCGACTGCGGCCTGGAAGCGCTGCTCAACGGCATCTCGACGCTCGACGAAGTCGTGCGCGAAACTGGCACGAACGTCGCCCACGAACTCCGGTCGCTGACGCTTCCGGCTCGCCGCAATCAATCGTCCGTGACAGTTTCGCGCACGACTTCGTCGAGCGTCGAGATGCCGTTGAGCAGCGCTTCCAGGCCGCAGTCGCGCAGGCTCTGGGTGCCCAGCTTGCGGCTGTACG
>JANYHV010000430.1 GCA_025362195.1 Fimbriiglobus sp. | reverse complement strand
CGCGAACTCGACTGGGTGGTGATGAAGGCTCTCGAAAAGGACCGCAACCGCCGCTACGACACCCCCACCAGCTTCGCCGCCGACATCCGCCGCTACCTCAGCGGCGAGGCCGTGCAAGCGCACCCGCCGAGCGTGGCGTACAAGCTGCGCAAGTTCGCCCGCAAGCACCGCGGCCGGCTGGTGACGGCGACGGTGGTTGGTCTGGCGCTTGGCACCGGGAGTTTCGTCGGGTTGGCGGGAGTCTCCCTCGCACTCGTCGTGTATTTAGAAGACCGCGCAGAAGGTAATCACCGCCTCATCAATACTGCGAGAGTCACTCGACAGGGCGGGTGGCGAGATAATAGCCCTAAATGGAGTGCGGCCCAGTGGTACGACTTCGCCTGCCTTCACGCAATGATGGGGCAAGGGACTGAAGACAACGCAAGGTTTGTTATTAGCATGGTCATTGACCTGCTCCACATCGCGCTCGACAAGGCTGCCGCGACGAGCGTGACGGATGCCGAGTCGATGGTCGCTGACATCCGGATCAACCCGGAGTTGTACTGGGTCCGCAACGAGCCAGAGTTCCGCGACTTCCTGGAGGAACTGACTGCCAAGTACCCGCCGCGGGAACTCGCCCCGCCGCCGCGGCCGGTGAAGTGACCCGCACCCGTGGTAGAATGCCGTCGCCCCCAGCGGAGGACTGTCGATGCCGATGCACGACTGGACGCGGGTCGAACCCACGATCTTTCACCACTTCCACCAACTTTGGTCGGTGGCGATTGCGGACGTTCTGAACTCCAGGCTGTTGCCGAAAGGGCTGTCGGCGCTCATCGAACGCCAGTCGGGCGAGCCGCCGGTGATCGACAAGCCCCGCTTCAAGCAGTCGCCGGGCGGCACGATGACCGTGCCGCGCACGCGCATGCAGGTCGAGACCTCCGACGCGGTCCAGTTGCGGCGGGCGAATCACATCGCCGTTCGGCACCGGCTCGGCGAAGTCGTGTGCATCATCGAGATCGTCTCGCCGGGCAACAAAGCCGGCAAGTTCGCCCTGAGGTCGTTCGTCGAGAAGACGCACGAGTTCCTCCGGGCGGGGGTGAATGTGCTGCTCATCGACCCGTTCCCGACCGGCCCGCGCGACCCGTATTCGCTGCACAAAGTCATCTGGGACGAGTTCGAGGAGGTGCCGTTCGACCTGCCGGCCGACGAGCGGTTGCTGCTCGCGGCGTACCGGGCCGGGGACGCGCTGGCGGAACTGTCGGCGGTGGCGTACCTCGAACCGCTGGCCGTCGGCGCGGCGATGCCGGACATGCCGGCGTGGCTCGACCGCGACACCTTCGTCGAGGTGCCGCTCGAAAGCAGCTACAACGCCGCGTGGGCGACGTGCCCCGCGGACTTCCGCACCCTCGTCGAGACCGGCCGCCTGCCCGACGAGTGACCCGCCGCTTCGCCCGACGGGTACAATCTCGTCAGGAGGACCACGCCGTGCCGACACTCACGATCGACGAAGCTCAGGCCCGCTTGCCGCAACTCATCGACGAACTCCGCCCCGGCGACGAGTTGGTCATCACGAGGGGCGACCGGCCGGTGGCCCGACTCCTCGGCCCCGACTTGCCGAGAGGCGTCCCCGTGTTCGGACGCGGGAAGGAGATGCTCATCGCCTACGTCGATGACGACGAACACCTGAAAGACTTCGCCGAGTACATGCCGTGAAAGTTCTTCTCGACACCCACGCACTGTTATGGGCGTACTGGGGCGACCCGCAAATGAGTACGGAGGCCGTTCGGCTGATCTCCGACCCGGCCAACCGCATCCTCGTCAGCCCGGCCAGCCACTGGGAAATCGCAATCAAAATGAAGACCGGCAAGTTAACCTTGCGCGAATCGTTTTGTGGAGTTCGTTCGGCACGCGGTCTTCGACAACGGGTTCGAGATACTCCCGATTGAACCGAGCCACACCGCTCTCGTGTCTCAACTGCCGTTCCACCACAAAGACCCGTTCGACCGGCTGCTTGTGGCCCAGGCGTTGGCCGAAGGCGTGCCGCTCGTGAGTGCGGACACCGCCATCGACGCTTACGGTGTCGTCCGGTTGTGGTGAGCCGTGCCGTGGTAGAATGTCCGTGCCCCACTCCACGAGGTTGACGCCATGACCGTGACCATCCCCGATGAGACGATTGCCGCGACCTTCGCCGCCGTGACCGGGGTCGGGGTCGAGGTCCGCGGGCCGGACGGGGTGCTCCTCGGCTGGCTCACCCCCGCCCCCCGGCCGGGCATGTCGTTCCCCGAACTCGGGGTCACCGACGAAGA
>JANYHV010000421.1 GCA_025362195.1 Fimbriiglobus sp. | reverse complement strand
GTGAACTTCCACTCGTGCTTCGGCCGCCAGACGAACTTGAGGAACAGCGACAGCGCGACCAGCGAGAAGATCGACGCGCCGATGTCCGTGAGCGGCCAGACGTTCAGCCCCGGCACCCAGGTGTGCATGGTAGCGAAGGCGTACTGGCACAGCGCGAACGACCCGCCGCCGACGACCAGCGCCGGCCAGACGGCGAACGTCTGCCGCCACGGGCACATGACCTTGACCATGTAGAACGGCACCAGGCACGACAGGAACGGCAACTGGTGGCCGCACATGACGCTGATCGTCTCGGGCGGGATGCCGGTCACGTTGCCTAGCGTCAGGATCGGCACGCCGAGGCCGCCGAAGCAGACGGGCGAGGTGTTGGCGATGAGGCAAATCACCGCGGCGCGAAACGCCGGAACGCCGAGGCCGACGAGCATCGCCCCGCAAATGGCGACCGGTGCCCCCGACCCCGCGGCCCCCTCCATCAGTGCCCCGAAGCAGAAGCCGATGAGCACGGCCTGCACCCGCGCGTCGCCCGACAGCGAACCGATCGACCGGCGGATGATGGCGAACTGGCCGGTCTCGACGGTCAGGTTGTACAGGGCCATCGCGCCGAACACGGTCCAGCCGATGGGCAGCAGGCCGAAGGCCGCGCCGTAGGCCCACGACGCGGCCGCCATCCCCGGCGGCATCCCGTAGACGAGCCAGGCGATCAGGACCGCCACCGCCGACCCCGCCGCGCCGGCCCGGCTGGCCAGCCAGCGCCGCCCGACGAGCAGGTAAAATAGCACGACCACCGGGAGCGCCGCGACGATCGTCGAGAGCACGCGGTGGCCGAGGGGGTCGAGGTTCTGGACGTAGGCGAGTCCGAAGAGCGCGTCAGGCATGAGCGGCGACACCGATCCGCGAGGGGGAGAGTCCGGCGGGAGTTCAATCCAACTCGTAATACTCCGCCAGCGCCGCCCCGGCGAGACCGGCCAACTCCATCTCCTCGGGGTACTCGAAATCCACCTGGATGAAGCCGTACGGCTCGCGCGGGTCGATGCGCACCGGCAGGTCGATGAGGTGCTGCTCCAACTCGAACGTCAGCCAACCGATCTCCTGCGGCTCGGTCCGCACGTCCGGCAGCCCCGCCGTGATGGTGAAGTCCGGCCGCTGCGGGGTGACCAGCCGGGAGAAGCCACGGACGGTCGGCTTGAGCGTCTCGAACAGCTCCTCCGACACCGGCGTCAACTCCCAGTCGCGGCCCTGGACGCGGTTGTACAAGGTCGCGTCGCCGTCGCCGAAGCGGACCTCCATGCGGTCGGCCCGGTCGCGCAGGCAGGTCAAGATGCCCAGCAGCCAGAAGCGGCGGGCGTCCGGCTCGGCGCGGAGGTCTTCGGGGGTCGTGTAGATGAGCAAGGGGAGACTCGGAGGAGTAGGAATTTCACCGCAGAGGGCACGAGAGAGCACATGAGAAAGGCAACAATCCGTGTTCAGACTCATTTCCGACAGGTTACCGGTGAAGCAAGACACATCACCGAAAACCCACTCGCCTTTGGCCTCACTCGGATTTTGTCTTTCTCCGCGCCCTCATGTGCCCTCTGCGGTGAATCGGTTTTGCCCTACAGGTCGCTGGCCTGGCCGTCCGGCTCGGGGATGAGGACGAGGCGGAGGCGGCGGAGGGCGCGGAGGTAGCGCATGCTCGCGGCGGCCTCGCTCAGGTTGAGCATCTTCGCCACTTCCTGATTCGCCAGTTGCTCCTGGTGGCGCATCAGGATGATGTCCCGGTCGTCGGGGTTCAATTCGTTGACGGCGTTCGCCAGGCGGCGGGCGAGTTCGGCCTGGATCGCCTCGCTGGCCGGCGTCTTCTCCTGGTCCATGAGTTGCGCGACGAGCGACGTGGACGAGTCCTCGGCCCAGGCCGGTGCGTTGATCGTCTGCTCGCGGTCGAGGCTGCGGCGTTGGGCCGTACGGTGCCGGCGGTGGGCGTCGATGATGCGGTCTTGGGCCAGGTGCCTCAGCCACAAGTGGAACGGCATGTTCGGCGTCTTGAGGTACTCGGTCAACCGCTGGTTGGCCTCGATGAGCACGTCCTGGACGATGTCGGACGCATCGACGCGGCGGCCGAGGACCGGGTCGAGGCGCAAATCGATGACGCGGCGGAGCGGTTCGCGGAGCCGGCCGAGGAGGGCGTC
>JANYHV010000418.1 GCA_025362195.1 Fimbriiglobus sp. | reverse complement strand
CTCCGCCCCCGGGTACAACCAGGCGTTCGCCGCGGCCGCGAATCCGCTGCTGCCGTTCGCGCTAACCGAGGTCGTGACGGCCCCGGCCGACAAGCCGCTCAAGCCGGCCCCGGACTCGACCGCGTCGCCGTCGTTCCTGTCGCGCTTCAAGGTCGAGCCGTTCAGCACCGTCACCGCCGCCGTCGATGTCGAGAAGTGCTTCGGCGTCAACGAGTCGTCGCCGGGCGGCGGCCGCGTGCTCATGCGGCTGGCCAATCAACAACCCTGGCTGACCCAGCGGACCCTCGGCGACGGCGAGGTCCTGTTCGTCGGCACGTCCCTGGACGCGAGTTGGACCAACTGGCCGGGGAAGGCGGGGTCGTACCTGTCGCTGTTGCAACTGACGATGACGCACCTCGTCGGCAAGACCGCGGCGGATTTCAACCGCACCGCCGGGGACAAACTGTCGTGGTCGCCGCCGGACGCGACGCGGTCCTACGACCTGCTCAAACCCGGCGGAAGTCGCGTCAAGGTCGGCGTCCCGAGCGGCGTGGCCGGCGACAAGCTGGCGCTGACGACGACCGACACGCCGACGGCCGGGCTGTACCGCTACGCCTTCGAGGGCGAGGAGCCGGCCGGTCAGGGGCTGTTCGCCGTATCGCCGGACTTGCGCGAGAGCGAGAGCCTGGAAGTCTTGTCGGACGCGGAAGCGACGGAGTTGCTCGGCTTCCGGCCGGTGCTCATCCTGGCCGGGCCGGACAGTGCCGCCGAGTTGACGACGGAGCGCGGCAAGCGCGAGTGGACGGTCTGGGTCTTGCTGGGGTTGTTCGCCGTGGCCGTGGGCGAATCTCTGTGGGCGTGGTTCTGTGGGAAGGCCTGGTAAGACCGATGCTCGTCGCCGATTCGACGCCCCTGTTCGCGGCCACCCTGGCCTTCCGGGGCTGGTTCCCCGCGTGGCTAGCCGCCGTCATGGGTGTCGCCGCCGTGGCCGCCGTCGTGCTGGTCTACCTCCGCGAGTCGGGCCGCCTGCCGACCTGGCGACGACTCCTTCTGGCCGGCCTGCGGGCGGTCACGCTGTCGAGCATTCTGCTGCTGCTGCTCAAGCCGACACTGTTGTGGGAGTCGCGCGAAGACCGGCCGCGCGCCGTCGCCGTGCTCGCCGACGACTCGCAGAGCATGACGACCCGCGAAGCCCGCACGACCTACGCCGACCGATGGCGGCTCGCCCTGGCCTTCGACCGCGTTCCGGCCGACAAGCCGATGCCGGAGTTGGCCAGCGCCGGCGACCTGCCCGCCGACCTGCCCGACCAGCCGACCCGGCTCGACGTGATGAAGGCGGCGCTGACCAACCCCCGGCTCAAACTCCTCGCCCGCCTGCGCGACATCGGCCCGGTCCAGGCGTCGGCGTTCGGTTCGGCCCGCTCCGCCCGGGACGGCCGCGACGCCCAATGGGTCGCGGGACTCGCCGGCAAGGATCCGCGGACCAGCCTCGCCGATAGCATCGCCGACCTGTTGCGGCGCGACGAAAATGAACTGCCGGCGGCCATCGTCGTGATGACCGACGGCCGCGACAACGCCAGCAAACAGGGCCTGAACGAAGTCGCCCGCGAGGCGGCCCGGCTGAACGTCCCGGTCCACGTGTACGGCGTCGGCAGTTCGGCCGTCGGCCGGCTGGCCCTGCGCGACGTGGTCGTGCCCGAGACCTTGTTCGTGGACGACACGGTCAGCATCCCCGTACGCCTGCGCTCCGCCGGCCACCGCGACGCCCGCGCCGAAATCGTCGTCAAGCTGAACGGCCGCGAGGTCGCCCGCAAGACCTTCGACCTGGCCGACGGCGACGACCTTAGCGAAACCCTTTCGTTCGTACCGACCGTGGCCGACGCCGAGGCCGGCAAACAAGACTTGACGACCTCGATCCGCCTGGTCAACGACGGCGACAAGCCGGCCGACGAACTGACCCGGTCGGTCCGCGTTGTCGATCGCAAGGTCAAAGTCCTCGTCGTCGATTCGGTCCCGCGCTGGGACTTCAAGTACCTGCAACGCGCGCTACTCCGCGACCGCCGGGTCGAGGCCCGCTTCTGGCTGAGCCAGGGCGACAAGGAGGCGATGGCCGCCGGCCCGCCGTTCCTGCCCGGCTTCCCCGCCAACCGCGAGGAACTGTTCGCCTACGACTTGCTCGTGCTCGGCGACCTGCCGGCGAGCGCGTTGACGACGGTGCAACTGGAGGCGATTCGGGACTTCGTCGCCGAGGGCGGCGGGCTGATCCAGATCGCCGGGCGGCAAGCCGGGCCGGCCAGTTACGTCGGCACGCCGATCGCCGACGTGCTGCCGGTCGAGTTCTCCAGCCAGTCGTTCCCCATCGACGCTGCGGCCCGCATCGCGTCGTTCCGCCCGCAGATGACCGAACTCGGCGTCCGCTCGGCCGTGCTGCGCCTGTCGGACGACCCCGCCGAAAACGCCCGCGTCTGGAAAGCCCTGCCCGAGATTTACTGGCACTACCCGGTCACCCGCTTGAAGCCGGCCGCCGACGCCCTGATCGTCCACCCGACCTCGCGGACGCCGGACGGCAAGCCGATGCCGCTGCTCGCGTCGCACTACTACGGCAAGGGCTACGTCGTCTTCTGCGGCTTCGACGAGACGTGGCGGTGGCGGTACAACGAGGCCGACAAGTTCTTCGGCCGCTACTGGAGCCAGACGATTTACGTCGCCGGCGTGCCCCGCTCGCTCGGCACCAAGCTGACGCAGATGTCGCTCGACAACCCCGACCCGCTGCTCGGCCAGACGGGCCAACTGTACGCCCGGCTGTTCAAGTCCGACCTGTCGCCGCAGTCGGCCGAGCAGGTCGAGGGCAAGCTCGAACGGCTCGACGCGGCCACCGACGTGAAAGACCGCGCGAGCCGCGTCACCCTGCGGCGGCTGCCCGGCGTCGCGGGGGACTATACCGCCGCGGTGCCGTTCAACCGCACCGGCAAGTTCACGCTGACCGTCGATAACGGCGGCAACCCGGGCAGCGTCGAGTACCGCGTCACCCTGCCGCCGGACCACGAACTGTCCGCCGGCGGCATGATGGAGGACGAGTTGCGCTCGCTAGCCGAACAGTCCGGCGGCAAGTTCTACCGCGAGGAGGATTTGAACCGGATGCCGTCCCAGATCGAGCGGAAAACGGTGCCGGTCACGGTCCGCGACGAAACGGTACTGTGGAACGTCTGGTCGCTCCTGTGGGTGGTCGGTTTGTTGTCGCTGGAGTGGTTCCTGCGCAAGTTCAGCAGCCTGAGTTGACCCCGATGCCAACCCTCGTCCAAGCCCTCGAAGCCCGCCGCTCCCGCGAACGCCTGTACCGGCTCGCCTGGGGCGTCGCGCGGTGCGTCGCGGTGTCGGCGGTCCTGCTCGCCGTCTGCTGCGCGACCGACTGGGCCATCGACCGCAACCGAGAGACGCCGTTCGCCCTCCGCGTCGCCATGACCGCGCTGCAAGTCGCCGTCGCCGGGTACTGCCTGAACCGCTTCGTCTTCAAGCTGAACGTGCCGAGCCTCGACCAACTCGCGGCCCAGGCCGAGGCATTGGTCCCCGCCTTCGGCCACCGGCTGGTCACGTCGCTGCAACTGAACCGCCAGTCGGCCCGGACCGACGGCATGTCCCGGCAACTGATCGCCGACGTGACCCGCGACGCCGAGCGACTCGCCGCCGGCCCGGACTTCCCCGAGTTGGCCGACCGCCGCCGGCTGACGAACGCCGCGCTGGTGCTCGTCCCAATTTTGCTGGTGACCGCCGGCGTCACGGCCGTCGCGTTCGGCCCGGTGACGACGCTCGTCGGCCGGCAACTGCTACTCCCCATCGACATCGACCGGGCCGTGAAACTTACGAACGCGACGGCCGAACTCTGGCCGGCTGGGGACATCGTTACGGTCATCATCGAGGTCGCCGGGGACGTGACCGAGGACGCCGTCGGGACGTTGAAGGTGACGCCCGAGGGACAGCCGGCGGAGACGTTCGCGCTGAAGTTCGCCGGCCGCAGCGACGCGATAAGCCTGTTCCGCGCCGAACTCCCGCCGGCCTCGACGCCGATGAGCTTCCGCGCCTGGCTCGGCGGCGGCCGGTTGCGCACCCCCGGGACGATCCGCTTCGACAGCCGGCCGGTCGTGAAAGAGATCGAGGCGTCGATCGTCCTGCCGAAGTACGTCGATCCCACCGGGCAGCGCGAGTACGTCCGGTATCAGCCGCAGGGCGAGGTGTACGCGCTGCCCGATTCGGCCGTCGAGGTCCGCGGCGACTTCTCGAAGCCGGTCGCCGCCGCGACGGTCGTGATCTTCCGCCGCGACGACAAGGGCAAGGAGAGCGAAGCGGCGCGGGTCGCCGTGTCGCTGACCGAGTCGCGCGACTCCGGCGGCGTGCGGTTCGCGTTGCCGGCCCGCGCGAGCGGCTACCGTATCGAGTGCGTGGACGACAACGGGTTCAAGAACCTGAACCCGCCGTACCGCGGCATCACCGTCGCCGCCGACCGCCCGGCGGAGGTGCGCCTGCTCCCCGAAGTGTTGAAGGACCCGAAGGAAGACGGCCCGATCGACGACTTCCTGGTCGATGGAATGCCCCTCCGCCTCGGCGGCCAGGTGCAGGTCGGG
>JANYHV010000417.1 GCA_025362195.1 Fimbriiglobus sp. | reverse complement strand
GGTGTGTTGTCAAGGGGTGATTTTTGACCCCTTGGCCGGGTCGAACGGGGTGCGGCTTTTGAGCACCCCGTAGGCGATCATGAGCAGCTTCCGCAGGCACGCGCCGACGGCCGCCATCTTCGGCTTGCCGGCGGCCACCTGCCGGGCGTCGAACGGCTTCAGGACCGGGTCGAACCGGACCGCGTTCATGGGCGGAGGGTTCAGTATCGTGCGGAGCCGCGTGTTGCCGGCCATCCATAGCCGAACGCGCTGGCGGGCGATAGTGCCCGCGCCGGACCCCCCAAGGACAGGCCGGCGTGCGCAACGGCCTGCTGGACGGTGGCGAACCGAACCGTGCCGGGCCGCTCGACGAGGATGGCGGTGGCCGCGACCGGGCAGACGCCGGGGACGGTGTGGATAAGGTCGCGGTCGGCGCGGACGTGCCCGTCGGCAGCGATGACGGCGTCGGCCTGCGCCAGGAGGTGGTCGGCCTCCTTGCCCAGTAACGCGACGACGTGGGCCAGCGACTTGCGGATTGAGGCCGCGAGTCCGGGGGCGGCCAGCCGCGTCTTCTCGGCCGCCGCGAGCCGGCGCAGGTCGTCCCGGCGGCGCGAAAGGGCATGGAGTTCACGGACCTCGGGGCGTGGCGGCTGCTCGCGGCTGGCGTACTCGGCGATGAGCCGGGCGTCGGCCCGGTCGGTCGTGTTGCCCTGGCCCCGCATCAGCCCGGCGGACTTGACGCGGGCCGGGTTGACGACGGCGACGTGCCGGCCGGCGTCGGCCAGGGCGGTGGCCAGGGCCTCGCCGTACGCCCCCGGTGCTCTCCGGGCAGAAGCCGACGGCGGCCCCGGCCGACCCCTCGTCGGCCCACCCGGCCAACGCGGCGTGGCCGGCGGCGTCGTTGGCGAACGCCCGCTCGCGGGGCTTGCCGCCGGGGGCGGGCAGGAGGCACGCGTCCAGGGTCTCCTTGCTGACATCGATGCCGACCCAGGTCGTCGGCGGGACGGTCTCGGTGCGGTCCACGGCGTCGCTCCTCGACCTCACGGGTGCGGGGTATCGGGCGGTGACCCGAGTGCCCCGGGATGGTGTCCGAGGGGAGTGACGCCGGCGGCCGGCCCGCGGTCTGGTTCCCGAGGTGCCGGTGCCCTCTGGCGCGGCACGGCGTTCGACCCGGCCGCCGGACGTCACCGCACCGGAATCGCCGGTCGAACGTGCCCGGCGGCGACTGCGTCCGACCGACTGCGCGCCCATGCGCAGTGCCTATTTCGCCCGGTTCGACCCCTGCCGCACGGCCGACCGCTCTTCCGTCGTGTTGCTCCGGTTCGCCGTCGGGCGCGGGCCGAGCCACGCCGCGAAGTACGTCGCGGTCGGGAACCGCGACGCGTCGCGCCCGATCTCGGCCGGGACGACCATGGCCGTACTCACGTCGATCCCCTCGACGGCCGTCGGGTCCACCCCGAGGGCGTCGAAGAGGTGGCGCTGGCCGTCGGACCGGAGGTCGTTCTTCTTCCGCCCCCGGGCCCGCGGCTCGGCCGCCCGCGGGTCGTCGCCGGACCGCTTGGGTTGGGACTGCAACGCCGCTACCACGGCCCGCCGCGGCCGCGCCCGGGTCGATCTCCCCCGGCCGAAGGGTGCCGGAACGATTCTCAAAAATGAGCGAAATTCAAAATAAATCCTTGTTGTTCCGATCCCCCACCTGGTACAACCGCTGCACGCGATACGAACGATCCAGTTTCTGACGGTCCGTTCCGTGCCGCACTCCTCCCCGAGTACTCCCCCGTGCGTCTCTCATCATTCCGGCATGGCGTCTGGCGTCGGCTCGTCTCCCGCCTGCTCGCCCGGTCCCGCTCGCGGGTGCCGGCGCGGAAGCCGGCCGTGAGCCTATGGGCGTTCGAGGATCGGATTACCCCCGGGAGCGTCCTGGACGCCCTCGGGGGCGGTGCGGCGTTCGGCGGCCCGGGCTTCCCGCCCGCGGCGGCCGAGGCGTCGTTCCTCCCGCCGCCCGAACGCCGTCCGACGGCGACCCTTGAACACGATTACGTCCTGCCGCCGAATTGGGCCGTGAGCCTGGCCATTGCGGCGGACGGGGCCCGAGAATCGGCCGCCGAATCGGCGGGCCGGACGCGGTCGCCGCTCGACGAACTGGACGACCTCGGGCCGACCCGCACCGGGTCCGGGTCGGATTGGCCGGACGAGTTCCACGGGGCCGGCACCGGGTCACTGCCGCCGAGCGCCGATGCTCCTCAACCGGGATCGACCTTCGGCGGCGGGATCGGCGGGGCCGAGACGGCACAGGCCCCGGCGGCGGCCCGGCCCGACCCGGCCGGCGGAATCGGCTTCGGCCCCTCGGCCGCCCGGATCACGGTGTCCGGACCGGCCGACTCCGCCCGGCCCGGGGGGTGGCAACCGTACGCCGGGCCGACGGTCACTCCCGGGGACGCGGCCGCCGGCCGGGCCGGGCTGGATCGCTTCGGGCTGATTTCGCACCAGCCCCTCCAGAGTGGGACGAGCCGGGTCACCTCGACCCGGCAACTCGCCCCGACGTCCCCGCTGGCCGACGCGTTCCGGGCCGACCGGCACGCGACCCGCCGGCCGGACAGTGCGTACGCCGGGGCCGACGTCAACCACCGGACCGCGGCCGCGCCTCTGCACGCCGGCCGGCCGACGAAAGCGAACCCGACCGGGGTGACCGGGTCGGTGTCGCCGCGGGCGGTCCTCGACGGCCGGGTGGCCGGCCGGGCGTCGTCCCCGTCGGCCCGGCTGGACGCCCTCACTGCGGACTCGATGACGGCCGGCACCAACCCGGCGATTGACGGCCCGCGGTCGCTGCGCGGGGTGCGGGCGGCCGCGGCCGACGCCCCGGCGTCGAGTCCTTCGGCGACGTTCGGACCGTCCGCCGCCCCGGCCTCCGGCCCTTCTCCGACCGGCGGGGGGGCGGGAACGGGCAGCAGTCCGGTTCCCGGGACGACGACGACCGGCGGCGGCCGCACCGTCGTCCGGGACGACGGCCTGGCCGGCGACTTCACGTTCGCCCACACGCTGAGCGGGACCGACGCCCAGGGGCCGTACACGGTCACCGAGACCGGCGTCGGCAAGTTCCGGGGCGGGGACCCGTCCCGGCCGACCGACGGCACCGTGGCGGTGACCAGTCGTCTCCAGCGCGGCGCCCAGCCGGCCGGCCCGGCGGCGACCGAAACCGTCGCGTTCAGTCCGGCCGGCACCGGGCTCGTGTTCGGGTTCGACCTCGACGCCTACACGGCCGGCAAGTTCGGGGTGACGGTGTCGGCCGCCTCGAAATATTCCGTGACCGGGGGCGGGACGGACGCCTTCACGACGAACGACGCCGACACCGTGGTCAGCTCGGTGCCCGCCCAGGGCCGGACCGAGACCGACGCCGTCACGACCGCGGGCGGCGGCACGCAGGCGTTCAGCCTGACCGTCGGGGGCACCGGGGCGAGCCGGACGTACACCACCGGCGCGACCAGTAGCAGTACTTTCGGCACGACCGAGGACGACCAGACCGCCGTCGCCACGGCCGCCGACCAGACCGCCGAACACTACCACGACGCGGGGTCCGGCGGCGAGACGCTCACTTACACCGAGTCCGGCACGGTCGGCGCGGACGGCACGGTCGCGATGAGCTCGTTCGCGCTCGACGACTCGGTCACCAGCTCCGACAGCAGCTCCGATTCCGGCACCGACGGCCACGTCGATCCGGGGGACACCGAGTCCGACGCCTACGGCAGCACGAGCACCGGCGCGAGTACCGAGCACGTCGTCGTGGGCGGCACCGCGACCGACTGGACCGCCACGCTGGACGAGACCGAAGACGACGACGTGACCGCCGCCGACAACGGGCAGGACCACCCGCACGCGACCGCCGGCGACGGCACCAGCAGCCACGACGACCAGACCTGGACCGATTCGGCGGGCGGGCACGTCCACGACGCGGTTCACGTCGCGGCCGGCGGGCACGGGACCGCGGTGACGGTGACCGGGGTGACCCTGACGCTGAGCGGGACCAGCAAGTACGACGACGGCGTGACGGACGCGTCCGGAACGAGTCGCGGGGCGGACTCGTCGAACGAGACGCTGACGACGACCGGCAAAGGCCTCGACGCGTTCGGCATCACCGAGACGAGCACCGACGGGGTGGCGTTCACGGTCGCGTCGAAGGAGTCGATCCAGAACGCGTACACCGACCACGACGTGGGCGGGGACGGGTGGAGCGACCCGTACTCCGGGTCGGCCGGGGTCGGCGGCACGGAGGGCGGGGGGGACCAGTTCGACGACGGCGATTCGGGGGACGAGACGATCACCGTGACATCCACCGGGACGCTCACGAGCAGTCCGCCGACCAGCCCGCCCCCGACCAGTCCGCCGATGACGCCGCCCCCGTCCAGCCCGCCGCCGCCGACCAGTCCGCCCCCCGGCGGGTCTGCCCCCAGTGGCGCGCCCCCCGGCGGATCGGCCCCGACCAGCCCGCCGATGACCCCGCCGCCGACCAGTCCGCCCCCGTCCAGTCCGCCCCCGGGCGGGACGGCCCCGGCCAACCTCAGCGTGACCGTGACCATCACCGGCGTGGCGACGGCCGGGGGGAAAGACTCGGGGAACGACTTGGTCACCGTACCCGGGGCGTCGGCCGGGCAAACGTACGCCGACCTCAGCGCGACCACGAACAAGTACACCATCGCACTGACCAACGCCGGCGGGCCGACCACGTCGGTGTCCGTCACGTCGAAGATCACGGGCACGTTCACGAGCGGCACGACCGAGAACGACGCGGCCTCCGGCAAGGAAGTGCTGACGGAAGCGGACGCCCGCACGGCGAGCAGCACCCCGACCATCGTCTCGGTCCAGGGCGGGTCGATCGCGGCCGACGGCAAGTTCACCCCGGGGGCGTCGTCGGTTTTCATCGACCTCCCCAACGGGGCGTTCGGGACGACCTCGAAACTGACCGACGACCTGGTCGCGAACGGGACGACCTCGAACGCCAAGCAGACCGCCGGCACGTCCGGCACGGTCGGCTCGCGCGTCCGCATCGACGCCGCGGCCGACGGCGGCGTGACCATCGACGACGAGGAGCGGATCGCCGAGCAGTACAATATGACGGCCAATCTGAAGCAGGTCGGCGTGTCGCAGTCGGAGGCCGACTTCGTCCAGTTGGGCGGCCCGGTCAACGCCCACGTCCACAACACCGGCCACACGACCCCGGCCGGCTTCAAGTCCGACCCCGGGACCGGCGACGACGACGTGCAGTTGGGCGGCAGCTACCAGTTCACGACGACCCAGACGCTCGCCTCGAAGGACTACGGCATCATCCTGCCGCCCGTCGAGGCGTACGCCACGCCGAAGACGGTGACCCAGACGACGGTGCTGTCGAACGCGAACTTTTCGGAGAAAGAGGACGACGCCGAGGTGGCGGGCAAGTGGACGCCCAAGCACGTGAGCCTCCAGGACCACCCGCTGGTGACGGTGACACTGCTCTCGACGTTCGACGGCGGGACCCTGTACGTGGAGAGTCCGGCGATTGCCGGGACGGTCACCGGGACGTTTACGCGGGTGACGAAGGAAACGCTCGACCTGGACGAAAGCGGGACGGGGGTCTCGGTCGGGGGGACGCGGACGACGTACCACGAGGTGGTGGAGGACCGGAAGTTGGCGTGGACGAGCCCGTTCTACCTCGGCACGAGTACGATCCACACGAAGGAGTCGGTGAAGCACGTCGTCACCGGGTCGGCGAAGCCGGACGGGTCGTTCGTGGACGCGGACACGGAGACGCGGCACGGCGAGGAGGACTCCGAGACGAACTCCACGGTGTACGCCCACTCGTACACGGCGCACACCACCGACACGAGCCGGGGCGGCGTGTCCGACACCAAGGCGTTCACCCGGGACGACGAGGTGCGGACGTTCACGGCGACGCGGCAGGCGGGCCAGGCGACCGGGGTGGGGGCTCAGACGGGGGCGAGCGGCGGCGGGGAGCGGCGGGTCGGGGACGGGTGGGGGGAAGCGTTCGGCCCGCGAGGGCTGGTGAACACGACGCGGACGTTCGGGGCCAAGGCCGGGGGCGGGCCGGGGGAGACGGTCGGGGACGCGTGGACCATCGGGTGGAGCAAGGACCTCTCGAAAGAGGTGGTGAGTGCGACGGACGGGGTGATGACCACGCGCGCCTTCGGGCGGGACCCCGAGACGGGCGCGGCCGTCGATTCCAAGTACGATTCGACCACGGGTCCGCCGATCCAGCACGAGCCGGGGGACTGGTTCGAGCAGTTGTCGAACTTCGGGGCGGGGATGGGGGACGCGGTGTCGGGGGGGCTGACGAAGCGGGTGCGCGTCGGGCTGGGGTACGACGACGCGGTGAACTACCAGTCCGGGGCGTACGCGGTGGGGACGGCGGCCGGGACGGCGGTGAGCGTGGCGACGGTGCTGGTGAACCCGTGCGCGGTGGGCGGCCTGGCCGGGAACGCGTTGCGGGGACTGAACGCGGTGAACGGGGTGGCGTCGGGCCTGGACGCCGGGGAGGCGTTCGGGAAGGGGGACGCGGTCGCGGGGATGATGGCCCTGGCGGGGGCGCGGGCGGGCTTCTCGTCGATGCTCAAGGCGTGCTTCGCGGCCGGGACGCCGGTCCGCACGCCGGGCGGGTCGACGCCGATCGATGCCCTGGTCCCGGGCGACGTGGTGCTGAGCCGGGACGAGTTCGACGCGGGTGCCCCGGTGGCGGCCCGGCGGGTGGTGCGGGCGTTCGCGCGGGTCAGCCCGGTGGTGGAAGTCCTCGTCGAGGGGCGGGCGGTCGTGACGACCGGCGAGCACCCGTTCTGGGTCGCGGGCACGGGGTGGACGCCGGCGGGGGCGTTGGCGGCGGGGGACACACTGGTGTCGCACGACGGGCAGGAGCTGCCGGTGACGGCGGTCAGAGATGCCGGCCGGGTGGAGTCGGTGTACAACGTGGAGGTCGAGCACGACCACACGTACTTCGTCGGCGACGCGGCGTGGGGGTTCTCCCTCTGGGCACACAACACGTGTGTCTATATATCAACAAGTGGTGGCATCGTCAATTACGTTGGTATCACTGACAATTTTGTAGCAAGAGCAACAAGTCATTTGCGGAAGAAGGCAATCGTAATTACCACAATACCTGGGCTAGGATCGCTCAGTCGGTCTGAGAGCCTGTGGGGAAAATTACTTCCTGTTCGTCTTGGCGAGCCGTCGCGTCATGATTCCGATGAGGGCCACTTGCACCACCGCCTTGCCGCTCGCCAGCGTGTGCTCGTCGTCCCGGTTCAGCCGCCGCCACCGGCCCAGCCACCCGAACGTCCGCTCCACGACCCACCGCCGGTGCGGCACTTCGAACCCGACCGAACCCTCCCGCCGCGTCACGATCGCCACCGTCACGTCGTACAGCACCCAGCAGAACGTCACCCGCAGGCCCCGGTACGCCGAGTCCGCCCACAGGTGCGTCAGCCGGTTCCCGCTCGCCGCCCGCGCCTCGGTCACCGCCGCCCGCGCCCCCTTTACCGTCCGGTACGTCCGCCGGTGTGACCGCCAGCCCCCACACCAGCCCGATCGTGTCCACGCACGCGTGCCGCCTCACGCCCGTCGTCTTTTTTCCCCCCGTCGTACCCTCGCGGGCCGGGCGGCTCGGTCCCCTCGACCGTCTGGCGATCGGCGACCCCCGCCGACGGGGTCGCGCTCGCCCGCCCCTCGGCCAACCGCACGGCCTTCCGCAGGGCGTCCTCGACCCGGCCCCACGTGCCGTCCTCTTGCCACTCCTGGAAGTACCCGAAGGCCGTGTTCCAGTACGGGAAGTCGGCCGGCAACGCCCGCCACGTGACGCCCTGGCGGACGACGTACAGGATCGCGTCGAGGACCGCCCGGCGGGCGTACTTGGGCGGTCGCCCGCCGGGCCGGTTGGCCGGGATGAGCGGCTCGAGGACGGCCCACTCGGCGTCGGTCAGGCGAACCGGGAAGGCGGTCATGGTGGACTGGCGGGAGGTGCTCATAGGACACAGTTTACGGCCGAGCCCCCGACGGAGGCAAGACCGCTATCCCCACAGGCTCTTAGCGGTGGGTTTGGTCATGTGAAGTTCCCCACGAACGGTGAACAGTAGGAAATCGGCGTAAACTCTTAGTTCGTGGAGGCGCACCGATGGTTGGTCAGCGCAAGGTCGACACGCCGGAGTTCACGCTCGCGGCGGTGAAGAGGATCACCGAACAGACGCTCTCGGTCGCCGAGAAGGGGGCCGATGCGCTTCCGGGGTCGGGGCACCTCACCCCGATCGAGGAGGAGAAGCGGCAACTCCGGGCGGATGTCAAGCGCCTGGAGACGGAGCGGGACATCCTCAAAAAGCCGCGGCGTTCTTCGCCACCCCGATGACGTGACCTTCGCCGGGGTCGAAGAACGCCGGGCCGAATGGCCGATGACGCTGATGTGCCGCTAATTGTTATGATGATGTTATTTTTTCAGCCGGCGAAATGACAAAAAGTAGTGCATACATTTATAGTTTAAACACATGCCTAAGATTTTCTAAATAGGTGGGAGCGGTACGGACGGGGCGCAGTTCGACGTGCAAATACAGCGTGTCCAGCAAGGACGGCCTGAGCCGCGGCGCCACGAACAGGTCGGTCGTCCCGCGGCTGACGCGTTCGCTCCTTGCGGCCGGGTCCGTTTCTGCGTCGGCCCGGCGGCAGTGGATCTCCGCTTCCAACAGGGCGACGAACGGGTCGTCGCGGTCGAGAACTCGGGCTGAGGCCAGTTCGGTTTCGGCGTCCGCTAACTGTCCCGTTCGAGCGAACGTCGTGCCGCGCAGCAACTGTACGAAGTGCTGCTCGGCGGGCGGCAGTTTGCGGGTCGATTCGGCGTGGCGGAGTGCGTCGGACAGCTTCCGCAATGCCCCGATGAGTGCGCTCGACTCGGCGCGGAATCGGGCCATGACCTCGGGGCCGACGGCCGGGCCGTACAGGGCCTCGGCGTGGCCCGCGTGTCGCGCGCACCACGCCCCGGCTTCGTCGTACCGTCCCTGTCGGATCGTCGCCGCCGCGTGAGCGTTCCTGAGAGTCTGTCTGGTTGGATCTGAGTATCATTGGTA
>JANYHV010000403.1 GCA_025362195.1 Fimbriiglobus sp. | reverse complement strand
GACGCCCTGGGCAACTGGAGCGGCGTCACGACCGACGGCACCACCCAGACGCGCACGGCCAACGCCCAGAACGAGGTCACCGCCATCAGCGGGGCGGTGACACCCACCTACGACGCCAGCGGCAACATGACGGGCGACGAGACGGGCCGGCAGTTCGTCTACGACGCCTGGAACCGGCTCAAGGTCGTGAAGAGTTCCGCGGGCGTCGTGCTGGAGACGCTGGGGTACGACGCGCTCAACCGGCGGGTCACGGCGATCGCCGGCGGGGCGACGACGGACCTGTACTACTCGGCGGGGTGGCAGGTGCTCGAGGAGCGCGTCGGCGGCGTGGCGAAGGGGAGCTACGTCTGGAGTCCGGTGTACGTCGATGCGCTGATCGCGCGGGACCGGGACGCGGACGGCAGCAGCGCGAACGGGCTGGAGGAGCGGCTGTACGCGCTGGCCGACGCCAACTACAACGTCACCGCACTCGTGAGCGTGACCGGCGTGGTGGTGGAGCGGTACGCCTACGACCCGTTCGGCAAGGCGAGTGTCTTAGACGCGGGGTTCGCGGGCAAGACGGGCGGCACGGGGTATGGCTGGGTCGTGCTGTTCCAGGGAATGGCGTACGATGCGGTAGCAGGACTGAATCACCAGCGGGCACGATGGTACTCCTCTACTCTTGGCCGATGGACAAGTGCAGACCCGATCGGCTTCCGAGCAAGCGACGCAAACTTAAACCGATTCGTCGGTAATAATCCAACACGTTACGTTGATCCCACTGGACTAGTAAAAAGAGGGCTGAATGACTGCGAAAAATGTATTACTGACATTTTTCATAGAGCCTGGCTAAACTATTACCCAGACTTAGTTTCGCAAGGCACCAACAGAACCGAAGTGGTCGATGATGCCATAGTAAATATCAACAGGTCAATGATCACCGAAATAGGCGAATTGACAACAGCAGGAGACATACAAGGGCATGCGGGCGGCATCGTACGTATCGCCAAGGGCGATAATCTGGGCGGGTATACCTTACCGGCCCTAGACGGTAGTGCTGTCTTACAGCTCAAAAACCCAGGCCAATCCTGTTGCGACCTTACCAAAATACTTGATAATCTTGACACATTACGCACGACTGCACATGAACTAGTCCATGCAGCACAAATAGTTGTACATGGGAGGCTAACCTTTATCCCAGCATACCTCGGACAGTGGGATCGCAATATTAAAGGAGGACTTAAAGACGATCAAGCTTACCGAAATATCAGATTTGAACGGGAAGCCTATGCATTCGACATGGCTTTCACCAAAGTGCTCAGGCAAGGTGGTGCTATCAATGATTTTGTTGCTGCTTGTACCAAAGGTGACGAAGTTGCTAAATTAAGACTTCAAGGAAGTTTCATTCATGAGTATCATGCGATCTACAAACAATTGAATAAAGCGAACCCGTTGTACAATCCGATTACTGACGAATGGATACCACGTAGATAGTTTGTGCTTCTCACATTGCGAGCTGCTGTAACATGAATACTAAATGTAATTATACAAGTCTCTGTTTCATATGTACTACGTGCGTGCTAGTACAAGGTTGTGGAGATCCATCTTACACATATATGCCAACTGATGGTAGTGGCGTTGTATATACGGCAATCACCAAAGAAGCACATAGTATTTTAGTCACATCTAAGTCATTCAGCGCACTCAACGGCTGGAGCTATATTACACATGGTTCTTATTTTACCAACAACACGCTTTCTGATATCACTGTGTCTAGATGCGACATTGTATCTAGGGGGCGCATATTTGCCAACTACAAAGAGCCAGGAGTAGCAGATTCAGTTACAGTCAAATCCGGTACTACTGAGTATTTAATGTTATCATGGCAGTTCAACGAGCCAGCATCCGTCGTTCTTGACATTAATATTTCATATAACTGGCACGTGCTTGCTGGAGATTCAATACATATTATCACGATTTCTATGGTGCGTAAATAGAATATCTATACATTACTAAATTCTATGTTCTGCGTGAACTGATACACTGGTCATCCGACCCACAGAAAGAGCGGAGCTAATAACAACGCCTTCTTATGACTAGTTATAGATTTGGCACGCTCTACCATCAAGTAGTCACCGGCGGGTCACCAATGATCCCTGTTGTCTAACTCTGGCGGTCTCGAATGGCCTGGGTGAACATCAATGGGCACCGCTACTACCGCCGCTCGAAGCGCGTCGGCGTCCGCGTGGTTACCGAGCACGTCGGCCGCGGTGAACTCGCCGAGATGGTGGCGGCCCACGACCTCGCGGCGCGGGAAGTGACCCGCACCGCCCGCGCTTGCGAGCGCTTCGGGCGTGACGCCGAGGCCCACTCGTTCGCGGAGTTCTTCGAGTTGGACGGTGTCGTGTCCGATGTCGTCGCGGCGCTCGCCCACCGCCAGGGCTGGCACCGGCACAAGCGGCAGTGGCGGCGGAAAAGAGGTGCCGACGTGGGGGCTGTGGACAAACTTCGCAGGCAGGTCGATCAGCTCGTCGCCGAGCGGAAGGCCCAGCCGCTGCTCTCGCCGGACCTGTAGGGCGTCCCCGACGCCGACCGGGCGGTCTTGGCCGAGGCGGCGACGGGGGACGCCGAGGCGCTGCGGGCCGCCGAGCCGTACTTCAAGGACGCCGCGCGGGTCCGGCGTTGGGGCGACCCGATGCACGCGGCGCGCTGCTGGCTCGTCTCGCAGTCGTGCGGCGAGAACAGCCTGATCCACGCCGCGACGCACCGCTACGCCGACGCGATGCGCGACGGGTTGGGGTGGGAGTCGGCCGACGCGCTCCAGCGGGTTGCGATCTTGCGCGTCGTCAACAACTGGCCGGCCGTCGGCGTTCTGGAGGCGAAGGCCAACCGGGTCGAGCCGGGGAAAGCGAGGCGGGTGACGATCCAGCGGGCGCTGACGCAGGCCGACCAGCGGTTGATGCAGGCGGTCAAGGTGCTCGCGGTACTTAAGGGGGTGAGGCCGGCCGTAGTCGTCGCCGCAGTCCCGGCACCGCCGGCACTGGGCGGGTGACGCGCGACCGGCCGCCGTCGCCGCGGACGTTTCGTCCGTGAACGTTTTGGGGCCGATGCGTTGTGCCAGTCCGTGCAGGGCTGGCCCCCACACACTCGACTACTGCGACGCGGACCTGTGCCGGCGGAGTTCGGCCAACGCCGCGCCGATCTCGACGCCCTTGGCTTCGATCAGGTCGAGCAGTTCGCCGGGCGTGCGCTTGTCGTCGTTGCCTTTGCGGTTCGGGTTGACCGCCTTCAGGTCGTAGACGGCGTTCTCGACGGCTTCGGCCTTCGCCGTCGCGTCCCGTGACGCCTTCAACAAGTCCTTGACGCGCCCCTCCGCGGCCTCGACGGCCGCCTCGTCGCGGGGGCGGGCCTTCCTCAACTCGCCGACGGAGCACTTCGCCGCCTCGGCGTCTTCGGCCTTCGCGCGAGCGAGTTCGCGGAAGGGGCGGGCTTCGGCGCGGGCCTGCTCCTTGCGGGCCGCCAGATCGACGACCCACGACCGCTCCGACACCTCGCGGGCGGGTAAGCGCTCGAAGAAATCGCGGAACTTGTCGAGCGTCAAGGGCGTCTTCTTGCCCACTTTCAAGTCGGACAGGTCGTAGTACCAGACCGTTTCGATCGGCTTGCCCTTGGTGAAGAACAGGAGGTTCGTCTTAACGCCGGCACCCGCCGCCGAGAACACGCCGCCCGGCAGCGACAGCACGCACCACAAGTCGCAGTCGTCGGTGAGCTTCTTCTTCGTCTTCACGAAGGCCTCTTCGTTGGTGCGGAACAGCACCCCTTCGTCGAGGACCACGCCGCACCGGCCGCCGTGCTTTAGCTCGCGGATGAACTTCTGGAGGAACAGGACTTGTGTCGCGCTCGTCCGGTAGTCGAACCCCGTTTGGGCGCTCACGCCTTCTTTGCCGCCGAACGGCGGGTTGGTCAGGATCACGTCGAACTGTGCCGGGGCGTCGGTGAACAGGCCGCCGTAGTCCTCTTGCCCGGTGAGCGCGTTGCCGTGCCAGACGTTCGGCCGGTCAATGCCGTGCAGGATGAGGTTCGCCAACCCGATGGGGTAGATGAGGTCTTCCTTCTCGCGGCCCCAGAACGTCCGCTGCTTCAGGAACTCCAAGTCCCCGGCCGGCACCTTCTGGCCCGCCTTCGGCCGCATGTACTCGTAGGCCTGGGCCAGGAAGCCGCCCGTGCCGCAACAGGGGTCGTAACCGTCTCGCCGATCTTAGGGGCCAGCGTGCGCACCAGCACGCGGATGACCTCACGCGGCGTGAAGAACTGGCCGGCGTCCGACCCCTTCTCCCCCATCTTCAACAACAGGCCCTCGTAAACCTGGGACAGCGTGAAGACGTGCGTCGGGTCCACGCCCTGGTTGGTGATCTCGTGGACCTTGTCGAGCACGTTCAGGAAGTTCGTCTCGGTGTCGATGCGGACCTTCTCGACGGCCGACAGGATTTGCGAAATCACCTTCTGCCGGGCCGTGGCTTGCGGCTTGTCCCGGAGCGCCTTGAGGTGCGGGATCAGGTTGGCGTTGGCGAAGTTCAGGAACTCCTTCGACCCGGCCTCGGTGAGTTGCTTACGCCGGTTGGTCCATCCGGTCGGCGCGCCCTTCGGCTCGGGGGCGGCCCAGTCCTTCCAGCGGTACGGGGCTTTCAGCGACGGCTCGTAGCGGACCCCGGTGGCCGCCGCCTCAAGGGCCTCGCGGTCTTCGAGTTCGTCGAGGACGCGCAGGAACAGAATCCACGTCAGTTCCGGCACGTACTGAATGGCCGACGCGACGTTGCCGCGGCGCATGATGTCGCACACGCTCCAGAGGGCGGCATCGACCGATTGTTGCGTGGCGAGCTTCTTGACGGACTTGAGCTTAGCCATGAGGATGGGCAATTCTAATGAGCGGTGCGTTCGACCTCAGACGCGAAGGCCTCGTTGTCCCGGTAGGATTCGAACCCGACTCTGGAAAGGCCACGAATCCTGGCGTTCTCACGCACTCGCCGATTGAGGCGGTGCGGAATCCGGTGCAGTCGGGCAAGGCGGCCCCCTTCGACCCCGACCTCGTCGCCCTGATCCAGGCGTGGCCGACCCTGCCCCCCGCCATCCGCCAAGCCGTCTCCTCGATCGTAAGCGTCCACGCAACGGCATCGCCCGAGGGGCACGGCCTGAGGAACACACCTCA
>JANYHV010000380.1 GCA_025362195.1 Fimbriiglobus sp. | reverse complement strand
TACCTCGCCGTGGCCGCGGCGCTCTTCGGCCTCGGCCTCGTCGGCTTCCTGACGCGGCGCAACTTCATCACGATGTTCCTCTGCGCCGAGATGATGCTGCAAGGGGTCGTGCTGAACCTGCTCGCGTTCGGCAAGCTGCACGGCGACCTCGGCGGGCAGGTCTTCGGCCTCTTCGTCGTCACCGTCGCCGCGTGCGAGGCGGGCCTAGCACTCGCGCTGTTCCTGACGCTGTACCGCCGGGGCAAGACGCTCGACAGCGGGGCGTGGCAGTCGGTGCGCGAGGCGAAGCTGCCGGCCCACGTCGACACCGACCCGCTGCGCAAAGTGCGCGAGGTGCCGGACCCGATGCTGACCCCCGCCGGCCGCCGGCCCGCCCGAACCGAGGACGAAGTCCGTGTCTAACCTTGGCCCGGCCGAACTGGCCCTGATCGCGCTGACGCTCCCGCTGCTGGCCGCGGTCGCCGCCGCGGTGATGGGCGTCACGAAGGCGCGCGACGCCGCGCACCTGCCGGTCGTCGCGGCGTTCGCCGTCGCCGCCTGCCTGGCCGCCGGCGTCCTGGTCCTCGTGGCGACGGCCCCCGGCGAGACGGTGGCGTTCTCCTCCGCGACCCTGACGTGGTTCAAGGCCGGCGGCGTCGCGGCGAACTACTCCATCGCCGTGGACCCGATCTCCGCCGTGATGCTGCTGACCGTCACCTTCGTGGCGACGTGGATCGCCATCTTCTCCGCCGGCTACATGCACCACGACCCCGGCTACGCCCGCTACTTCGCGGTGATGAGCCTGTTCGTGTTTGCGATGTGCTTGCTGGTGCTGGCCGACAACTTCTTCCTGCTGCTCGCCGGCTGGGAGGGCGTCGGCCTGTGCAGCTACCTGCTCGTCGGCTACTACTACGCCAAGCCGTCGGCCGCCGCCGCCGCCCGCAAGGCGTTCCTCGTGACCCGGCTGGGCGACGTGGGCCTCGTGTTGGGCGTGTTCCTGCTCTGGTCGATCGGCGGCTACTCGACCGACTTCGCGACCGTCTTCGAGTACGTCTCGACGCACCCCGAGACCCACGGCCAACTCAACGTCGCCTGCCTCTTGCTGTTCTGCGGCGCGGTCGGCAAGTCGGCGCAGCTGCCGCTGTTCGTCTGGCTGCCGGACGCGATGGAAGGCCCGACGCCGGTGTCGGCGCTGATCCACGCCGCGACGATGGTCGCCGCCGGGGTCTACCTGCTCGCCCGGTGCGCCCCGCTGTTCCCGCCGGATTGCCTGCTCGTGATCCAGGGCGTCGGCGCTTTCACGATGATCTTCGCCGCGGTCGTGGCCGTGACACAGACGGACATCAAGCGGGTGCTGGCGTACTCGACGATGAGCCAACTCGGGATGATGGTCTTCGCCGTCGGCATCGGCGCGTGGACGGCCGGGGTCTTCCACCTCGTGACGCACGCCGCCTTCAAAGCCCTGCTGTTCCTGGGGGCCGGCAGCGTCATCCACGCCCTGCACCACGAGCAAGACCTGCGCGCGATGGGCGGCCTGCGCCGGCGGCTGCCGCTCACGGCGGTGACGGTGCTCGTCGGCGTCCTGGCCATCAGCGGCGTGCCGTTACTCTCCGGGTGGGCCAGCAAAGAACTCATCCTCGGCGAGTCGCTGGCCTTCGTTCAAAGTGACAAGCCGCTCGCCCGGCTCGGGGTGTTGCCGTTCGTCGGCGCGGTGCTGACGGCCTACTACATGCTCCGCCTGTGGCTGCTGACCTTCGCCGGCCAACCCCGGAGCGACGCCGCCGGTCACGCCCACGAAAGCCCGCCGTCGATGGCCGTGCCGCTGCTCGCGCTCGCCGGGCTGACGGTCGTCGCCGGGCTGGGCCTGCCGGTCTGGGAGGCCGAGCACTCCGTCCTGGCGACCTTCCTCGACGCCGCCCGGCCCGTCGTCGCACCCGCCGCCCACGACCACCACGCCCTGACCCTCGCGCTGGGGGCCGGCTGCTTCCTCGTCGGCTTCGCCGCCGCGCTGACCCGCCACGCGGTCGGCCACCTGATCCCGGCGCACGCCCCCCGCGGCTCGAACTTCGACAGGTTGTACCGCACGCTGTTCAGCGGCCCGACCCTCGCCCTCGGCCGGCTGGTGGCGGCCCGCGACAAGGGCCAGCGGCTGAGCCTGGACGCCGCCATGAGCCTGCCCGCCGTCGCCGCCCCCCGCCTGGCCGACCGCCTCCGCCGCACCCAAACCGGCAACGTCCGCCACTACGTGTTAGCACTCGCCGTCTGCCTACTCTGCGCACTGTCGGCGTTAACGCTACTGCGGTAGGACCGCATCGGGCGACGTGTTTGGACTGCCGGGTCGTTCAATCGAGGTTGACGACTTCGCCGCCGGCGGGGGTGACGAGTCCCCAGAAGGCGGACTCGTGGATTGACGGGGCGATCGTGCGGACGCTGCCGTCGAAGAGCGCGACGGTCAGCCCGCCGCGGAAGGTCGCCTGGAGGATGGACGGGTCCACCTCCTCGGGCCGCGGCCGGACCTGGAAGGTCTTGCCGGGGACCGACGGCCGGGTCGTGTGGGTAGCCGCGTCGGTCACCGGCAGCACGTCGTGCCACCCTTTGTCCGCGAACGTCGCCCGCCGGGTGCCGTAGAACTCGCCGTTGTACGGGTCGAAGACGTGGCCGAAATTATTGACCGTCTGCCCCATGTCTCTCGCAGAGCTACAGCGGGCGAAGTACTTTTCGCTAAAAGCGATGGTCTGGCTGCTTCCGTCCGGGATGGACGAAATCAGACTGATCGAGCCGTCCATGGCGAACATGTTGGCGGCGTAGCTGCACTTGCACACGGAGCCGATCAGCCCGGGGTCGTGGTCCCAGCTCGGGTCGGCGGGGTTCCGGTACATTTTGACGACCGGGTAGGTGAAGTCCAAAACCTCTTGGGGCGACATGCTAGCCGTGACCTCCGGCAGCCTGTCGTGAACGTAGGGCAAAATCCGGCGGAAGATCGCGGCATCGCCGTCCACCACTCTGATCCCCGTCATATCAGACTTCATTAACTTCGGAATGGTACTTTCGCGCTCGTTGGCGACCTGGTGGACGGCCAGAATGATCTGGCGTAGGTTGTTCCGGTTCTGAGTGGCATATGCCGCCTCGCGGACCTTCTGGATCGCCCCCAGCACGAGGCCGATCAGGATCGCTAGGATGCCCACCACCACAAGAAGTTCGATCAATGACACCCCGCGACGCACTGTTTGGAATCCTGCCATTGCGAACCTCCTGGGGAGTGAAACATCCTAAGCGTTGGGTTCCGATCGACCTCGCGCGAGCCGTAAGTTCCGACTACGGCCTCGGGGTGATGGCCGTGGAAGCGACACCCGGCACCGTGTTCAGCTTGGACGGGGGACCAGTGGGATAGCCTCCGTTCACCAGAACACGCCACTCCTCAGCTACTGCCGGGTTGAAGTTGAAGTACAGGGTGTCAAAAGTTGCCGTGCCGTTGACAACTGGTTGTGCGCTAGGAGTCACCGTGTAAACCATACCCCAGACGCCATTCGTCTTTTTCTGAAACGTAAACGTTACGGCCGCAGAAGACGAGTTGGCAGGAATGTTAGTGATCGACGTTTTACCCCGGAGTTGGTAGGTCACGGCAGGCCCGGGGCCGGTGATCGTCTGAGACAAGCAATCGGTCTGACCGAACGCCGGGGCAGGTGCTTGCGCCTTCAGGCTCGCGGACGTGGCGACCGCCAGCACCCAACAAAAGATCAGGCGGGCGAAGACGTGATTTCCGACTTGGGCAAGGAGAGACTTGAACATCGACGGACTTCTTGGAGAGGTGTGGGCTGTACGGAGTTTGACGACTCTGCCGACGATGTCAACAAATTAATTGTCTGAAAAGCCGACTTTACGACCGAACAGGCGTCTTGCGGCCGACTTACGCTCGACGATTTTTCGTTCACTTCGGACGCGCCTACACTACCCCATGCGCACTGTTCTCGTCATCGGCGGCGGCCTCGGCGGGTTGACGACCGCGTACCGCCTCGGCTCCCATGCCTCCGTCACCGCCTTCGAGGCGCAACCGCGGCCCGGGGGGAACTTGCGGACGACCACGTCGGCCGGCGGGTTTCGCGTCGAGTGGGGGCCGAACGGGTTCCTCGACGGCAAGCCGGCGACCTTGCAATTGTGCCGCGACCTGGGCCTCGGCGGGCAACTCGTCGCGGCGTCCGAAGGCTCGCGGACCAACCGGTACGTCTACTGGAACGGCGCGATCGAAAAGCTCCCCGGCGGGCCGATGGGATTGCTGACGACGCCCCTGTTGAGTCTGCGCGGCAAGCTCGAACTGCTCGCGGAGCCGTTGCGCCGGCGGTCCAGGGCGGGGTCACCGGACGAGTCGGTGCGGGCGTTCGCCACCCGGCGGATGGGCAAGGAGGCGGCGACGGTGTTCATGGAAGCCCTCGTCACCGGCGTCCACGCGGCCGACCCCGGCAAGCTCAGCGTCCGCGCCGCCTTCCCGCGCCTGGCCGCCTTCGAGGCCGACGCCGGGTCGATCCTCCGCGGCGTTTTGCGCAGCGGCAAGGCGAAGCGCCGCGAGGCCGAGGCGCGGGGCGAGAAGTCGCCGCCGCAGCGGATGTGGTCGTTCCCGGGCGGGCTGCAAACCCTCGTCGATGCCCTGCGCGACCGCCTCGCCGACACGCTCGTCAGTGGGGCCGCCGCGAAGCGCCTGGAGCGCCGCCCCGACGGCCGCTGGCGGCTGACGACCGACGCCGGGGTCCACGACGCCGACGCCGTCGTACTGACCTGCCCGGCCCACGAGCAAGCGCGACTACTGGCCGACACCGACTCGGCACTCGCGAACGAACTCGCCGGCATCGGCTCGAACCGCATCGCCGTCGTCGCCCTGGGCTACCGCGCCGCCGACGCCCCGGCCCTCGACGGCTTCGGGTACATCGCGCCGATCTCGCTCAGGCGCGACGCCATCGGCGTGCAGTGGTGCTCGTCGATCTTCCCCGACCGCGCCCCGCCCGGCTTCGTCCTGTGGCGGGCCCTGTGCGGCGGCGAACTGCGGCCGGAGTTGGTGGACCTGGACGACGACACGCTGGTCCGCCGCGTCCACGCCGAGATGCGGGCCACGATGAAGGTCACCGGCGACCCGGTGTTCACGCAAGTGGTGCGGTGGCCGCGGGCGATCCCGCAGTACCACCTCGGGCACCTCGACCGGGTCGCGCGGATCGACGCCGCCGTCGCCCGCCTGCCGGGGCTGTTCGTCACCGGCAACGCGTTCAAGGGGGTGGCCATGAACGACGTGGTCGAGCAGGCCGGGTTGACCGCCGCGCGAGTCCTTACAATGCCGGCACCGCCCCCGTGACCACGCAGAGCCTCCCCATGCCACTTGCCCGCCAGGCCGTCATCACCGAGCCGTACCAGGTCGCCGTCCGCGAGGTCACGTTGAATGACCCCGCGGCGAACCAAATCCTCATCGCCGCGGAGTACTCGGCCCTGAGCGCCGGCACCGAACTGGCCGTCTACACCGGGTCGCACCAGTGGCTGCAAGACCCGGCCATGCCGGACTGGAAGTTCCCCTTCCGCTCCGGGTACTCGGCCGCCGGCACGGTGGTGGCCGTCGGCAAAGACTTCCCCGGCGGCCACCAGCCCGGCGACCGCGTCAGCTATCCGGGCAACCACGCCTCGCTCGAACTGCTGACCGTCGGCCACGAGCGGTGCCGCGTCTGGAAGATGCCGGACGCCCTGACCTTCGAGCGGGCCGCCTTCGCCTGCGTCGCCCGCTACGGCCTCGGCGCGAGCATTCGCGTCGGCCTGACCCTCGGCCGGTCGGCGGCGGTGCTGGGCCTCGGAATCATCGGCCAGTTCTCGCTCCGCAACCTGATCGCCGCCGGTGCCTCCCCGGTCGTCGGCATCGACGCGGTGCCGATGCGCCGCGCCGCCGCGCTGGCCGCCGGCGCGGATCACGTCATCGACCCGACGGCCGGCGACGCCAAGGCCCAACTGCACGCCTACCTGGCCGCGCGCGGGGCCGAGGTCGTCGTGGACGCGACCGGCGTCCCGGCCGCGATCCCGGTGGCGATGGGCCTGGCGTGCGACGCCGGGCAGGTCGTCGTCGTCGGCTCGCCGCGGGGCAAGGCCCAGGACGTGAACTTCTACGACGACCTGCACCGCCGGTACCTCGAAGTCACCGGTGCCCACGGCAACATGCTCTTCGAGCCGGCCCACGTCCGCCTGGCCGGCCACTGGGACATCGACAAGGCCCAGCGCTGGCTGCTCCGCTCGCTGGCCAACGGCCGCCTGAGCCTCGCCGGCCTCGTCACGCACACGATCGCCCCCGAGCAACTCGGCGAAGCGTATGAAGGCTTGCTGCACGACAAGGACGGCTACCTGGGCGTCGTCATGAAGTGGAAGTGACGAATCGGGTATGGGGTGTGGGGTATCGCAGACAAGTGGGTCGAACTTGGGAGATTTGGGAAGTCGGGGGAGTTTTGGAAGTTTGCGTGAAGTGGGTGGCCTGGATTGGCCGAAGGAGTTTGAGTCGGACGCGAACCCACCACGAAAACGCACCCCGGAGTTAGCCCCATGTCCCGTGCCGCCTGTGTACTCGCGATCATTTTCGCGGGCGTCGTGCCCATTTGGGGCTGTAGCCAGTCGTCGCCGGTGGCGAGCACGACCGCGCTCGAAGCCCGCATCCTCAAGCTCGAACGCGACTTCCGCACCGCCGAAGCGGCCCGCGACGCGGCCGTGGCCCGGGCGACCGACTACGAATCCCGGCTCAAGGCCGAGACTGCCCGGTCGGCGACGATTCAGCGGGAGCGCGACGACCTGACGGCGAGCTTGAAGGCCCGCGTCGCCCAGGGCGAGGTCGTCCAGACGCAGCTCGACGGCTTGAAGAGGGGGTTGAAAGACTTGCTCGGCACGATGGAGACCGCGACCCTACCGCCGACAACGGCCGGCGTCCCGGTGTCCGTATCGAACTCCACCCGCTAACCGCTCCCGCCCGATCGACGACCCCCGGTTGACAGCGCAGGCCGCCCAAGGATTGGGTCGGCCTGTGGTCGTTGGCGGCGGGCGGACGGCTTACTTGCCTTCCGTGTATTCCTTCAATTCCAGCACCGCTTCGTTGCCCTGGATGTTGTACGACTGCTTGACGATGCCCTTGCCGGCGACGAAGTAGTACTTGATAGCGGTCTTGGTCCCGGCGATGTCGAACTCGCCGCCCTCGACGACGACCGCGTCGAACTTGCCGGCCGGGACGGTGACGGACTCCTTGTCGTCCTTGGTGGTGAACTCGCCCTTGACGGCCTGGCCCTGGACGGTCGATTCGACCTTCCACTTGTCGCCCTTGACGGCCTTGCCGGCGGTCGTCTTGAGGATCATGACCGGGGGCGTGATCGGCGAGTTGTTGATCTTGGTCCGGACGATCCCTTCGGGCGTGACGACGAGGAGTTCGGACGCGACGACCTTGCCGTTGACTTCGGTCTCGACCTTGGTGCCGTCTTTGTCCGAGGACGCGATCTTCACGGTCACCAGTGCCTCGCCGACCTTGTACACCCACTTCGCGCCGGCCTTCATCGGGAAGTACTCGCCGGTCGGGGCCGCGGCGGCCACCGGGGCGGCGGCGACCGGGCCGACCGCCGGGGGCGGCGTGACCGGGGCCGGCGGGGCCTGGGCGAGCAGGGTCGTGGAGGCGAGCAGGGTCGTGGAGGCGAGCAGGAAGAATGAGCCGCCGATCAGCCGGGCCGTGTGCCGCATCAGACTATCTCCGAACAACAGGGTAGAAACCGTAGGCATTCTACGAACCGCCGCCCGCCGGGCGACCGCCGTCACAAGTGGTACGCCGAACAACCCCCTCGCGTTCGGTCCGCCTCACCGGGGGGCGTTGACCCGCGGGCCGCGCCGGACGACCCGCGAGCCTTCGAGGTCCCAGGTGATCGTCGTCGGCCCGCCGACTTCGACGCCGGTGACACTGAGGTCGCGGTTCAGCGAGTAGTCGAAGGTGCCGACGCGGTACGGCCCGTCGAGCGCGAGTCCGTACCGCTTGGCGAGCGCCGTCCAGGGGACGTAGTCGGCGGCCGTGCGGCCGCGGTCGTCGGGGATCGAGCCGACCCGGACGTAGTAGTACATGACCGCGTCCGGGTCGTTCGCCGTGGTCATGCGCATAGAAGTTAGTGGTATTTTTGTGCCACTGCTTCTTTTGATTAGTATAAGTCTGTCAGGTCGGACTTCATAGTGGTAGAAAGCTCCAGTAGCCTCGCTGGGCAAACTGTTGTTTTTATGCAAAGAATCGAATGTAAGAAAAATCTTAGGGTTGTTTTGAGTCTGTAGAAGCCACAGTATTGTCGTGCAATACGGTTTGGCAGGACCAGTAGTCATGAACGTCGTAGGAGTGATTGTTAATTTTGACTGCGCATGTTGTTGCAATCCGACGCTCAGTATTCCATTTTTCTCGGTTCCAACTGATTGCCAGTTACCCAACAGTGCGGTAGCGTCATTCTGCCGACTAGTGTTGAATATCATACAATTTCGTTCGTAATCAATCACGGCTCCGTGATACTTGAAAAAATCCGCACCTAAGATGCCAACTCTTGGCAAGTTAGACTGGGTACCAGCATTGCGATCAGGATTAAGAGTTGGCCAATCGCCGACAATAACACGGTGGTTTTTCCATGAATAACATCCAATCTTGATCGAAGGTATTGTGCTCCAGCTGAGTCCGATAATATCGTTTCCATTTATTGAGCGGCAGACGACGCTATTGTCTGCGACTTTACGGATGTGCATGCGGTCAATAAACGACATGCCCATGGTAGTAATTTCACATCCAGTATCAACAAGAAGCAGAACCCGCTGGCCCTGTATCTCGCAGTGAACATGTAGCGACCCACTTTTGCCAGTTTCAAGCAGAACTGTTTGGCGAGAATTTAACAGATTTTCACGCGGACAATCGTCCGCATCGCATTTCTGCAAACAGCAATCGACGAATTGAATAACAATTAACAGCGCGAGAGTGCGTATAGTTGACATGGCATAGGCTTCCGTGCCAGAAATGTACCGATCAAGAACCAAGATTACAATGTATCCGCAATGCACTTGCCAACTAGCTAAAAATAATTCTAAAGTTTATGCAAACAATACTGCAACTAGTATGTAGATACCGAGGTGACAAGTCGCCGAATGAAATGTATCAATATCATCCGGCGACCCAGAATCCCCTTAAATGTTCGGGAAGGCCTGTTCTCTTGCTGCCGTTACCAAGGTATGACGATATTGGTCGCGACGTGAATTTTGGGGAGTAAGCCAGCGGCAGTAATGAGATTCGGCACAATCAGTGTGATCCTGCCATCTCGATCTATTTCAAACCCGATCTCGACTCCTGTCTTCGGGTCGATAATCTTTGTCACCGTAGTGATATTCAAGTTCGGATCGCGGACAAACGAGGACGCGCCATTTATGATTTCAACCACAGGCAGCAGAGGGCCAACGAATCCCGGATCCGCGAGTTTTCCAGACGGAGGCGGCGCTGGCAAGTTGGGCGGCGGGAAAGCGCCACCAGGAACAGGTAACGGAGGCAGTTGGCCAATTGGCGGGAGCGGGGGGATTGCCGGAGGTTGGTTGGTAAAATTCGTCGTGTCGCCCTGAGTCGCAGTTTGCGATTGATTCATTTTGATGGTCCCGTCCGTCGTCATGGCGAACCAGTAGTTCACCCCGTTACTCTGCCACGACGCCCACTGTGTGTGATCGACGGTTGCTGTCGTTGAGACATTGACCGTGTGAGCGGGTTGGGATGCAGTCGGATCGGGCAAGGGTGCTACGCCTGCGTCGGGCAACGCCCGTTCGTCAAGAGCATCAAGAGTG
>JANYHV010000367.1 GCA_025362195.1 Fimbriiglobus sp. | reverse complement strand
CGTGGAACTCGGCGAACCAGTGGAACGGCTGGTGGCTCGCCCGCCAGGCGGCGAAGGCGGCCGCGTCGTCGGGGTCGATGCCGTACACGTCGGCCAGGGCGGCGTCGAGGCTCGACCGCAGCCGGCCCAGGCTCGCCCGCAAGTCGGCCTTGCTGAAGTTCAGCGCCAGCGTGCCGTCTTGCAGGCTCGTCTGGTACTCCTGGAACAGTCGGAATAGCCGCGCCAACTCGTTGGCGTCCTTCTCGATCGGCCCGAGTTCGCCGAAGTCGAGCCGGCCGGCGAACGCCTTTTGCGCGTCGGCCCTGGTGGCGAAGCCAACAAGCGTGTTGCCGGCGCGAATGTTGAAGTCGATGTCCGGCAGCGGTTCGAGGTGCTCCACCGTCTCGACCTGGGCGACGAGCTTCAGGAACAGCCGCAGCTTACAAATCTCGACCGCCTCGGCCATGATATCGACGCCGTACAGGTTGCGGACCACGATCGATTTCAACACGAAGTAGTCGCGGCTCGGGTGCGCCTCGGCCTCCTTCAACGTCAGGCGGAAGTCGGTGAACGCCTTGGGGTCGGCGTCGGCGACGAACGCGGCCATGCGGTCGAGGCAGGCGTCGTAGAGCGGCTGCAGGATGTTCAACGCCGCGAACAGGAAGGCCCCGGAGCCGCACGTCGGGTCGAGGACGGTGATTTCTTGCACCGCCTTGTAGAAGGCCCGCAGCAGTTCCGGCCCCTCGCACCCGGCAATCGCGTCGGAGGCGAACTGGCGGATGTCGAGGTTCAGCGTGATCAGGTCGTTGATCGCGTGGACCTCCCCGGCCGCGAGCCTCGCCCGCACGGCCAGGCAGCGTTGCCGGCGGGCGACGTGCTCGCGCCAGGTCTCCGTCGGCAGCCGAAACCCCTCATCAGCCAACTTGTTCCAGCCGCCACGCTGGGCCACGTCGAGTATACCGCGCTCGATGTGGGGCGGCAGCGGCACATTGACGCCGTGGCGGACGGCGGCGTACAGGTAACGGTCGGGGCTGTCGGCGAGCAGCCGCCACAGCGCCGAGCCGGGGGCGAAGGCGATCTCGCAGTGCGGCTTGGCGGCGTCGAAGAGCCGGGGGATGATGGTGTTCTTGCCGATGTAGTCGGTGATATCTTCCTTGGTGTAGTAGGCCCCCATCTGCTTCTGGTTGACGAACTTCTCGAAGATGTGCCCCAGCACGTCGGGGTTGATCTCGTTGTTCTTGGCGAGCGCCCGGCTGTCGAGGTGCCAGTCGTACTGGTCGAAGAAGGCGAAGAGGCGTGCGAAGGCCTCGTCGGGGATGTCGAGGTCGGCGTTGGCGGCCTCGAGTTCGTGCAGGTCAAACAGCCCGCCGTTGAGGTACGGCACGTTGCCGATGAGTTTGGCGAGTTCGGGGCCGAACGCGCGCTCGTCGGCCCGCCGGCCGAAGCCCTCGCGGAAGAGCTTCATCAGGAAGGCGCGGTAGAAGTTGTGGAACTTGACGTTGCGCTCGCGGACCGTGGCCAGGCGGTTGCGCAGGTAGTGGCGGTCGCCGTCGAGGAAGCCCTTCTTCTGGATGAAGTAGACGAACATGAGCCGGTTGAGCATCAGCGAGGCGTACCAGGCCCGGTCGCCCATCGACACGACGCCGGTGATGAAGGCCAGGAACTTGCCGTGCTCCTTGTGGAAGTGGTCGAAGAACTTCTTGGTGACCTTGTCGCGGTCGAAGGCGTCCTTGAGCCGGGTGACGGTGCCGACGAGGTCGAGCGCCTCGTCCTCCGAGAGCGCGACGCTCACCGTACCGAGCTTCTGGGCGAGCGCCTCGGCCGACTGGCCCTTGCGCCAGAAGACTTCGCGGTACGCCGCCGGCTGGCCGGGGACGCGCTTGACCCACTGCCAGACCTGGGCCGTCTTGGCGGCGTCGGTGAAGACGATCAGGTGCTCGGCGGCCGACTTCGTGACTTCCTTCTCGACGAGCCGGCGGGTGGGGTAGTCGAGGAGCTTGCCGTCGGCGTCGCCGGGGCACTCGAAGACCTGCACCCCGCGCTTCACGGCAATGCCGCGCAGCGCGTAGGTTCGGCTGCCCACGACGACGGTCAGCGGCGGCGGGGTCTTCTCGCGCGAGTACTTGTCCCAGCCGAGTTCCTGGGTGAACAGCTTGGCGAGGTTGAAGCTCGTCAGGTACGGCTTGAGGGTGGCGGCGGACAGGCTCACGAGGCACCCCCGGCCGAGAGTCCGAGCGAGCAGACGATGCGCGGCTCCTGCGCCTCGGGGTGGTCGGGCACAACGGAAAGCAGGTGTTCGGCCCGCAGTTGGATCACGCACGCGGCCAGGTCGGCGTCCCTGATTCCGAGTCGCAGTTGCCGGTTCAGCGTGTCGCGGGCCGCCTCGCGCAGCGGGTAGGTCAGGAAGTCTTGCATCACGGCGTGGAGTTCCGGCAGGTCGAAGAGCGTGCCCTTCACATCGTTAGCGTAGCGCATCAGCCGCTGGTAGGCCTTGAATCTCGCCCCGGAAGGCCGGCCGAGTTGCCCGCCGAGGGTGTCGCCCTCGGCCGTAATCACCTCGACCGCCTTCGCCACGAGGTCGTGGTGCTCCGGCAACCGCTCGACGGCCGGCTCGTTCAGCGAGCACTGGGCGGCCCGCAGGATGGCGAACTGCGACTCGGTCACGACGTTCCCGGCCCGGTCGAACCAGGCCAGCGCGTCGTGGCCGTCGCCGGTGCGGACGAACGCCAGCACGCCCTCGGGCTGGCCGACAACGGGGGCGTGGGCCTTGGTCGAGAAGACGACGTTGGGCATCGCGGGGATGATCGCGGCGAGGTCGGGGTTGGCGTCGGTGGCGTTCTTCCAGATTTGCAGGGCGTGCGACCCCAGATCGACCTCGGTGTCCTCCTCGCCGTCGAGGACGTTGGCCTTCTCGGTGAACAGGTCGCGGACCACGGAGTCGTTGGCATCGTCCTCGAAGAACTGCTCGTCGGAGCCGACGACCTCGCGGTTCTCGTGGAGCCGCTGCCGGACGCGCGCCCGCAGCTGGATGACCTCCTCGACGCCGTCGGCGGGCAGGAAGGTGTAGCACGAGATGGTGTCGGACCGCTGGCCGATGCGATCGACGCGGCCGGCCCGCTGGATGAGCCGGATGATGGCCCACGGCAAGTCGTAGTTGACGACGATCGCGGCGTCTTGCAGGTTCTGCCCCTCGCTGAGCACGTCGGTGGCGACGAGGACTTGCAGTTCGTCGGCGGGGGAAACTTCGCGGCGCTGGTCGTTGCTGACGGGGCTGAAGCGGTGGGCGAGCCGGGTCGGGTTGCCGTCGCCGCCGGTGACGCCGGCGACGCGCTGGACGCCGAGCTTCGTCAACTCGCGGGCCAGGTAGGCGACCGTGTCGGCGAACTGCGAGAAGACGAGCACCTTCTGGCCGCGGTGCGTGTCGCTGACGAGTTTGTGCAGCATCGTGAGCTTGGCGTCGCGCGCCACGTCCCAGGTGCCGCAGCGGCCGAGCAGCGCCAGCAGGGCGCGGCTGTCGGCGAGCAGGTCGGCGGCGAGTGCCGGCAGGAAGCGCGTCGCCGGCAGCCAGCGGAAGCGCTTCGCGTAGCGGCCGGCGTACAGCGCGTAGACCGCGGCGGCCTGGCCGCGGAACTCCGCCTCGGTGCGTAGCGGCGGCAGCTCGGCGTCGTCGCCGGCGAACGCCCCGTCGCCGTCGTCGTAGCGGGCGTCGAGCAGGTCGGCGTCCTGCGTGCCGATCGGTACCGGCAGCCCGGCGTCGAGGGCGTGCAGGGTGGCGAAGTTGCGCAGCGCGTGCCGCCCGACCGACTGCAGGAAAGCGACGCCGCTACTCTCCAGGCGCTTGAAGAGGTTGGTGCGGCAGAAGCCCATGAGCCGCGCCCCGGCCCGCGACAGGTCCTTGAGGACGTGCACCTCGTGGGCCGTCGGCGGGTCGGCCGGCAACTCGCGGACGTAGTTGGCCAGCCCGTAGCGCGGCAGCGTCAGCGCGTTGACGGCATCGACCACCTCCGGCGCGAACAGCCGGGCGTACTGGTCGGCCGGGTCGGCCCGGTCGATGGCGAACCCGAGGGTCTTGGGCACGCGCACGGGGAAGGTCGAGCGCCGGCCGTCGGGGAAGGTCAGGTACTTGCGACCGGTGACCGGGTCGGTCGCGGCGTAGTGCGTCTGGATGAAGCCGCGCGTCCGCCGGACCATGTAGAGGCGCATGAGTTCGCGCCAGTCGTCGGCGTGCGTGCTCTTGTCGAACGCCGCGAGCGTGCGGACGCCGCACTGGTGCCGCCGCTGAAACTCGGTCATGCCGATCGCCCGCAGCAGGTTCTCCGGCCGGACGCCGATGTCCTCGTCGTCGCCCAGGAAGAGCCGCAACTGGCTCGACAGGTCGGCGTACGACTTGTTGTAGGGCGTCGCCGAAAGGAGCATCACCTTGCTGTCGTTGGCCTCGACGTAGGCGCGAATGGCCTGGTAGCGCTTACCCTCCCGGTTGCGCAAGTTGTGGCTCTCGTCGAGGATCACGAGCCGGAAGCGGCGCAAGTTCGGCAGCCGCTTGATGACCTGGCTGGTGGACATCACCAGGGCGTGCAGGCCGTACTTGACGCGGTAGCCCTCCCACATCGCCACGAGGTTCTTGGGGCACAGGATCAGCGTGTCGGAGCCGTGGTCGTCCTCGAAGATGCGCGCGACCGCCGTGGCCATGAGCGTCTTGCCGAGGCCGACCACGTCGCCGAGGAGCACCCCGCCGCGCTTGGTGAGGTGGTGCGCCGCGATCTTGACGGCCGCCTCCTGGAACTCGAAGAGGGTGTTGGCGAAGTCCTTGGGGATGCGGAACGTGTTCAGCCCGGCGAGTGCCTCCTGCGACAGGTGGAACGCCATCTTGAGGTAGATGTGGTACGGCGGGATCGGCACCGCCCGCGCCCAACTCGCGTCGATGATTTGCTGCAACTCCCTCGTGATGTCGACGCACCACCGGTCGGACCACCGGTCCTCGAACCACGCGGCGAGCTTCCGGCAGGCGTCCTGCTCGACCACGTCGATGTTCAACTCGCCCTGGTGCTGCAAGCCCGACGCGGTGAGGTTGCTGCTGCCGAGGTAGCCGACGACCGGGGCGACGGGGTCGGGCCGGAAGAGCAGGTAAAGTTTGGCGTGCAGGGCGTGCCGCAGGTGCAGCTTGACCGTCACCCTCCCCGCGGCGAGCTGCGCGGAGAGCCGCCGCAGGGCCGCCTCGTCGGCGTTGGTGGGCGCGCCGATCACCAGTTGCTCGCGGAACTCCTGGGCGAGCGCGAGCCGCAGCCGGGTGGCGGTGCCGTTGTCCATGTCGTCGTCGGCGGGGGGGATGCGCAGGGCGTGGCGTAAGTTGTCGTGCGGCAGCTTCTGCATGCCGACGAGCAGCCGGACGCGGTGCCCCGGCCCCCCGGCCCAGCCCTCGACGGCGTCGTCGAGCTTCTGCCAGCCGCGCAGGTTGAAGTAGCCGACGCAGAAGTCGGCCCGGTCGGAGACCGCGAGCATCTCGCGGAGCGTCGGCAAAAGGACGTGGTCGATGTTGTCGAAGATGCGCGGCACGGCCAAACCCTCGGTCGGAGGCGTCAAACCCCTGTTCTAGGCCGTGTGGACAGATTGTAGCGGTTATTGCAGCAAGACCATTATCGACACCACCTGAACGAACGCCAGGAAGTTCCGGGCGGTCTTCTCGTACCGCGTCGCCACCCGCCGGGACTGCTTGAGCTTCGCCCAGA
>JANYHV010000363.1 GCA_025362195.1 Fimbriiglobus sp. | reverse complement strand
TTCGAGCCAGTCGGGGCTGATCGACTCGATGTCGTTGTTCAGGAACAGGAGGTAGTCGCCCTTGGCCTGGAGCGCCGCGAAGTTGTTGACGGCCGCGTAGTTGAACGGCTTCGCCCACTCGACGACCCGGACGTGCGGTTGTTTCTCCAACTCGCGATAGTACGCGAAGGTCTCCGGGCGGGTGCTGCCGTTCTCGACGACGATCACCTCGAAGTTCGCGTAACTGCCCTTACCCAGCGAGTCGAGGCAGCGCTTCAGCATCTCCGGGTAGTCCTTGTTCGGCACGATCACGCTGACGAGCGGTTGCGTCCGCAGGTGATAAACGACCTGGTACATCCCCAGCGTCGGGCCGTCGTGGACCGACGCATCGACGCCGAGGCGGGCCAGGTGTTCGGCCAGTGCCCGCTTGCCGTTGTCGAAGGCGTAGCTCTTGCTCGACTTGTTCGACGCAGTCGATTGCGCGTGCATCCGCCAGTGGTAGAGGACCTGCGGGACGTGGACGATCCGCGCCGCCTGCTCGCTGGCCCGCAAGACCACGTCGTAATCTTGCGCGCCGTCGAAACCGGGGCGGACGTTGTCGATGGCGGTGAGCAGGGTGCGCTTCAAGGTCGTCAGGTGGCAGACGTAGTTCCGGCTGCGCAGGGTCTCGGGCGACCAGTCGGGCTTGAAGTACGGCTCGCAGCGGTCGCCGGCGGTGTCGAGCTTGTCCTCGTCGGAGTACAGGAAGTCGGCCGCGGGGTCGTCGTTGATCGCCCTCGCCACGGCGAACAGCGCAAACGGGGCAAGGGTATCATCGTGGTCGGCGAAGGTCACGTAGTCGCCGGTGGCCAGGGCGACCGCGGCGTTGGTGTTCCCGGCGATGCCGCGGTTCTCGCCGAGGTGCGCGACCTTGACGCGCGGCTCCCTGGCCGCCCAGCGGTCGAGGAGCGCCTTGACGCCGGCCGACGCGCCGGCGTTGGCCAGGCAGAGTTCCCAGTGCGGGTACGTCTGGGCGACCACCGACGCGATGAGCGCTTCGAGGAAGGCGTCCGGCGGGTCGTAGACCGGGACGACGACGCTGAACGTGACGGCCCGCGACAGCTTGGTGTCGCGCTGCTTCGCCAGGCCCGCGGGGTTCGGCTCGTGCCGGGCGATCCACCGCTTGTACTCGCCGACGGGGGTCGCCTCGGTCAGGTGCCGCTCCTCGGCCGGCGGGCCGTTGCGGGCGCGGCGGCGGTCGAAGACCCACGTCACCGACCCGAGCGCCGACCGCACGACGCCCTTGACCATCGCCCGCCGGCGGGTGTGGATCGGGAAGCCGCGGTTGAACAGCTTCTGGGCGTTGCTGACGAGTTGGTAGGCCTTCGACGCCTTGATGTTGGCGAGTTCGGCCTGCTTCTGTTCGAGCAGTTCGGTACGCCGCATCAGCGCGGCTTCGAGTTGCTCGATGCGTCGGCGGGCCGGGTCGGGGTCGTTCACGGGCGGTCCTCGGTGGGGCTGGCATTGTAACTTCGCCCCCAGGAACGTGACAGCCCGCGCGAATTTCCGGATTTTGCTGGCAGTGCCGCCTCATGCTGGCTTACCATGCCTACAAAGGCGTAGGCATGGTAAGCCAGCATGTCAGGAGTTGAACGTGTCGCCGTTCCGCAGTCGCCTCACGTTGCAATCGCTCGAAGACCGAACCGTGCCGGACGCCACGCCGGTCTACCTGGGGCCGTACAGTCCGCCAGCGCTCACGTCCGACCCGCCCGCCGCGCCGGGCAGCCCGCCGGGAACCACCACGGATTTCGCCAACGTCCCCTCCGCGCCAGACCCAGAAGTCGTGGCGGCCTTACAAGCCGACAACGTCCTCAAAAACCTTCAGATCGCCGCCAACACCGTGTTGATTGGTTTGCTCGATGGCGCGCTACCCGCGGCCGAGACTGCGGTCGATACCGCGCAGGCCGCTGTTAATGCCGCCCAGGCGGATTACGACAAGTGGGTGAAGATCGAAGCGGAAATTCAGAAGGAGTACGACGCCAGTGTGAACGACCCGCCCGCCGCCCGTGCTGTGCTCCTACAGAGGGTGGCCGACGCCAAGGAGGAGACAGAGTTTTTACGCAAAGTGCTGGCTGAAAAGAAGGCGGATCTCGCCGCCGCCACGGCACAGGTCAAAGCGCTGAAAGACTCTATCAAGACGTTGGAGGCCGACAACAAAGTGTTGCGGGACGGCATCAACGCCAACAACGAGGCGATCAAGAAGTATTCGCCCGCCCCCAACGGCGTGTACCCCATGACGGGGGGTGCCCAGTGACATCGCTCGTCATTATGACGGCCCTCGCCCTCGGGGGACCGCTCGACCCGCCTCGGGTCGCGCGGCCCGCTCCCGCCAGGCCCGCACCCGTTGAGGAATGTGTGGGCATCCGCGCGTTGCAGTTGCAGGTGGAGGCGTTGAAACTCCGCACGGCGGAGGCGAGGGCGCGGACCAAGTTGGCCCTGCTGTTGCTGGACGCCGTGAAGACACCTTGGGCGGAGAGGCTCGCGCACCGAGCGCTCGATGAGTCAGGGCATGCACTCATGGCAGAAAGCCGCGCCAGCGGCGAACTGCACCGGGCGCGGATGGAAGTGGCTGATCGGGTGATCGCCGAGTTGAACCGGGACGTAAAGCTTAGCACACAGCACATTGCCATGTACAGAGGCTACGCCGCGCTGCATGGGATTCGGGCCATCGCGGCTCACCACATCGACCCGGTCGCGGAGCGGTTCCTCGGGCCGCGGTTCGCGCTCCCGCCGCTGCCCGCCATGCCTCCGCTGCCCACTACGCCGCTCAAGTAGCGGCGAACTTACTTAAGCAGCCGGTAGCATCGGCGATCGGGTGACGTGCCCACTGGCAACGGTGGGGGCAGGTCACCCGGTCGCCGACGCCCCCCGTCCCTTTTCGATGCGGAACCCCCCCGCCGTCATCGTCGCCACGCCTTCACCCCACCGCACACGCCACGTCGCCTCACTGACGTCGCCCTCGTACTCGCCGCTGGCGACGCGCGTCACCGTGCCGCGGTTGCCGCCGACCGGCCCCTCGTAGTCGAGGTAGTGCAAGCGGTGGTCGGCGTTTGGAGTCGCGGGGACGGTCGTGCCGGGACTCGGCTCGGCGTGCAGTCGCCAGCTTTTCAGCACGCCGGCGGCTTCGAGGAGGAGGTCGAAGTGGGGCGTCGGCCAGTCGTGGGCGAGGATCACGTAGCGCGGCATACGCACCTTGGTGTGGCGGGCGGTTGACCCCGCGGATAGCATACCCGCATGGCCAAGTCCGCGAAGCGTGAGACCGGTAAGAAGAGCGACGGCGAACCGGTCATCGTCAACATCACCCGCAACCGCCGCGCCACCTTCGACTACGAAGTCCTGGACGCGATCGAGTGCGGGCTGGTCCTCGTCGGGACCGAGGTCAAGAGCCTGCGCGAGGGGCACGCCAGCCTCGACGAGGCGTTCGGCCGCATCGACAACAACAACGAAGTCTGGCTCGTCAACGCCGAAATCCCCGAGTACCTGTTCGGCAACCGCCTCAACCACAAGCCGAAGCGCGAGCGGAAACTGCTCCTGCGCAAGTCCGAGATCGCCAAGTTCGCCGGCAAGGCCGACCAGCGCGGGTTCACCCTCGTGCCCTTGCGCATGTACTTCAAGGACGGCCGGGCCAAGGTCGAACTCGCGGTCGCCAAGGGCAAGCAGGTCCACGACAAGCGCGAGTCGATCAAGACCGCGGACGCCAAGCGGGACATCGCCCAGGCCATGACCCGCAAGCGCAAGGCGTGACCGCCGTGAAGCTCGTCGCCGTCGGCGAAAGTGCCGCCCACGTCTGCTGCCGGTACCGCCTGCTCGCCTTCGCGCCGGTCCTGGCCGCGGCCGGGTATTCGCTCGACATCGTGCCCTTCCCCGAGACCGCCTGGGGCCGCCTCACCCTCGGCAACCGCCTGCGGGACGCCAACGCCGTGATCCTGCAACGCCGGCTGCTCAGCGACTTCGAGTTGGGCCGGATCCGCCGCGCCGCCAAGACGCTGATCTTCGACTTCGACGACGCCGTCTGGCTGCGCGACTCGTACTCCGCGAAGGGTTTCGACGACCGCCGCCGGGACGCCCGCTTCCGCGCGACCGTGGCCGCGTGCGACCTCGTCGTCGCGGGCAACGGCTACCTGGCCGAGCACGCCCGCCGGTTCACGGCCAAGCCGGTCGAGGTCATCCCGACCTGCGTGGACGTGTCGCGGTACACGGCCGCGGCCCACACCGAGACGCGCAACGCCCGGCTCGTCTGGGTCGGGTCGCGGAGTACCCTGCGCGGCCTCGACCGCTTCCGCGCCGTGCTCGAACAACTCGGCCAGGGCGTCCCCGGCGTGCGGTTGCGGATGATCTGCGACGACTTCTTGCAGTTCCAAAACCTGCTCGTCGAGAAGTGCCCGTGGGGCGAGGCGACCGAGGCCCGCGACCTGGCGGAAGCGGACATCGGCGTCAGTTGGATTCCCGACGACCCGTGGAGCCGCGGCAAGTGCGGGCTGAAAATCTTGCAGTACCAGGCCGCCGGTCTGCCGGTGATTACCAACCCCGTCGGCGTCCACGCGGAACTCGTGCAGCCGCACCGCACGGGGGTTCTGGCCACGGAACCGCACGAGTGGATCGACGCCGTGCGGACGCTCGCCGCGCAACCGCTGACGCGCCGCGTCTACGGCACGGCGGCGCGCGAGCAGGTGACGCAAACCTTCAGCGTCACCGCCGGGGCGTTGCGCTGGGTCGAAGCCTTGCAACGCCTGCTCAAGCCGCGGGGCGGGTAATGCTCAGCCACTTCGTCCGCAAGCTCCGCGACACCTTCGGCCCGACGCGGGCCACCCACTTCGTCGGCGGCTACCACTGGCACGCGACCGCGGCCGGGGAAGCGGTCTTGCCGCACATCGGCGGCGAGTTCGGCCTGCGGATCAAGAAGAATTTGCAGCGGACGATTACGCGCTATAACACGCCCTCGGGGGTCATCTACGCCAAGGTCTGCCGCGTCAACACGCCGCGGTCCTTCGTGCGCGAACTCCTGCGGCCGGCCAAGGCTCGGCTCGAATTCGAGAACGCAATCGAACTACGCCGACGGCGCATCCTGACGGTCGAGCCGCTGGCCTGGGGCACCCGCCGCCGGTGGTGGCCGTCCGAGAGCATCGTCGTGACGCGGGAGGCGGTCGGGGCGCGCGACTTCGTCGCAGTCCTCGAAGCGTCGCCGTCGCCGGGGGAGCGCGGCCGGCTGGCGCGGGCGTTCGCCGGGTGCCTGGCGGGGCTTCACAACGCCGGCGTCGATCACCCCGACCCGCACCCCGGTAACTTCCTGATCGACCCGACCACGATGGCGTTCACGGTCATGGACGTTCACGCGCTTCGCTTCGCGGGGCCGCTGTCGTGGGGCCGATCCCTCGCCGCGTTGACGCTGCTGAACCGCTACTTCCAGGTGCGGTCGAGTGCCGCCGACCGGCTCCGCTTCTGGCACGCTTACGTCGCGGCGCGGCCGGGACTGGCGGTCGATGAGCGGGCCGGGGCGTTGCAACTCGAAGCGGCGACGCGGCGGTCGAACTTGACGTTCTGGACGGCCCGCCTGAGTCGCTATACCGCCGACAACAGCGACAGCCGCCGCACCCGCCGCGGGGCCTACGTCGGCTACGCGGAGCGCGACTTGCCGACCGAGTTCGTCGAGCAAATGCTGACCGACCCCGACGCCCTGTTCGCGGCACCGGGCACGGTCACCCTCAAGGACTCGCGCTCCTCGACCGTCGCCGTGCTGACCGTCGGCGGCCGCGCGATTGTGCTGAAGCGCTTCCGCGTCAAGACGCCCCTCGTCTGGCTCAAGAACGCCGTGCGGCCGACGGCGGCGTTGCGGTCGTGGAAGCTCGGCCGCAACCT
>JANYHV010000329.1 GCA_025362195.1 Fimbriiglobus sp. | reverse complement strand
CACGTTGGGCACGTCGGGCGCGTCGGCCGGCCCCTGGGCCATAAGGCACACCGCGAAGCAGAACACGTGCATGGGAACCCCATTTGCGAAAGGGATGGCAGGCACCAACGCGACCCGCATCGCCAACCTCCCCGACCTCCTCCCCCGCGACAAGCCGCCGGGCCAGAGGCGCGACCGCAAGGAGTGACGCGGCGTGGGCGGGCTACTTCGGCGGGGCGGGGGCCGGCTTGGCGGCCGCTGCTAGGCGGGCTTTGATCTGGTCGCGGGACTTGATTACGGCATTCTCAATCGTCATGTCCCCGGCCGCCCACTCGGCAGGCCGGCGATGGATGCGGAGCCACAAGTCGAGGGCGATCACGGTGCGGTCGTCGCCGATCAGGGCGAGCGCACCCGTTGCTGCGTACACCGCCTCGACCTTGGGGTCGAACAGCATCACCAACATGGGAGCTGCGTCCGCGGCAGTACCCACCGCACCGACGAAGGCGCAAGCCGATATGCGAACCCAGACATCGGGGTGGCCGAGGTCTCTCACCGCAGACGGGAGGAACAACCTCCGGTCGACCTTGGACTCCGCAACCACACCGTACAAGCGTGCAAGCTGTAGCGAACCTGTTTCGGGCGAATCGAAGATATGCCGGAACTGAATAACCGCGCCGGGGGCTACGGAAATCAATACCATCCGATCTTCTTTGAACTCCTCACCGCTCAAAAGGCTAATCAGATTATCAATATTCAGGCGACCTGCTATGGCTTGGTGAATAGGCAATGCCATAACTGCGACGACTAATAGTACGCTTCCCATAGCACTCCCATTTCGCGTGGTAATATTTTATTTTACAATACCAGCATTCGCACGAGCACTATGCATGAGGGCATCTTGAGCAGTATTTAGTCTTCGCTCCGCCACAAGTGAATCAGCCGCGGCAGGCGGGCCTACCTTCATAAGATTTGTCGATACACCCGATCCGGAATAATGTTCTTGATTCGTTAAAATATGACCTAACTCATGAGCCATCAACCTAAAGCTGCGTGTCCGAAGGTCAGCGCTTAGAATCACTGAGTCCTCATACTCAATCGATGGTGATGACAGCGATGGGAACGCTTCCCCGATTGAGCCAGGAGAACTCCCATTGCTAGTGAGGAAGTTAACGTAGTATACCTTTACTTCATCCGTTTTGGCACCCTTTGCGGCACCGACCGTAGCGTCTAGTAGTAACTCCTCTTCACGAGTCATAATGATCTTTCTGCTAGAATCGAGTCCCTTGAACTCGTCAAGACCATTACCTAAAAGCACACCAATGGGAGAAGCAATGCTTATGTTATTGACATTGTATTTCGGAACAACCAGTATTCCTACTTGTGCAAACATTTCGTTCGCTCGCACAAAGTCCTCGTTGGCTTTGTCAACAGATATAACCCCGACTGCCGCACCTGGTGCCCTCATGATGCGAACGTCGGCGTTGACGTAATGCCGCATCGGCACTGCTTTCGTGTCCGAGGCCGCAGGCCCAACGTTGGGGGTGTACTCGGCTTTGACGGTGCCCCGCAGCGCGACCCGGTGCGTGCGGTCGGACTTGTGCCACGTGTAGCCGTTCTTCGGCGCTCCGAGTCCCCACAACGGGTTCTCGTCCCCGCCGACGCCTGGGATCGCCGCCGTGTCGTCCATCGCGTTCGACACCAGCATTTGCGAGTCCGACCAAAACCACCCCGGCGGGCGTGCACCGTCGGTCCGCCGGACCAAGTCGATCTCACTCGCCGGGTCGTTGTACTGCGTGAAGCCGACGACGTTGTCCGTCGAAATCTTCGCCTTGATGTGCGGCGTCTTGGCGTCCCACTTCGCCTTGTCGTAGACCCAGACGTTGAACCGGTCGTCGTCGCCGTCGATGATGTCCAGGCCGCTGACGGCGTCAACCGGCTTGACGCTCGCCGTGCCACCAGCCACGTTGAACGCGTTCTCCCACTTCGCTACTTTCAGTCCGTCAGCGCCGATCGGGGTGCCAGTCTTGTCGGTGATCTCGATTCGCACGTCGTTCCGTCCCGGCGCTTTGATGGCCCCGACAGCGGACGCGCGGCCTTGCAGTTCCCACGCCGACCCGGTGACCTCGATCAACGGCAAGGGGTCGGTATTGAACCAGAAGTCGGCTTCGGCCCCCGGCATGATCTGACTGCGGGTGACCCACCACCAGTTCGGCACTCCGCCGCCAAGGGCACCGTTCATCGCGTTGAACACCGTGTTGCTGCCGCCAGGGTTATGGACGACCGGCCAGTCGAGCGGGACCACGAAGGCACCGATGCCCGCCTTGGTCGAGCCGCCGTAACCGTTGTTCTGGCTGAAGACGAAGCTGTCGTTGCGGAGGTGGTAGTTCCACTTGTAGACCGTGTCCGAAACGGCCTCGACCTTCTCGTGGATCGTCACGTCCCCGCCCGAACCGGTCCAGTGGAAATCCCCCTCGAAAATGATCGGATTCGACGCGTTGGGCGTCGGCAGGTCGTCCCACGTCTGGTCGTTGTAGTCGTAGTCGGCGTCGGGGTCGCCGGCCATGTCTTCGAGGAGGACGTCCACGCCGCCAGTGCCGTTGGGGACGACCAGGAACGACTTGTGGTCCGAGGCCTGATCGCTGACGTTCTCTTGGAGGAAGGCGTGGGCGCGGTCGTGGTCCGCGAACTTCGCGTTCATGGTGCCCGCCAGGGCCAACGTCGCGGCGTGGACGGGGGTGTCGGCCCAGACCGTGACCACACCGTTCGTCGCTTCGTAGTCGGGGTTCAACGTGAGTTCGCCGGTGATGGTGGCGACCGTGCTGCCGGGCGTGCCGCCGGCGATCGTCGGCGCGGCGATGGCCCACCACGCCGGGGTGTCGCGCCGCTCCAGTTCGGTCACGCGCAGGATCGTGCTGCGAAGGCGGGGGATCGTGCGGGTGGTACGCTTCGGCACGGCGGTGCCTTTGGGTGACTGTGTGAACGCCAGACTAAACCGGCTGTTTCGGCAGAGCAAGGGCAATGTCGGAAAAATTGGGCGAAGTTTTGACGCTTCCCGCCGGCGGTCGCTCGTCCGCGACGAGCGGGGTCGTTGTGGCCGGCGCAGGAAATCGTGGCGGGGGTGGGGGGAGTTCTGCCGGGGGGCGAGGTTTGCGATCCCGGGCGGAAGTGCGTTCGACAAGTCGCGGAGTTCGCCATTGTTGCGGGGCCGAATGGTGGGGTAGATTAAGCGTGCGGTCCCGCCCCGACTCGCCCTTCACGCCCGGACGCCCATGACCCGCTTTCGCCTGCCGGCCGTTGCCGCGGACGCCCTCCGGTTCGTCGGGGTGGCCGTCGCCGCCGCCCTGATCGTCGCCATCCAGGCCGCGTTCGTCGGCCCCGTCAAGCCGGCGTGGGTCGAGGCGACGCCGTACGGGCTGCCGATGGCCGTCGCGCTCGTCCTCGGGCCGCGCGGCCTGGTCCCGCTGCTCGCCGGGACGCTGGCCGCCGACCTGGCGTTCGGCCTGGGGCCGGTCGGCGTGATGACGGCGGCCGGGGTGGCCGAGTACCTGGCCGCGTGCTGGCTGCTCCGCCGGTTCGGGGTGGCCCCGGGGGAGCCGTCGATCGTCGTCGTCGTCCGCCTCACGGTCGTGGCCGGGCTGACGGCGCTGGCCCGAGCGGGGGTCGCCGGCGGCCTGTGCGCGACCGACCCGGTTCTCGCCCGGGAGGTGTTCTTCGCCACTCTCATCTCGGGCTGGCTGGCCAACATCACGCTCGCCCCGCTGGCCCTGGCCTGGGGCCTGGTCGCGGCCTGGCGGGACTGGACGGCCCGGCGGGTGCTCGAACTGGCCGGCCTGCTCGCCGGGGCGAGTGCGTGCGTCGTCCTGCTGTACCAGCCGGCCGTGCAAGGGGACGTCGCCCTGACCCTGCCGGTCACGTGCCTGTTCTTCGTGGTCGCGGTCGCCGTCGTCGTCCGGTTCGAGGTCCGCGGGGCCGTCCTGTTCCAGTACTGCGCGACGGCCGTGTTCACCGCGTACTGCCACCGGCACACGCGGGACTACGGGCTGGAAAGCCCGGGCGTCCTGCTCACGACCGGGTTCCTCGGCCTGGTCAACATGATGGCGATGCTCCTGGCCGCGAGTTGGGCCGAGCGGCGCGTGGCCGGGGAGTCGCGGGAACTCCTGTTCGCGGAAGTGTCGCGCCAGCGGGACGAACTCCAGCGGCTGTCGGCCGAGCGCGGGGTGCAGCAGGCGTTCCTGGCGGCGACCCTCGACCAGTTGCCGGCCGGCGTCGTCACCCTCGGCCCGGACGAGACGGTGCTGACGATGAACGCCGTCGCCCGCGAGTGGTTCGCGGGCATGAACGTCGGCGTCGGCAAGCCGCTTCTGGGCGACGTGAACTGGACGATGTACCGGCCGGACGGGCGGGTGCTGCCGACGGCCGAGTGCCCGGTCGCCCGGACGGTGGCCACGGGCGAGCCGCTCAAGAACGTCGAGGTCCGGTACGTGTCGAACGCGCACCCGACCGCGGGCCGGCAGTTGACCATGAACTCCGCCCCGGTCCTCGGCCCCAAGGGCGAGAACCTGGGGGCGATCGCGCTGTACCAGGACTTGACGGCGGTCAAGCGGAACGAGCGGCGGCTGCGCGAGTCCGAGGCCCGGCTGCGCATGGTCATGCGGTGGACGCGGTTGCTGGTCTGGGACTGCGACCTGGCGACCGGCGAGATCGCCAGCGGGGACGCGATCGCCGAGTGGTTCGACCTCGCCGCCCCCGGGCCGATCGAAAACTTGGCCGACTTCCTGGAGTACATCCACGCCGGCGACCGGGACCGGGTCGAGGCGGTCATCCGCGCGGCGGTCGGGGAGGGCCGGGCGGACATCGACGTGTCGTACCGCATCCCGCACGCCGGCGGCGCGACCCGGTGGTACCTGACCCGCGGCCGCGTCCTCCGGGACGCCGCCGGCCGGCCGACCACGCGGTACACCGGGGTGACCATCGACATCACCCAGGAGAAGGCCGACGAGCAGCGGCTGCGGCAGTTGGAGTCGGTCGTCGTCCACGCCCGGGACGGGGTCGTCATCCTGGAGGCCGAGCCGACCGCCCACGCCGGCCGGTCCGTGCTGTACGTGAACGACGCGTTCGCCCGCATGACCGGGTACGCCGGGGCCGAATTGGTCGGCCGGTCCCTGCACGTGCTCCGCGGCCCGGACTCCGACCCGGCCACCCTCGACCGCCTCCGCCGCGGCCTGGACAGTTGCGAGCCGCTCCAGGTCGAGCTGCTGAACTACCGCAAGGACCGCTCGACCTTCTGGGTCGAACTCAGCCTGGTGCCGGTGCCCGACGCCGACTCGCCGTGCGCCTACTGGGTCATGATCCAGCGCGACATCAGCGACCGCAAGCGGGCCGAGCGCGCGCTGCGCGAGCGCGAGGACCAGTTGCGGCAGGCCCAGAAGATGGAGACGGTCGGGCAGCTCGCCGGCGGCGTCGCCCACGACTTCAACAACCTGCTCACCGCGGTCATCGGCAACCTCTGCCTCGTCGATTTGCCGCCCGGCGACCCCAACCGCGGGCTGCTGGCCACGGCCGAGCGCGCGGCGCACCGCGCCGCCGAGTTGACGAGCAAGCTGCTGGGGTTCGCCCGCCGCAACCAGATGCTCGTCGCGCCCCTCGACGTGGGCGAGTTCGTCGGCGAGGTGGTGGACCTGCTGCGGCGCACGATCGACCCGCGCATCACCTTCCTGGCCGACATCCCGCCGCTGGGCTGGCTGGCCCTGGCCGACGCGAGCCTGCTCAACCAGGTGCTGCTAAACCTTTGCGTCAACGCCCGCGACGCCATGCCGGCCGGGGGCGAGCTGCGCATCAGCGCCGAGCCGTGGCGGCCGACCCCGGCGCAGATCGACCGGCACCTGCCGGCCGCCGCGGCGTACCTGCGCGTCAGCGTGGCCGACACCGGCACCGGCATGACGCCGGGGGTGCGGGCGCGGCTCTTCGAGCCGTTCTTCACGACCAAGCCGATCGGGCAGGGGACCGGCCTGGGGCTGGCGATGGTGGACGGCATCGTCCGGCAGCACGAGGGCTGGGTCGAGTGCGACACCGCGCTGGGGGCCGGCACGACCTTCCACCTGTTCCTGCCCGCCGTCCCCGCCGAGGCCGGCGCGCCCCCCGCCAAGGTGATGTCGCGGTCCCACGCCGACTTCTCGCTCGACACCCCCGTCGCGACCGAGTTGCCCGCGCCGCGCGCCCCGGCCGGCGGCCGCATCCTGCTCGTGGACGACGAGGAGATGATCCGCGTCATCTCCCGGACCGTCCTGGAGTCGGCCGGGTACGAGGTCCGCGAGGCGACCGACGGCGTCGAGGCGGTCGAGGCCTTCCGCGAGTACGCCGCCGAAATCGACCTGGTGATCCTCGACCTCGTCATGCCGCGCCTCTCCGGCCGCGACGCCGCGCGGCGGCTGGTCGCCCTCGACCCGGCGGTGAAAATTCTGCTGTCGAGCGGCTACTCGACCGACGACGTGTCCGACATCCCCGAGGCGCTCGGCCTGCTGTCGAAGCCGTACCGGCCGAGCGCCCTGCTCGCGGCGGTGCGCGACGCGCTGGACCCGCGGCCGGCGCTGGCGTAGCGCCGCGGGGAGGCAGGCGTGTCTTGTGTTGTGCGGTTGCCCCCTGCGAGGCCCGTCTTCCGGCCCTAGGCCGATCTTCTGTAGCTGGCCGCTGTGAGGCCGGTCTGACTGCCTGCATGGGTGATCCCCGTGCCAGGGGATAAGACCGGCCTCACAGCGGCCAGCTACAGAAGATCGGCCTAGGGCCGGAAGACGGGCCTCGCAGGGGGCAACCACACAACACAAGACACGCCTGCCTCCCCGCGGCGCTACGCCAGCGCCGGCCGCGGGT
>JANYHV010000096.1 GCA_025362195.1 Fimbriiglobus sp. | reverse complement strand
GACCCGCCGAGGAAGTCGGCGATGTCCTGCAGGGTGTGCAGGGTGCCGAGGTGCTCGGGCTTGACCACCGGGGCGTTCGGCAGGCGCTCCTGCAGGGCGCTCAGGATCTCGACCCGCTTGATCGAGTCCACGCCCAGGTCGGAGTCCAGGGTCATGCCCAGGGACAGCATGTCCGTCGGGTACCCGGTCTTCTCCGCCACCACCTCCAACAACACGTCCGAAATGGCATTCCGGGCCGCGGCGACCGGCACCGGCTTCGCGGCGACCGGGGCGGTCAGCACCGGGCGGGGCGCGTCCACGCGGGGGACCGGCGGCGCGGCGACCGGGGTCGGCGCGACGGCGGCCGGCCTCGGGGCCGCTTGGGGGGCCAGCGCGGGCATCGTCGGGGCGGCCGCACGGGGAACCTGGAGGGCCGGGGCGTCCGCGCCGAAGATCATCGCGTTCTGCTGGGCGACGATCTGGAACAGCGTCGCGTGCGCCTGGCTCTGGTTGTCGAGGAACTGCTTGTGCAGGCGGGCCGACTGCTCTTGCAGTTGCGCCAGCGCGGCGAGCGTTTGCTGGGACAGCGCGAGCGCCTGAGTGAGTGCCGCCCCCTGTCCCGTGTTGAGCGGTGCGGGTTCACTCGGACGATCAGACATGACTTTCCCCGGGGGAGTGGACGGACTGCGACGCTCGGCAACGAAGGACGGGACGGGAACACTCGACACAACTTTGGGCGGGGTGGCCGGGCGGGCCGGCCGGGGCAGGACGGAGTTCGCGCCGCCGACGGGCACCGTGTGCCCCGGCTTCGGGTCCACCCCCGGGCGGCAGCGGCTGCCCTCTTCCCACGCGGCGACGGCAACGGCATAGCCCCGCGCGGCGAGCCGGGCGAGGGTCTGGGCGAGGTCCAGGGTGCCGGGCCGCTTGCCGCCGGACGAGTCCAGGGCGAAGGCTTCGCCCGGCAACTTCAGCTCGGCCAGCGTCGCCTCGGTCAGCCGCGTCAGCACCGACCCGGGGCCGACTTCGAGGAAGGTCGTGACCCCGGCCTGGGCCATCGCCCGGACCTGTTCGACGAAGGCGACCGGCCTGGCGAGTTGGTGGCCGAGGACGTCCTTCGCGGCGTCGCCGTCCGCCGGGTACGGGGCGGCCGTCGTGTTGGCGTACACTGGCTTGGTGCCGGCGGAGAGTGTGACCGCGTCGAGGGCGGCGCGGAACGGCTTGGCCGCCTCGGCGACGAACGGGCTGTGGAAGGCGGCGGCGACGGGGAGCTTGGTCGCCCGCAAGCCGGCGGCGCTGAACGCCCGCGCCGCCCGGTCGATCTCGGGCGTCGAGCCGGACAGGACCGTCTGCGTCGGCGAGTTGAAGTTGGCCGCGACCACGTCCAGGTTCTCGGCCGCGACGACCGCCTCGATCCGCTCGAAGTGCGCGGACACGGCGAGCATCGTGCCCGGGTCGCCCGACTTGCGGGTGCCCTGTTCGGCCATCAGCCGGCCGCGCAACCGCGACAGGGTGACGAAGTCGGCGACGCTCAGCCGGCCGGCGGCGGCCAGGGCCGTCAACTCGCCGTAGCTGTGGCCGCCGAAGGCCCCGGCGCTCACGCCGAAGCGGTGCGACAGGGTCAGCCACGCGCCGAAGCTGACCGCCCCGATGGCCGGCTGGGCCACGTCGGTCGAGCGGAGCGCGGCGTCCTGGGACGCCTTGGCGTCCGCGGCGAAACTCGTCACCGGGTAGACCACGTCGGCCACCCGCTTGCCGCCCGCGTCGGCGTCCACGGCGGTCAGGGTGGCGAGCATTTCGGGGAACAGGCAGGCCGCTTCGCGCAACATGCCGACGTACTGCGACCCCTGACCGGGGAAGAGCACGCCGAGTTGGCCGGCCGGGGCACCGACGCCGAAGTGCGCGCCGTCGGTCGTGGACCACGCCTTGGTGCCGTCGGCCGCGAGCTTAACCTTCGCGCCGCTGAGGAGCTTCGCCAGGTCGGCGTCGCGGTGGGCGACGAGGATCAGGCGGGCCGGGGCGTCCACTCGGAAGGTCGCGCGGCTCGCCTCGGCGGCGCGGGCGAACGCCTTCCAGGTAATACCGTCGGCGAGCTTCGACAGTTCGCCGACGATGACTTGGGCCGTGCCCGACAGCGTCAGCATCTCGACGTGGCCGTCCCAGTCGGGGGCGACCTTCGTGGGGCCGAACTCTTCGAGGACCGCGTGGAAGTTGCTGCCGCCGAAGCCGAACGCCGACAGGCCGGCGCGGCGCGGGTGTTCGGCCCGCGGCAGCCACGGCCGCATCTGCGCGTTGACGTAGAACGGCGTATTCTCGCGCGTCAGCGGCTCGACCGGCTTCGTCACCTTCATCGTCGGCGGCAAGACCTTGAAGTGCAACGCCATCGCCGCCTTGATGAGGCCCGCCGCGCCGGCCGCCGCCTTGGTGTGGCCGACCTGCGACTTGACCGAACCGACCGCGCACCACGGCCGCAACCGCGAAGTCTCGACGCTACCGAAGACGTCGGCGAGGGCGGCCGCTTCGACCCCGTCGCCGACCTTGGTCCCGGTGCCGTGGGCTTCGACCAGTTCGACCGTGTCCGGCGAGAACCCGGCGCGGGCGTAGGCGTCCCGTAAGCAGCGCTTCTGGCCGTCCGCGCTCGGGGCGTAGATCGCGTTGCCCTTGCCGTCGCTGGACGTGCCGATCGACTTGATGACGGCGTAGACCGTGTCTCCCGCGGCGACCGCGTCGTCGAGCCGCTTCAAGACGACCAGGCCCAGGCCTTCGCCGAGAATCGTGCCGTCGCCGTCGGCGTCGAACGGCCGGCTGTTGCCGGACGGCGACAGGGCGGGCGTCTTCGAGAAGCACATGTACATGAAGATGTCGTTGAACGTGTCGGTCCCGCCGGTGACGACCACGTCGGCCTTGCCCGTCGTCAACTCCATCGCGGCCAGGTGCATCGCGCTCAGGCTGCTCGCGCACGCGGCATCCACGACGCAGTTGGTGCCGTGCAGGTCGAGGCGGTTGGCGATCCGCCCGGCGACGACGTTCCCGAGCAGGCCGGGGAAGCTGTTCTCCTGCCACGGCACGTAACTCTCACCGATGCGGGTGACGGCGTCGGCGACCTGGTCTTCCGGGATGCCGGCGTCGCGCATCGCCTTACGCCACTTGGGGTGGCCGAGGCGTGCGCCCAACGGGATGACGAGTTCGAGCGTGCCGGTCACGCCGATGAGGACGGAGACCTTGCCGCGCTCGACGCTCTTGGGCTTGCCGGGGGTGAAATCGACGCCGGCGTCGGTCAGGGCTTGCTTGGCCGCGTACAGGCCGAGGAGTTGCGTCGTGTCGGTCGCTTCGAGGTCGCGCGGGTTGATGCCGAACTCGAGCGCGTTGAAGTCGACGGGGGACAAAAACCCGCCGCGGCGGGCGTAGGTCATGTCCGGGGCTTTGGGGTTGGCGTCGAAGTAGTCGTCGGGGTTCCAGTGGGTGCCCGGCACGTCCGTGATGCCGTCGATGGCGTGCTTGATGTTGGCCCAGTACCCGCCGAGGTTGTCGGCCTTGGGGAACAGGCAGCCCATGCCGACGATGGCCAGGTCGAGAGGCTTCACCGCCGGGGCGGGCTTCGGGGCGACGGGGAAGCTGGCGGGGAGGGTGCTCATCGGTGCGGCGTCGGTCCGTCTAGTGGGTGCGAATCGGGGTGTTCAACTGGCGGCGCGGCGGTCGGGTCAACCGAGGAGGGCGTGCAGTTCGCCCAATTCCACCGGCTCCGAGCGTAGCACGCTCGCCGGCAGGGTGACGCCCTGCTGGCGGAGGGCCTCGCGCCGCAGGTGCAGGCCGGCCCCGTACAAGAGATTCAGGGCCACGGCGACGACGGTGCGGTTGGCCGGGGCTTCGAGGAACGACCCCTTGGCCCACTCGTTGAAGGCCCCCATCGCCGGCCCGCACCAGACCTGGTAGTCCAGTTGCCGGGACGTGTCGCCGACGTTGGCCCACCGGCTCGACAGGCCCAAGTACCACCGGAAGACCAGGGCCATCCTGACCTTCGGATCGACGTCGGCCCGGGCCAACACCGTCGGGTCGCGCTTGACGAAGAACTCCCGCGTCTGGGTCCACACGTCCGCGAACGTCGTCCGCAAATACGTCTTCTCGACCTGGACCCGTTCGGCCTCCGGAATCGCTTCCCAACTCGGGAATTGGCGGTACAACTCGAAAAGTTTCTGGGCGCGCATGGCGAACATCGTGCCGCGCTTGAGGACTTGGAGTTTGACGCCCATCTCGAACATGTCGGCGGCCGGGGCCATCGCCACGTCGGCCTGGCCGGCCTCGGCGAGCATCTTGCGGACGGGGTCCGAACTCCCGGACTCGACGCACGCCTGGTTGATCGACCCGGTGCAGACGTAGGCCGCGCCCATGCTGAACGCCGCGGCGACGCTCGCCGGTGTCGCAATCCCGCCGGCCAGCCCGACGCGGACCGGCTCGGCGTAGCCGAACTGCTTCTGTAGGCGGTTCCGCAGCGCGAGAATGGTAGGCAACAGCGTGATCGCGGGGCGGTTATCGGTGTGCCCGCCGGAGTCGGCCTCGGCGGTCATGTCGTCGCACACCGGCACCCGCGCGGCCAACTCGACCTGGGCGGCGGTCACGTGCCCGGCGGCCAGCAACTCTTGCAACAACTTCGCCGGGGCGGGCGACAGGAAGCGGGTGGCGACTTCGGTCCGCGAAATCTTGGCGATGACCTTGTTGCCGATGACGACCCCGGCCGGCCCCTGGCTCAACCCGGCGACGCGGTAGCGGACGATCGCGGGTGTGAGGTCGAGGTAGGCCGACGCCTCGACGCGGCGGACGCCCCGCTCAAGCAGCCGGGCGGCGAGGTGCATCTCGTGGGCCGGCTCGTTCGGGCTGTGGATCAGGTTGATGGCGAACGGCTTGTCGCCGAGGTTCGCCTGGAGGCGGTCGATGGCGGCGGTGACGCGCTCGAGCGACAGCCCGGCCGCGCCGAACGAACCGAGCATCCCGGCGTGGGCCATCGCCTCGACGATCTCGACGGACGCGATGCCGTTGGCCATCGCCCCGGTCATGTACGGGTAAAGCAGGCCGTGCGCCTTGCAGAAGGCGGTGTCCCCCAACGACTCCGGGGGCAGCGGCGGCAGGTACGCGGCGACGGGGTAGCACTCGCCGGTCGGGTCGGCCCCGCCGAGTTGCACCGACCCGCCCGGGGCGACCGCGAAGCCGTCCGGCGTGTGGACGACGACGGCGGCCGAGTGCAGGTCGCCGAGCAGGTCGCGCATGTCGGACGGCTCGCCGGCCGGCCCGGCCACGTCGGGTCGCCACCAGCCCAGGGAAGCGCGGTGTAATACCGGAGTCAAAGGGTCACCTGTGCCCGACGCCGGGTCGCGTCAAAATGCCGAAAGGTCCGGGCCGCCCACGGCGGTAAACCGGGAGTTATGTACAGGTTAAGCTATACGATTCGGGCGAACCCGGGCCAGTCGATTCGCTTCGGAAACACCGGCCGTCCCGTTCCCGCCCCGGCGAAGCCCCCCAGTGTGAAAAGTTCGCGCGACTGCAACCTTTCGGCCGGCCGGCGGGTAAAATCGTCGGTCTGTCTACGTGGCGTGAGGGTTTTCGCATGGTCCGCACGGTCTCAATCGTCTTCGGCATCGCCTTCGCCTCCGCACTGGTCGCGGGCGAGCCGGCCCCGGCCCCGGTCGGCACCCGCGTCGCGGACTTCACCCGCACCGACCTCGTCGCCGGCACGCCGTGGACCCTGAGCGACGCCGGCCGCGACCGCAAGCCGACCGTCGTCGTCTTCCTGGCCGCGTCGTGCCCCGTCTCGAACGCGATCCTGCCGAAGGTCGCCGGCCTGGCCAAGCGGCTCAAGGCCGACGCGACCTTCGTCGGCATCTACGCCCACCCGGCGGACAGCGCCGCGGACGCCGCCAAGCACGCCGCGGCGAACAAGTTGCCGTTCCCGGTACTGCACGACGCCGACGGCAGCCTGGCCAAGCGCTTCCGCGTCGATCGCGTGCCGACGGCGTTCGTCCTCGACGGCGGGCTGAACGTCCGCTTCATGGGCCGCGTGGACGACCAGGACGCGCCGGGCGTCCACCGGGACCGGCCGACGACGCGCGACCTGGGCAACGCCCTCGACGCGGTCATCGACGGCCGCGCCGTCACCGTGCCCTACGCCGCCCCCGCCGGGTGCAAGCTGCTCGCCGACCCGGCCGTTAAAGTGGCCACGGCGATCACCTACCACAGTGAAGTGTCGCGCGTCCTCCAGGCCAAGTGCCAGGGCTGCCACCGGCCGGGCGAGACGGCCCCGTTCCCGCTGATGACGTTCAAGGACGCCAAGTCGTGGGCCGGGATGATGCGCGAGGTCGTCGCCGACGACGTGATGCCGCCGTGGCACGCCGACGCCAAGCCGGGCCACTTCGTCAACGACCGCCGGCTGACCGCGGCCGACAAGGCGACGCTGCTCGCATGGATCGACGCCGGGTGCCCCGAGGGGGACGCGGCCCAGTCGCCGCCGGCCAAGGCGTACACGCAGGGTTGGCGGCTGCCCCGCGCCCCCGACCTGGTCGTCAAGATGGCCAAGCCGATCGACGTGCCGGCCCAGTTCATGATGGGCGCGATCGGCATGCCGTACCACTACGTCCAGGGGGACGCGACCTTCGCCGAGGATACCTGGGTGACGGGCCTCGAAGTCCGCCCGGACTTCCGCGAGGCGATCCACCACATCATCGTCTTTCTGATCCCCCCGGGCAAGCACCTCAAGGAGCTGGTCAAGAACGACGGGTTCAGCCGGCACCTGCTCTCCGCTTACGTCCCGGGGGATGAAGCCAACGTGCTCCCGGCCGGCCTGGGCAAGCTCATCCCCAAGGGGTCGATGCTCCTGTTCGAGGTCCACTACACGCCGAACGGCAAGGCCGGCCGCGACCAGTCGTGCATCGGCCTGATGACGACCAAGACCCCGCCGGCCCGGGAAGTGAAGTCCGACGCGGCGATCACCAAGCGGTTCGCCATCCCGCCGGGCGACGGGAACTACTCGCCGGACGTGGCCGTGCTGGCCTTCGACCGGCCGGTCACGCTGTTGAACATGACCCCGCACATGCACGTCCGCGGCAAGGCCTTCCGGTACGAACTCGTGACCCCGGACGGCACCCGCGAAGTGCTGCTCAACGTGCCGAAGTACGACTTCAACTGGCAGACCGGGTACGCCTTCAAGGAGCCGCGCACGCTGCCCGCCGGGAGCCGCCTCGAGTGTACCGCCTGGTTCGACAACTCGAAGGCCAACCCGTCGAACCCCGACCCGACGAAGCGCGTCGCGTGGGGCAACCAGACCTGGGAAGAGATGATGATCGGCTTCGTCGAGTACGTCGCCGAGTAGGGGGGAGGCGTTCCGTGGCCCTAGCCGAGGCTCGTTATCGCCGCGGACAACCGCGACGCCCTGATCAACTCCTCCGCGCGACACCGCTCGAGAAACCGGGTCGCGGCCTCGACCAGACCCCGACGCGCTTTCTGGAGTTCCCGATCCGGGGTACGGTGGACCGCGGGCGGGGGGTACTCCGTGGCACCTCGCGGCCCGATCACCGACACGGTGACGTTGTGGGTGGCGACGTACCACTCCTGAGCGGCATGTAGCCGAACAAACCGCACCCCGTACCCGTCAATCGCCACCAGGGCGTGCCGCACCTCGGCCAGCCAAAAGTCGAGGTTCTCCACCTGCCCGGCGAGTTGGTGCCGGTTAAAGCTAACAAACCGCGACAATTGCTCCGCGACCAGCCCAGCCATTTCCGTCGTGAATGACACTTTCGGAATCCCTCCATCTAGATCACTTCGCCGTCGGCGTGGCCTTCCAGCCGTCGACGGTCGATTCGTTGTGGACGCCGCACTCGAACTTCAGGGGCTTTTCGAGGCCGGCCGGCTTGTCGGCGCGGGCGTTCTCGTACCGGGCGGTGTCCGTGACGTTGGTCAGCGCGTTGTTGCCGATCACCGACCCGTAACTCTCCTTGCACCGCAGCAGCGGCCGCGACTGGCCCTGGCACTCGATGACGTTGTCTCGGATGGTGATCGTTTTGAAGTCGCACTTCGGGTTGAAGCCGAACAGGCCTTCCGTGTGCGGCGTGGCGGTGGTCCGCGTCACGACGTGGTTGTTGCGGACTTCCAGGTTGTTGTACACCTCGTTGAGCCAGATCACGCCGCGGCCGGGGTTGTTAACGAGGTTGTTGTGGAAGCTCGCCGGCCCCTTGGCGGGCACGTCGCCGAACGCGGCGATCAAGTTGCCGTGGTCCTTCTTGGCGTCGAAGTCGAACAGGTTGTGGTCGATCTCCACGCCGTTGCGGACGAACTCGATCGAATAGCTGTCGCGGAACCAGTTGTGGTGGATGTGGAACGTCCGGCCGCTCTTGGGGACCGGGCCGCCGGCGTACTTAGGGATCGAGACCGCCCCGTGACAAACGTTGTGGTCGATCTCCACGTCCTCGTCGCCCTCGAAGGGGAACTCGATCGAGAAGTTGGACTCGATGGTGTTGTGGTGGATGCGACACCGCCGCCCCTCGCGGCCCTTGATCCCGTAGGACTCGTGGTCCGGGCCGGGCCGGGCCGGGGACCGCGTGAAGCGGTTGTGGGAAATCTCGCAGTCGCCCGACCACACGGCGAAGATCGCCCCGCCGGTGTTGCCGCCCTTCACGCCCGGCTGGCCGCGCTCCCACCGGCCGCCGGCCCCGACGAACTCGCAGTCGTGGATCTTCGCGCCCGCCATGCCGAACGTCCGGACGCTGCACCAGAGCGTGTCCTGGATGCGCAGGTGGTGGAGGTGCAAGCCCTCGCTAAAGAACGCGAAGATCGCCCCGTGGACTTGCGGCCCGAGGAGGGTCATGTCCGAGATTGTGACGCCGACCGACTTGTCCCGGAGGCGGATCAAGTACGCCTTGGAGTCGAGGTCTTTCATGACCATCTCCGGGTCGGGGAGCGTCTTCGTCGAGGGCTTCCAGCCCTTCGCGTTGGTCACGATCGTCTTGCCGAGGCCCGCCCCCTTGAGCGTCATTTTGGACTTGGGTTCGAGCGGCGCGTCGAGCTCGAACGTCCCGGCGGCCAGTTCGACCGTCGCCCCTTCGGCCCCGTCCCGCACGGCGGCGACGAGCGCGGCCGCCGTGGTCACCGGCTCCCCGGCGGACGCGGCCCCGACGAACGGTGCGAACAAAAGTCCCAGTGCGAAGCGCTTGACCCTGAGCATCGAATTCCCTTCCAGTGCGGTGGAGAGCATTGCAAACGCAGACGGCGGCGAACGAGTCAACGCGTCCGGGCACGCCGGGTAAGCGTTCATCGGCCGCCCCGACGGCAACCACCGATATCTTTAGGCACCCGACGCCCGCGTCTTCACTCTGCACTCTTCAATTTGCACTCTTCAGTCCGCGAGTCGCCCAATCGCCACGGCCGTTGCGCGCGGTTTATTCCGCGCGCGTCGGACCATTTCTGGTAATCTCGTCCCGTTTCATTCATGCCACGTTGGATACGGTCGGGGGACTTCGGTAGTCTGGCGAAGACTTCAGGTCCCGCAGTCCCCCGACGACCCCACGCGCCGCCGGAAAGCCGCCGCGGGCGGGCGACTTCGGCTGGAGAAACCGCGGGAAATTGCCGACGGACCGGCGGCGTAAACTAGAATACTTCGTCCCGACCGACCCCGACGGGGTGTGAGGATTACCCGTGACCGCGCCGTTCCTGGTCGAGTGCTACAACAAGCTCCCGCAGCCCCAGTACGGGGACGACCCCGACCTCCTCCAGGCCGGGATGCTCGAAGGCATGCGCAGCTTCCGGGACGCCGTCAAAGGCAAGTACAACGAGGGCACGCTGCAACGCCTGCTCTCCTCGCCTGTGTTGCAGATGCGCCGCGCCGCCGCCCTGGCCATCGGCCTGCTCGGCACGATGAAGTCGAACGCCGCCCTGACCCAGGGCCTCCGCGACGACGACACCCTGGTCCGCAAGTTCTCGACCGACTCGCTCTGGGAAATCTGGTTCCGCGGCGGCACCCCCGACCAGAACCACCGCCTGCAACAGGCCCTGCAACTCGCCGACCTGCCGCAGACCCTCGCGGCGCTCACCGACCTCGTGACCGACGCCCCGAACTTCGCCGAGGCGTTCAACCAGCGGGCCATCGTCTACTACCGCCGCGGCGAGTACTCGCGGAGCGTCCACGACTGCCAGGACGTGCTCCGGCTCAACCCGCACCACTTCGGCGCGGCCGCCGGCATGGGCCAGTGCTACTTGCGCCTGAACAAGCCCCGCGCCGCCCTCCGAGCCTTCCAACAAGCGATGGCGATGAACCCGTCGATCGAGAACGTCCGCGACACGATCCGCGGCCTCGAAGCGGCCCTCGACGAGACCGCCCACGACGGCGACTGACCCCCGACGCCGAGGACTTCGAAATCGCCATTACCACGACCGCCCTGCCGCCGACCTCGCTCGCGTTCTTCAGCCCCGGCCCGGATTGCCTCGGCCAGGTCGTCCACCGCTTCCAGGCCGCCCGGCACACCGTCGATGTCTGCGTGTTCACGATCACCGACGACCGCATTGCCGGGGCGATGCTCGAGGCTCACCGCCGCGGCGTTCGCGTCCGCATCGTGACGGACAACGACAAGGCCGGCGACCTCGGGTCGGACATCGAGCGTCTCGAAGCGGCCGGCATCCCGACGAAGATCGACCGCACCCCGTACCACATGCACCACAAGTTTGCCATCTTCGACGGCACCCGCCTGCTCAACGGGTCGTACAACTGGACCCGCGGCGCGGCCGACCAGAACGCCGAAAACGTCATCGACACCGGCGACCGCGACCTGATCGCCGCCTTCCAGCGCCAGTTCGACTTCCTCTGGGCGAAGCCGTAGTTGCTTTCGGCGCCGCCGCAGGCGAAGGCGAGCGGCTCACGTGACTGCAATGCCACTGAGTCAGGCTTGAAGTGATCGCAGCGTCCTGCCATGGCTGGAGTGACCACACGTCACCACGGCAAGGACGCTGCGATCATGACTCACTCGACCGCTACGCGCGACTTCGTCCCGCCGACCGCCGCCGAGTTCCTGCCGCACCTGCTGGCGTCCGTGCCCGAGGCCGTCGCCCGCGAACTGGCCGGCGGGCCGCCCCGCGACCGTCTCGTGCCCCGGCACGTCCTCCTGTGGTACCGGCTGGCCGCCGCCCTCGACTCGCGGGCCTCGCTGACCCAGGTCTTCGCCCGACTCCTGCCCGGGTTCGCCGGCGACGGTCGGCCGTCCGCGTCCGTCCTCGCCCACGGCCGAGTCCGGCTCGGGTGGCTGCCCCGGCGGCGACTCGCGCACCACCTGCGGCGACGACCTCCCACGCCCCGCGAGTGCCCGTCCGCCGTCCACCGCGGACTCCGCCTCGTCGCCGTCGCCGGCGGCGGGCCGGCACACGTCCCCCAGGTCCGGCTCGTCGCGCGCCCGGAACTCGGGACCCGCACCGTCACGCACGGGCCCGTCGAGCCCGTCCGGGCCGGCGAAGTGCCCACGGCGCGCGGCCTGATCCCCCACCTCGAAGCCGGTCAACTGCTGCTCCACGACGCCGGGTTTCAGGGCTTTTCCTTCACCGCCGCCGTCCACGAGCGGGGCGCGCACCTCCCGGGCCGCGTGCCGGGCGGCCCGCTGCTGAAGTCCCGCCGGCGTCCGGCCGACGGCTCGGACCTCGCCCGACTGGACCCCACGACGGCCGACCGCCTGACGGACCGCAACGGCCCGACCGTGCGCGTCATCGAGTCCGCCCACGACGACCCGACGCGGGCCCGCGGCCGCGTGCGGACGCGGCCGGTGACCACGCTGCTCGACCCGAAGGCCGACCCGGCCCGGACGCTCGTCGCGGTGGGCCACCGCCGGTGGGACCAGGAGTTGGCCGTCCGGGAGTTGAAGACGCACCCGGCCGACCGCCGGCGCGTGGTCAAAGCCGGCCGGAACGAGTTCCCGACGAAGAAGCCGCACCACCGGCAAGTCCGCGGGAAACCCTTCCAAGACCACGTCCGCATCACTTAACTCAGTGGCATTGCACGGGAGTGGGCCGCTCGCCTGGATTCGCCTGCGGCGGAGCCGGGGAATAAAATCATCGTCGGGGCGTCGTACCTCTGGCGACCACATCTCCCCGCTGGGCCGAACCATGACGCGCTTCCTCCCAATTCTCGCCCTCACCCTGCTCGTCGGCTGCGACAGTCCTGTCCGAATGAATAAGGAGTCGTCGTCCGGATTCCGCGTTGAGGTCAACGCTGACCGGCCCGCTCCCGGAGCCAAAGACGGCGCGCCCGGTGCCGCCGGGGCGAAGCCCGAGGAGCCGGGGGTCGAGCGGAAGGTCATTCACTCGGCGGCGATCGAACTGGTCGTCACGAACGTCGAGGCGATTCAGCCGCAGGTCGAGAAAGTCGTCGCGGACTACAAGGGGTACGTGGCGAAGAGCGACGTGACCGGGCAGGCCGGCGTTAGCCGCTCCGCCACCTGGACGCTCAAGGTGCCGGTCGCCGACTACCGCGCGGCCGTCGCCCGGCTCGTCGCCCTGGGGCAACTGGTCCGCAACACGTCGGACTCGCACGACGTGACCGAGGAGTTCGTGGACCTGACGGCCCGCGTCAAGAACTTCAAGGCCGAGGAGGAAACGCTCAACAAGTTGCTCAAGGACACGGCCATCCGGCTCGACGACATCCTTAAAATCCGCGAGCAGATCAAGATCGTCCGCGGCGAAATCGAGCGGGCCGAGGGCCGGTTGAAGTACCTGGGCCTGGTGACCGCCCTCTCGACGATCACGCTGCAAGCCCGCGAAGAAACGCCGTACTTGCCCGAGACGCCGACCGCCGCGGCGACCTTCGGCGAGCAGATCGACACCCGCTTCACGGCGTCGTGGAATTCGCTCGTCGGCAGCGGGAAGGCCTTCGTCCTGGGAGTCGTCGAGGTCGCGCCGTTCCTGCCGTTCTACCTCGTCGGCGGCGCGGTCGCGATCTGGGCAGGCCGCAGACTCTACCGCTGGCTCCGGCACAACGCCTTCGTCCCGCTGCGCGACGTGATCGCCCCGCCGACCCCCGGCACCCCGCCGGAGTAACTCCGTTACTTGGGCAAGACGACCGGGCCGTCGTGCAGGATCATCGTGTACAGGAAGGTGAGCTTCTCGCCCTTGGCCAACTCCACGAGGTCGGTCCGGCCCTTGCGGCCGGGGAAGCCGGACTTGTCGCGGCCGAACGGGTTCGCCGCCATCAGCCCGTAGGCGCGAGTGTGCCAGGCGGGGTGCTGCCGGTTGAGCCAGGTGTCGAGCAGTTTCAGCCCCGCGGTCTTGCCGTCCACCGTGCCGGAATAGTCGTGCCACGAGCCGCGTTGGCCCCACATCGGCAGGTCGTCCTTGTCGCCGGCCTTGGCCGACTTGCCGTTGGACGCCGTCACGACGCCGGTCCCGCCCTTGCGGGTGAGCGCGAAGTCGTCGCGGATGCGGACGCCGAACGACCCCTCCTTCGTGTCGCCGAAGGTCACGCCGCACGGGGTCGTCAGGATCGACGTGATCTGAAAGGTGTACGCGGTGCGAGTCTGATTTAACGTGATGAACCGCGCCTCTTCAAGAATCACGTCCCCGTCCGGCGAGCGCCATTCGTTC
>JANYHV010000322.1 GCA_025362195.1 Fimbriiglobus sp. | reverse complement strand
GGTGTTCGGCGGCCTCGAGATCGACGGGGCGTACATCTACCCGCCGCCGCGGACCGTGGTCACGGCGTAGCACTCACACATCCCTCGGAACCTGTAGCGATGCCCCGATTTGCCGCCGCGATTGTCGGGCTGACTTTGGCCGCCCAGGTCGGGCTTTCGGCCGACAAACCTTACGCCGACCCCCCGCTGACGCCGGAGGACCGGGCGCACTGGGCGTTCGTGCCGCCGGTTCGCCCGCCGCTGCCGGCCGTGAAGAATGCGGTGTGGGTGCGGAACCCGATCGACCGGTTCGTGCTGGCGAAACTCGACTCGGCGAAACTCGCGCCAAGCCCGATGGCCGACCGGTTGACGCTGGTCCGCCGGCTCTGTTTCGACCTGACGGGATTGCCGCCGACGCCCGCCGAGATCGACGCCTTCCTCGCGGACACGTCCGCGGACGCTTACGAAAAGCTCGTCGAGCGGTTGCTGGCGTCGCCGCACTACGGGGAGCGCTGGGGCCAGCACTGGCTCGACGCGGTCCGCTTCGCCGAGTCGAACGGCTACGAGGCGGACGGCGACCGGCCGCACGCCTGGCGGTACCGCGATTACGTCGTCACCAGCCTGAACGCCGACCTGCCTTACGACCGCTTCGTGACGGAGCAACTCGCCGGGGACTTGCTCGGTGACAAGCACGTCGCCGCCGGGTACTTGCGGCTCGGGCCGGTCCACATCGTCAGCGGCAACGTCGATCGGGACGAGAACCGGCAGGAGGTGTTGACCGAGGTGGTGAACAACGTCGGGTCGGCACTGATGGGCCTGACGCTGGGCTGCACGCGCTGCCACGACCACAAGTTCGACCCGCTGTCCCAGGGCGACTATTACCGCGTCCAGGCGTACTTCGGCGGGACCTTCGGCCACGAGATTTCCTTGCTCGACGACGACGGGCGGAAGCGGCTGGCCGCGGCGACCGAGGGGTTGAACGCCGCGCTCGTGCCCGTCCAACGGCAGATCGACGCGCTGGAGGCCCCGGTCCGCGCGACCCTCCACGACGAACGGATTGCTTCACTCGATGCCCCGACGCAGGCCGCATTCGCCGTCGCCGAGAAGGACCGCACCCCGGTGCAGGAGACGCTCGTCAAGGCGGCCGGGCCGACGCTGAAGATTTCGTGGGACGAGGTCGTCGCCGCGTTGCCGCCGGCCGAACGGTCCCGCCGCGCCGAATTGGTATCACAGCGAGTGAAACTCCGCCAGGAATTTGACGCCAAGGAGTTGTCGCCGACGGTCTGGACGGTCAAGGACCAGAAGTCGGCCGTCGAGACGAGGGTTCTGGCGCGCGGCAGCGTCAAGAAGCCTTCGACGGTGGTGCTGCCCGGCTTGCCGCGGGTCACCGTGAGTACGCCGGCGGCGGCGAAAACGCGGCTCGACTTGGCGGCGGAGTTGACGCGGCCCGACCACCCGCTCACGGCCCGCGTGATGGTCAATCGGCTCTGGCGGCACCACTTCGGCCGGGGGATCGTCAACACCCCGAACGACTTCGGCCGCCGCGGTGACGCCCCGACCCACCCCGAACTCCTCGACTGGCTGGCCCGCGAACTCGTCGCCCCGACCGACGGCGGGAAACCGTGGACGTTGAAACGGATTCACCGGCTCATGGTGACGAGCGCGACCTACCGCCAGGCCAGCGTGAGCCGCGCAGAGTTGGCGAAGGCCGACCCCGACAACAAGCTCCTCGGCCGGATGCCGCGCCGCCGGCTCGACGCGGAATCGTTGCGGGACGCGGTGCTGACGGCGGCGGGCACGCTGAACCGCGCCGCCGGCGGGCCGAGTATCCGCGTGCCGCTCGAACCGGAGGTGTACGACCTAATCTTCAGCGAGGACGAGCCAGTCGGCCTGTGGCCCGTCACGGCGGACGCCAACCAGTACACCCGGCGGAGCCTGTACCTGTTCCAGAAGCGCAACGTCCGGCTGCCGCTGCTCGAAGCCTTCGACCTGCCGGACACGCTGAACGCGTGCGCGGCACGGGGGGAAAGTACCTTCGCCCCGCAGGCGTTGATCCTGATGAACGGCCCGCTCACCGCGGAGCAGTCGGCCCGCATGGCCGACGACGTGACTCGGGTCGAGGGGGCCGACGCGGTGAAGCAGATCGAAGCGATCTTCCGGCGGAGCTACGGGCGAAGCGCACGCCCCGAAGAAGTTGCGGCGTGCGCGGCGTTCCTGAAAACAGCGACCCTGGCCGACCTGTGCAAGGCCGTGCTGAACACCAGCGAGTTCCTTTCGGTGCCGTAGAGACCTCCAGTCGCTGACGCTCCTGGCTCGCCGGGAACTAATCGCCCAGAAGCCCCGCGCCGAACTCCTCTTCGGCGTCGGCGAGCGCCTCGGCGGCGGTGACTTCGGCCGCGGCCTCCTCGCCCTTGACCACGTCGGCGGCGGCGTGGGCGACCTTGATCGTTTGCTCGGTACTCTGCGGATCGACCGCCTTGCACGTCTTCGTCAGCACGTCGGCGATCTCCCTCAACTGCGCCTGCCACTCGACCGGGTCGCACCCGGCGGGGGTGAGTTGCTGGAACTCTTCCATGAGCAGCACCATCCGCAACAGGTGGCGGAAGATCAGCCCTTCCTGCTTCGCCAGGTCTTTCGAGGCGATGAAGTTGTTGAAGTGCCCGCCGAAGTTCAGCACTTCGCCGGCCGCCCAGACCGCTTGCGTCGTCACGTCCACCACGTCGGGGTAGGTGGCGTCGAAGAGGAGGCGCAGCTTGTCGGCGAAGACCGGCGGGCGGTCCTCCCAGTGGACGTAGCCGTCGTCCGGCTCCTCGCCCTCGACCGGCTCTTCCTTGGCCGCGATCAGCCCCCGCGCGATCAACTCGGGGTCGAGCTTCTCGGTGGCGTACGGCCCCGGTGCCAACTCGTAGGGCACGCGGACGAATTTCAGCAGCGGCCGCGGCAACTCCAGCACGGACTCGAAGGCCTGGATGCGCTCCTCGCGGCTGGCGGTGCCGAGTTGATCGACCAGGAACGCCCCGTACAGGGGGTGGACGGCGCGGAACACCAGCAGTTTCGCCATCTCCGGCGTCGGCGTGGCGAGGATCGGGTTGTACGGCGGCGCGGGCGGGACGATGATCGTCGGGTCGAGGGGCACCACCGGGGCGGCGGGGTCAAGTGGCGGCGGCGGGGCGGGCTGCAAGAGGACGAAGCCGCGGTCGTGCAGGATCGTCAACATGCGGTTCAACTGCTTCAAGCCCGCCTCGATGCGCGGCTGGTCGAGCAACCGCTTGCGAATCACCGTGCGGATCTTGTCGATCTCCGGCGACACCTCTAGCAGGTACGCCAAGAGTCGCCACGGCAACGGCCCTTTGCTGTAGAGTCGCGCGGGGGCCGAGACTTGCAGCTTCTCGAAATCGGTGCCGGTCCAGTACTTCCGCTGGGCGTTGCGACTCGGTTTCTTCTTCAGCATCTCCTTCTTCTTCTTCAGCATCATCGGGTCTTTGCTCGTCTCGGGAATCTGGTCGTACTTCTCCTTCCACTTCGCGATGCGCACGTCGTCCTCGTGCGGCAGGGCGTAGACGTGGCCCTCGGTGTCGAACTGCGGCCGGCCGGCGCGGCCGAAGATCTGGTGCGCCGAACTGGGGTCGATCAGCTTCTCCTTGCCGAACGGCCCCTTGACCAGCGACGTGAGCACGACACTCCGCGCCGGCAGATTAATCCCGGCCGCCAGGGTCTCGGTACAAAGGGCGACGCTGAGCAGCTTCTGCTCGAACAGCTTTTCGACCCCGCGGCGGTACTTCGGCAGCAGCCCGGCGTGGTGGACGCCGACGCCGCGGCGGAGCATCTGCTTCAACTTCGGGCCGATCCCCTGCGGCCAGTCGAGCAAATCGACGGCGTCATTCAAGGGCTTCCGCTGGGTCGCGTTCAGCAGGTCGAGGCCCTTCAACTGCTCGGCGATCGACCAGCACTCGTCGCGATTGAAGGCGAACACCAGCGCCGGCGTCTTGCGGGTGGCGTCGTCGCCGCGGGCCATCTCGACGAGCAGATCGTTCAAGAATTCGTCCGGCGACCAGTGGTACGTCAGCGGGATTTTGCGCTCGCGGCCCTCGACGAGTTCGACCGTCCGGCCGTGGTTGCGGCTCAGCCAGTTGGTGAACTCCGCCGCGTTGCCGACCGTCGCCGACAGCAGCAGCAGCTTCACCTTGGCCGGCAGCAGGCTGAGTGAAAGCTCCCAGACGATGCCGCGCTCGGGGTCGGCGAACGAGTGGAACTCGTCCATGACGACGGCCGACACCGCCTCGAAGTTGAAGCCGTCGGGGTGCAGCAGGCGGTTCAGCAGGATCTCGGCGACGACGACCAGGACGCGGGCGTTCGGGTTCACCTTGCGGTTGCCGGTGATCATGCCCACGTCGTTCCGGGAGAAGCCCCAGGCCTCGGCGCACGCCTGCATCTCGACGAACTTCTGCTCGGTCAACGCGATCAGCGGCGTCGTGTAATACGCGACCGTGTTCGTGTGCAGCGCCTCGAAGAGCGCCGCCTGCGCGATGAGTGTCTTGCCGGTGCCGGTCGGCGCGCAGACGAGGACGCCCTGCTCCGCCGTGAACCAGGCGAGGAGGGCTTCCTCCTGCACCGGGTACGGCGGGTACGGGAGTTGTTCGAGGTACTTCGAGCCGATTTCGTCGCGTGTCATGCCGTCAATTTACCAACTGCGGCGTCGCTTCGCGGGGGGAAGTTGCCGCGGCTTCCGGTATCATCGCGGCATCGGATTCTTCACCCCACTGGTGCCGCCCATGGTTCTGACCTTCGCACTCCTTGCCCTCGCGGCCGGCCCGGCGGTCCCCGCCGATGTCGTCTTCACCGGCGGCAAAATCTGGACGGTCGATGCGACGGCCCCGCAGGTCGAAGCCCTGGCCGTGCGACAGGGGCGGATCGTCGTCGCGGGCACGAACGCCGACGTGCAGGCCGTCGTCGGGCCGAAAACGGTCGTCGTCGATCTGCGCGGCCGGCGGGTCATTCCGGGGGTTTACGACAGTCACGTCCACTGGCTCGGCGGTGGGATGTAACTCGCCCGCGTCGAGTTGAAGGACGCCAAGGACGAGGCGGAGTTCGGCCGCCGGCTCGCCGAGTTCGACGGCAAACTGCCGCGCGACCGCTGGATGCTCGGCGGGAATTGGGACCACGATCGTGCCTTCAACGGCGTGCTCCCGACCGCGGCGACGATCGACAAGTTCGTCAAGAACCGCCCGGTCTTCCTGCGGCGGTACGACGGGCACATGGCGGTGGTCAACACGGCGGCGCTGAAGCTCGCCGACGTCACCGCCGAGACCAAAGACCCGCCGGGCGGCGTCATCGAGCGGCTGGCCGACGGCAAGACCCCGAGCGGCGTCCTCAAGGACAACGCGATGGACCTCGTCGATCAGCTCGTCCCCGAGCCGGGCGACGACGAAATCACCGAGGCGGTCCGGGCGTCGATGCTCGCGGCGGCGGCGGTCGGCGTGACGAGCGTGCAGGACATGGAGGGCAGTTCTCCGGCGACCCGGCGCAAGCTGATGCGCGTGCTGCAACAACTCGCGCGACGCGGCGAATCGACCTGCCGCGTCGACGTGCGCTGGCCGATTGGCGGCCAGAAAGAGTTGAGCGACCTCGGCGTCGAAGGCAACTTCGGCGGCGATTTCGTCCGCGTCGGCGGCGTCAAGGGGTTCATGGACGGCTCGCTCGGCAGCAGTACCGCGAAGATGTTCGACCCCTACGTCATCGACAACAAGACCTCGGGCGTCTACGTCACCGAACCGCCGCTGATGCGCGAACTCGTGACGCGGGCCGACAAGGCGGGGCTGTCCGTGGCGGTCCACGCCATCGGCGACGAAGCGAACTCGCGGCTGCTCGACCTGTTCGCGGACGCCGTGAAGGCCAACGGCCCGCGCGACCGCCGCTTCCGCATCGAACACGCCCAACACCTGCGGGTCGTCGATTATGGCCGCTTCAAGGCGTTGAACGTGATCGCGTCGATGCAGCCGTACCACGTCGCGGACGACGGCCGGTGGGCGGTCGGCCGCATCGGGGCGACGCGGTGCGGGTCGAGCTACGCCTTCAAATCGCTGAGCGACGCCGGGGCAAAGTTGGCGTTCGGCTCGGACTGGCCGGTCGCCCCGCTCGACCCGTTCGTCGGCCTCGACGCGGCCGTCACCCGCCGCACGCTCGACGGGAAGAACCCCGCCGGCTGGTTCCCGGAGCAACGCATCACCGTCGCACAAGCGGTCGAGGCGTACACCCTCGGTAGCGCGTATGCGGCCCACCAGGAGGCCGACCGCGGCACCCTCAGCGTCGGCAAACTGGCCGACTTCGTCGTGTTGAGCCAGGACATTTTCGCCGCCAAAGAGATCGGCGACACGAAGGCGACGCTGACAGTCGTCGGCGGCAAAGTCGTGTTCGAGCGGAAATAACGGCGGGCCGGAAGCGTCAGCGCCCGGAGTCTTAACGCGCGTTAAG
>JANYHV010000093.1 GCA_025362195.1 Fimbriiglobus sp. | reverse complement strand
AACCCCCGGATCGCGGTAGCACCGCCGCGACGGCGAAGTACAATACGGAACGCGATTCGACCGCGACACGCATCCGTAGCTCAACTGGATAGAGCATCGGTCTTCGGAACCGAGGGTTGGGGGTTCAAATCCCTCCGGGTGCACTTCCTGTTCACTAGTCGTCATCCGTCCGCATCCCTCGTCAAATCCCTTCAAAACCAGCAGTTCCGACCCCCCGGCCCTTCCGGCCCCCGGCGGGCCGGTTTCGTCACCCGTCCTCACCGATGGGCACTCGTGGGCGGGGCTTGGTACGCCCGGTGGTACTCGGGGCGCGGCCAACTTCCCCAGCGCCGCCGCTGTCCCCTCGAGGGTGGCGTGGGCGTAGCGGTCCATCGTCAGGGTAATTGTCGAGTGGCGGGCCAACTCCTTGGCGTCCTTGGGCATCACCCCGGCGTTCACCAACTCCGTGACGAAGCGGTGCCGGAGGCTGTGGAAGTCGGCGAACTCCCCCTTGGCGTTCTCGTAGGTTAGGAAGTCCGAGCCCTCCCGCCGGGTGCGCTCGGCGGGGTCGGCCGCCTCGGCGACCCAGGCGGCCCGCGCGGCAGCCAGGTCGCGTCGGATCAGGTCGCCGGCCTCGAAGTGCTGCGCCCACTTGCCCGGCCAGACGCGTGAGCCGGCCGCCTTGCCCGCCAGGAAGCCCCGCAGGCTCTCGACGAGGGCGGGGTGCAGCGGAACCACGTCTCGACGCTTGCGTTTGCTGTAAGCGGCCTCGACGGTGACGGCGGGGGTGCCGGCGTCGAGGTCGAATGACGCCGGCGTCAGGCTGGCCAACTCGGAGGCCCGCAGGCCGGTCATGCCGGCGGCCAGGTAGAGCATCCCCCGGTCGCTGCCGCTCAGGCCGCGGAAGTCGCCCGCGGCTTGTGCCGCACTCAAGAGCCGGTCGAACTCGTCGGCGCTCAGCGCCCGGCGGGCGTGGCGGATGTCGGCGTCGGTGCGGACCTTGGCGAGGTGCCGGAACGGGCTGGCGGCGACGCGGTCGGTCTTCGCCAGGAAGTTGCCGAATGCTTTGAGGCCGACGGCGAAGTGGTTCGAGGTCTGCGCCCCGATGCCGCCGTCGCCCTTCGGCGCGGCCCGCCTGGCGGCCAGCCACCGCTCGACGGGCGTCGGGTCGAGGTCGGCCAGCGTGAGCATCCCGCAACTGTCGAAGGCGCGCCGGCAGCGGGCCGCGACCTGGGCGGCGTGCCGGGCGGTCGCGCCGCGGTCGAGCTGGTGACGCTCGTAGGCCGCCAGCAAGTCGGAGAGCAGCAGCCGCCCCGCCCCGGTCAACTTCGTGCGGAGTCCCGCCTTGCCCTCCTCGGCTTCGAGCAAGAGCTTGGCGAGCATCGCCACGGCGGCGGCCTTGACCGGGGAAAGGCGAACCCGCCGCCGGGTACCGTCGGCGTCCTTGACCCAGGCGCACCAGTTGGGCGACGGCTTGAGGTAGCCGGTGCCGGCCTTCGTCAGGGGGTAGAGCGCCCAGCGGCCGCCGTCGCGAATCCGGGCGTGGGGCCGGCCGCCCTTGTCGATAACTTCGGTGCCGGCGGGAAGGCGGTGCGTCCGATCGACGCGGAAGAGTTCGGGCATTGTCGTCGGCTCCATCGTCGCGTCGGGGTTGGGATCATGGCCGCGGAGTGCGGCAGGGTCAAGTAGTTGTTCGATGAGGCTTTCGGGATAGTAGACTGGCCCGCGTCCGGGGGTAGGCCAGCCAGTCGGAATCACCCCGGTCGCAAAAAGCCAACCATGGTCGGCTATTGCTTTCAGGCCGGCGAGCCGAGGACCGCCTTGACCCGCGCGTCGTACGCGACGTTGGTCGCCGCGTCGCTGGCCTCGGCCTCGACCTCGGCGTCGAACCGGGGCCGGTCGATCACGCAGGCGATGGCGTCCCCCACGATCGACTGCAGGACCGCCGGCTCGAGCGCCTCGAGTTCGTAGGCGTGCCTGCCGTTGGCGGCGGTGAACCCCTTCGCCCGGCTCGACTTCGCCTTGACGACGTTGTTCGGCGGCAGGCCGTACTTCCTCACCTGCTCGGCGGTCAGCGCGACCTTGTAAGCGGTGACATCGGCGATGCCGAACTCGTGACGCAAGGACGCGGCGAGCGTCTCGGCGATGTTCTCCCCCTCAGGGTCGAAGTCCGACACCACGAGCAACTTCATGCGGCTTTTGCCGGACTTCCGGAACCGCACCGCGACCTCGTGGTTGTAGTCGATGGACGAGTACCCGCGGCCGACGGAGTACGTCGCGGTGAACTCGATTGCCGCCCGCCGGACGGGCGTCTCGGCGGTCAGCTTTTCGACCACGACTTCGAGGTAGAAGTCCTGACTCTGGAGCAGGTCGCGGTAGTAGTCGGCGAACATGCCGGTGAGTTCTTCGGCGATGAACGGGGTCGCGTTGGCGTGAACGCCCCACACGGTCGCGGACCGCGTGGGGTCGGTGACGGCGTGCCAGGGGATGACCGCCGTCAGCCGCGCGCGGGTCAGCAGGTCGGAGAGGTCGTTGTAGCTCTTCCGGTCGTTGACATACTTCGACCCCGACTTCTTGGCGTGCCGGAGGACCCCGGTGTTCAACATCCGGTAGTGGCACTGGCGGAGGGTCAGCGGCCAGAAGGCGCGGTTGTCAGCGACGATCTTATTGAGCGCGTCGAGCATCGGCCGCTTGGCCGCACTGATGCCGTTCCGCCTGGCGGCCGGCGCGGCCCCCACGACCGCCAGGCCGTCCCGTCCGGCCCGCGCGCCGTCGGCCGCGCGGGCGGCGTCCCGGTGCCGCCGGAGGGCGGCGTGGGCCTCGGCCGGGTCCGTCGCGGCGACGGCCTCGCGGATGCGCTCGTCGGCCGTCTTGTCGCGGCTGCGGTTGGCCTCGACGAGCTTCTCGACGAAGTCCGGGTCGGCGGAGTGGATGTCGCGGCGGTAAATGACCGGGACAGTCGTCAGGCCGGCCAGGCGGGCGGCGGCGTGCCGGCGGTGGCCGCTCAGGATGACGCCGTCGGCGGTGACGATTAGGGGGTCGAGGACGCCGTGGGCGCGGACGCTCGCGGCGAGGGCGACGACGGACGGGTCGTCGGCCCGGACGCGCTTGTAAATCTCGTCGTTGACGGCTGCGGGGCGGACGCCGTTGATCGGCACCGTCTCGACGGCCAAGGGCGTGGCGGCGGGGGCGGGTCGGGGCTTATGGGGGGCGTGGGTCTTGGTCGTCATGGTGTCCTGAATCCTGGGTGGGGGTTTCGCGTCTGTCGGGCGTTACCGGCGGAAGTGTGGCGGCCGGACGTTGGGGTCGGGCGCGTCCGGCCCGGTGACGAGCCAGTCCCCGTCCTTGCCGGTCATCAGGTCGAACATGACCCGGGCGGCCGCCGGCCTGGTCGGGGCGGTGGCGACGACCTGCCAGGGCTGCCGGCGGTGGGGTCGGGACCAGACTCGCCACTCGGCCTGAGTCTCGTGGATCGTGGACTTCATCGGTCGGTCTCCTTGCTGGACGAATGGTCGGTGGTAGCCGCCAATCACTCATGATTCGTGGCGTTTGGGCGTGTCTCGCACAGGTGCCCGCGACCCCCGATGGGGGAAGCCCCTTGTGCATTCCTGGGAAAGCCCACCCCCGGAATTAATTGACACAATTGACAGAAAGCCGGTCACGCTCCGGCCGGGGTAGCCTCGATGGCGGCCGGGTTCGGCTCGTAGCCTTGGGCCGGCGGGCGGCCGGGGCCGGGGCGGGTGGCCGGATCGACCTGGCGGACGAGGCCGTGCCGCTCAAGTAGGTCGAGGACCGGCTGGAGGTCGTCCACCGTCGGGAACTTCCCCGGCTTGGCGCGGAGCACGTCGCGCCGGGTGAACGGGGCCGCCGGGTCGGCGCGGCCCGCGACCCACCGCCACACCAGCCGGGCGTTGACGACCGCCTCCGACGTGCCCATCAGGTCGAAGGCCGCC
>JANYHV010000315.1 GCA_025362195.1 Fimbriiglobus sp. | reverse complement strand
GTCGAGCCGGGGCAGGAGTTCGAGCTGTCGCGCGAGCACGTCGTCACCGCCTGGGCGACGACGCACACCATCCCGTCGCGCGGCTACATGGTCTGGGAGCGGCGCAACAAGCTCAAGGACGAGTTCATCGGGCTGCCCGGCAACGACATCCGCGATCTGAAGAAGTCCGGCGTCGAGATCACGCGCGAGGTGCGCACGCCGCTGCTGGCCTACACCGGCGACACCAGCCCGGCGGGCCTCGACGACTACCCGGCGGTGTACGACTGCAAGGTCCTCATCACCGAGCTCAGCTTCATCCGGGCGGCGCACAAGCGGGAGAAGATTCACAAGTACGGCCACATGCACGTCGACGACTTTATCGAGCGGCAGGACCGCTTCCGCAACGAGCTGATTATCGCCGGGCACTTCAGCACGCGCTACCACCCGTCGGAGGTCGTGCGGATGCTCGACCGCAAGTTGCCGCCGGAGTTACGTGCGAAGATGCGGCTGTGGATCTGACGGCAGGCGGGGCGCGCGGCGTTCTTCTGGAGCCGGCCGCCGCTCCGCCGCCGCCCGCGCGCACAAACTCCCGGCCACTTTGGGATTGGCTCGTTGAATGCCGGGGCGGGGGGGCTACAATCTCTGCGGCTGAGGGGTCGGACGCGTTCCGACACGTTTGCCGGGGCCACGCCGCCAGGCTCCCGCCCGCCGCTCCCCACTTCTAAGGGTGAGTGGGCGGAGCCGGGCCGGCGCGACCGACGCTCCCGCGGATCGCCCTCCCGGCCGGACGACACGAAGGGGTTGCGCGGTGAAAGTCGAAATCTCCACACGCCACGGCCACTTGAGCACCGAACACCAGGCCGAGATTCGCGAAAAGGCGGAGAAGTTGCTCCACTACTTCGAGCGGCTCATGTTCATCGAGGTGACCGTGGACCTCCAGCACGACGACAAGGTGGTCGAGGTGATCGCCAAGGCCGAGCACAAGCACGAATTCGTCGGCCAGTGCCACGCCCCCGACGTGCTCGTGGCGCTCACCAGTGCCATCGCCAAGATCAAGACCCAAATCTCGCACTACAAGCAGAAGCTCCAGGACCACCGCCACGACCCCTCGCACGGCGGCGTGGCCGGCATCCACCCTTAAAACGGGGGGCGTGCGGCGGCCGGGGCGTCCAGTTGGGGAGGTGACGGCGTGATGTCGATGACCGAATTCGTCCTACGGGACGCGATCCTCCCGGCCCTGGCCGCGACGACGCGCGAGGGCGTGATCCGCGAACTGATCGGCAGCCTCCACGCCGCCGGCCACTTCCCGAACACCGACCTCGAGGACATCGTCCGGGCGGTCCTCCGCCGCGAGCAACTCGGCTCGACCGGCATCGGCCGCACCATCGCCATCCCCCACTCCCGGCACGCCTCCGTGACCCGCCTCATCGGCACCGTCGGCATCTCCAAGGCCGGCGTGCCCTTCGACAGCATCGACGGCGAGGCGGTCCACGTCCTCGTGCTGCTGATCTCGCCCCAGGACCGCCCCGGCGACCACCTGCGGGCGCTCGAGTGCGTCGTGCAGACGATGCGCGACGACGCGGTGGTCGAAGCACTCCGCAAGGCCGACTCGGGTGAAGAAATTTGGCGGCTCGTCGGGGGGGCGGCCGGATGACCACCAAGCCCCCGCTCCGCCGCTCGGTCGTGGTGAACAACCCCAACGGCCTGCACATGAGGCCGGCGACGCGCTTCGCCCAGCAGGCCCGCGTCATCCCCCAACGGGTGACCGTGTTCCACGGCGAGAAGCGCGCCGACGGCAAAAGCTCGCTCGACCTGCTCATGCTGATCGCCATGCCGGGTGCCGAACTCTGGGTCGAAGTCGATGGCGACGAGACAACAGACGCGGCCGAGGCGATTCGCGCCCTCTGCGACATCCTCGCCGCCCCCGGCGACGACGCCTGACCCTGACAGATAGACCGGCACCCCGTACAGTCGGACGACGACGCTTCATGGACATTCGACGCGGCATCGCCGTCTCACCGGGCATCGCGATCGGTTCGGCCCTCGTGCTGGACACCGAGGGTGTCGTCATCTCGCGCCGCACCGTCCCGGCCGAGCAACTGCCGGCCGAGAAGCTGCGGCTGTTCGCGGCGCTGGCCCGCGCCGCCACCGAGGCCCGCAGCCGCGAACGCATCCTGACCGAGCAGATCGGCCGCGACGTGGGCATCCTCACCGGCCACGCGGTGATGTACGAGGACGCGACGCTGCGGCGCGATGTCGAGAAGCTGATCGACGACCAGCACTACAGCGCCGAGTTCGCCTTCAGCCGGCACATCCGCGCGATCATCCGCCGCTTCGACGACCTGCCGCCCGGCCACGACTTCACCCGATTACGCTCCGACTTCTTCGACCTCGAACGCCAGGTGCTGAACCAACTCCTGGGCGTGGTGCCGAGCGAGCCGGCCCCGCCCGCCGGGGAGCCGGTCATCATCCTGGCCGCCGACCTGACGCCCAGCGAGACGGCGCAGCTCGACCCGCAGACGGTCCACGGCTTCGCGACCGAGAGCGGCGGGCCGACGAGCCACACCGCGATCATGGCCGGGGCGCTGGAAATCCCGGCCGTCGTTGGCATCGGCCGGTTCCTGCACGACGTGTCCAGCGGCGACACGGTCATCGTGGACGGCGGCAGCGGCCTGCTGATCGTGGACCCCGACCCGGCGACTATCGAGAAGTACCGCCGACTCCGCCAGGCCGCGACCCAGGAGAGCGACACGCGCGTCGAGGTGACCCTGCGGGACGTGCCCCCGGTCACCCGCGACGGCGTCCGCATCTCGCTGTTGGGCAACATCGAGTTTCCGACCGAGGCGGTCAACTGCATCGAGCGCGGGGCCGACGGCGTCGGCCTGTACCGGACCGAGTTCCTGTACGTCAACCGCACGACCGACCCGACCGAGCACGAGCACTACGAGGCGTACAAGGCGGTCCTCACGACCCTCGGCCCGACCCGGCCGGTCGTCATCCGCACCCTGGACATCGGGGCGGACAAGTTCTCGTCCGCGTCGGCGATGCTGACCGCCGAGAAGAACCCGTTCCTGGGCCTCCGTAGTGTCCGGTTGTGCCTGAAGAACTTGAAGCTGTTCAAGACGCAAATCCGGGCGATCCTGCGGGCCGGCGTCCACGGGGAAGTCCGCATCATGTTCCCGATGGTGACGACCGTCATGGAACTCCGGCAGTGCAAGAGTCTGATGGCGGAAGTGGTCGAAGATCTCGAAGAAGCGGGAATCCCCTTCAAAGCCCGCATCCCGGTTGGTACCATGATCGAAGTCCCGTCCGCGGCGCTGATGGCCGACGTGCTGGCGAAGGAGGTCGATTTCTTCTCCATCGGCACGAACGACCTGGTGCAGTACACGCTGGCGGCCGACCGGAACAACGAGAACGTGGCCGGGCTTTACAACCCGGCGGACCCGGCCGTACTCAAGCTGATCAAGATGGTCTGCGACGCCGCCAAGGCCCGGGACAACTTGACGGTGAACGTGTGCGGCGAGATGAGCGGGGAGGCGATGTTCACGCCGCTGCTCGTGGGCCTCGGCCTGCGGCAGATGAGCGCGACCCCGCGGAAGATCCCCGAGATCAAACGGGCCGTCCGCAACCTCACCATTGCCGACGCCGAGCGGGTCGCCTTCGAGGCGCTCCGCATGGAAACGGCCCGCGAGGTGACGACTTACTTACGGGAACAACAACGACGGTATTCCCCCGACGCGGCCGACTGACACCCGATTGGGTGTCGTCCGCGGCGACCCGACGGGAGCGACTTCGACCCCCCCCGCGTGCCCCCGATCGCGGTCCTTCTCCCGAGAAGGCCCGCGACGGCCCGTTTCATTCCGGGCACCCGGCCTTCGACGCTCCCGCAGCACGGTCGCCGCACTGCCGCGTTCGGGCTACCCGACAGGAGAGTACCCGCGCCCGCCCCGGCCCCCTCGCATCGAGGGTGCCGGAGTCGGAGTCGGTGCTGACCGCAATGACCGGCGACAAACTCCGCTTCCGCTTCGCCAAGACTGGCGCGCTCAGGTTGCTCGGCCACCAAGACCTCGTCCGGTCCGTCGAGCGGATGCTGCGCCGGGCCGCCGTCCCCTTCCGCCAGACGCAAGGCTTCCACCCCGGCCCCCGCCTCGTCTTCGCCCTGTCGCTACCGCTGGGCGCGGACGCCCTGAACGATGTCGTCGAACTCGAACTGACCTCGCCGCACGCCGCCGACGACGTATTGGCAAGGTTGAACCGCCAGACGCCCGAAGGTCTTCACTTCCGCGAAGCCCGCGTCGTGCCGCTGAAATCGACGGCGATGGTCCGCCGGGCCGTCTACCGCATCGCCTTTCCCGTCGAGATGACGCCGTCGGTCGAGGCCAGCGCCGCCGAACTACTTGCCGGCGAGCGGGTCTGGGTCGATCGACTGCACCCGACGCCGCGCCGCACCAACATCCGCCCGTACCTGCGCGGCCTGGCCGTCACGCCGGGCGAAGTCCTCATCGACCTCTGGGTGACGCCGTGCGGCACCGCCCGCGGCGACGAGTTGACCCGGCTCCTCGGGCTGACCGAAGTCGTCGCCGGCGGGTCGGTCTTGACCCGCGTCGGCCTCGAAATCCACGACGAACTCACGTCCCCGCCGGGCGACGCCCCGCCGGACGGCCGGCCGGAAACGGCCCCCCTCGAACACGTCCCCGCCGCGTTGGCGCGGGACGCGGCACACGATGCCAGCCCGCCACCCGCGGCCACCTGGGGGCTTTCCCCCAACGGCCCGGAGGTCGAGTGACCCCCACCGGCGGGCGCTGAGGCGTCCGCCGACCGAACCAAGGATGCCCATGAAAAAAGAGATGCTCATCAACGTCCTCCAGGCGGAGGAGTGCCGCATTGCCATCATCGAGGACGGGGTTCTCGAAGAACTGTACGTCGAGCGGGCGAGCCAGGAGAGCTACGTCGGCAACATCTACAAGGGCCGCATCGTCAACATCGAACCGGGCATCCAGGCCGCGTTCGTGGACTTCGGCATCGGCCGGAACGGCTTCCTGCACGCGTCCGACGTGGACCCGATTTACTA
>JANYHV010000293.1 GCA_025362195.1 Fimbriiglobus sp. | reverse complement strand
GCGAAGTGGCGGCGAATCGCGGCGATCTTCGGGGCGGAGTTTGCGAGCGACGTTGACTTTCGGTCCCGCAATATGCGCGTGCATATCGACGCCGCCCGGCATCACCACGAGGCCCGTGAGGTCGTACGTGCGATCTGGCACGGTGCCAATTTCGGGTGCCGAGGTGAATCGACCATCGCGAACCCAGAGATCGCACACCGTGCCAGCGATCCCGTTGGCCGGATCGTAAACGGTGCCATTTGCGAAGCGAACGAATGCCATATCTCAAGTATATCGGGATCCCAGGCATCCAAAAGGGGATTCATAATCGACGTAAGTCCGAATTGCGAACGCTCAAAAACCGTGTTTTTCGTGTTTTTTTCTTTTCAAAACGCCACTTTTTGATCGGGAATATCGGATTCGTTTCGGATGATTTTGCCATAACTCACATTCTTGTTGTGGGTTACGACGAAGGTCGTACGATTGGTGCTCGCCGCAAGTACCGTCCTTTTTGGGTCACGATGCGCCTTATTCTATGTCATCGCGCGCACTTTCTATGTCACGGCGCGCCTTTTCTATGTCATTTCGGCGCACTTTTGAGTACGTCCGTGACAGTGTGCAAAAGTCGACTTACGTCAATTCAACTAGAACTTTGTGACTTTGCGAAATCGTATGGGCGTTCCAACTCAAAGCCCACGGACGACCTTCCGTGGGGAGTTCGAAACCCCACAAAATCCGGTTGCGGCGGCTACGGCGCTTGACACATTTATTGGAAGTCGGATAAAATATTTAAACCCTACAAGAATTGTTGTGATAACAGATGCTTTTTCAACCGGCTTGCGTCAGCCGTTAAGACAATTCTTATAGCAGTCCGTTTCGAGGCGGGATGTCGTTGCGGCACAGGCTTGGTAAGGCAGTTTTCCTGGCAAAGTCCGCCCGTTAAAATATCGACACCACAACACCGGAGGTTCTCATGACCGAAACCGTCGAACAACTCAAATCGAGCGCGGTTGCCCTAACGTTGCCGGAGCGTGCGGATCTCGCGTACTTCCTCCTGACTTCGATGAAGTCCGAGGATGAGGGTACCGAGGCGGCATGGCGGGTAGAGATCGCTCGCCATGTGGCCGAGATTCGCAGCGGCAATGCGGTCGGTCGGCCCGTTGAGGACGTGTTGGTCGAGTTGCGGGAGCAGTATCCATGAAGCCGATCGTCCTCCACGAGCGTGCCGAGGCCGAACTTCGGCGAGCGGTGGGTGTAGGCCACTGATTCAGCCATCGTCACATGCAACGCGAACGGAGAAAGATTGCGTCAGCGAAAATGCACACTGCCAACGACTCAGGAAGGATCAGAGAGTGACCTGAGTGACATCCTCCGCTCGCCAGGAATGGCAAAACTACAACCCGATTTTGCGACGCATTTGTTGGAAGCCGGGTAGGTTTTCCTGTATTCGGTGGAAAGTGCGACAAGAAACAGGTTTGACACAAAGATGGATTTCGGATTCAATAACGCTTTGCGATGCAAAATCATCCGTTCGGCTCGGAAGTGACTCACGACAAACTGAGGTTGCGCTACGGATGCCTACGACTCGCGTGGATTTCCGAGATTGGTTTCGTCGCGTTCTCAGTTGGGACGGCGTCCTGCCCATCGGTATGGCGATCCTTCCTGGCGGAATTATGCTGTTATGGCCGAACGCCGATGACGCATTGGCCGCCGCTGCTGGGCTAGTACCCATTGCAGCGGTTGTCCTCCGCTATTACGTCGGCCGCCACCACCTGGAGTCCAATCGTGTCGGACCGATGCTCCGCGTTGGCCAACGCGTTGCCTTCGTTGCGGCGATCTTCTGGATGTGTCTACTCGAGTGCTTTGTGATGAGGCTCCATTTCGTACCTGCCATCAAGCCAGTGGACGGTATCGCGGTGGGGGTCGGATACGCAGTGTACTTGGCAACAACGTCGTTCGCTATGTATCCGGGGCGTGTGGAGTATATTGCGGACGAGGACGGTTACACATATTCGTGAAACGCGAAGGCGGGTGCATCGACGATACACGACGTTCCCGTGACAACAGAATCGACTATCGCCCGAGAAGTCGCAACGTTTGAAACGAGGGGCGTATGA
>JANYHV010000288.1 GCA_025362195.1 Fimbriiglobus sp. | reverse complement strand
GCCGCCGCAGATGGGGCCGGACGCCGAAGTCTTCGAGACGGTCGACGCCCTGTACACGGCCGTGCGCAACCGCGACGCCGCCCGCCTGACGCAGTGCGAGGCGCGGCTGACCGCGTACAAAACCGCCGGCAAACTCCCCCCGGCCGCCGCCGCCAGCCTCGACGCCGTCATCGCCCAAGCCCGCGCCGGCGACTGGCAGCCCGCCGCCGAGCGCCTGTACGCCTTCATGCTCGCCCAACGCCGCGACGGGGCCGAAGCCCCGGCGAAGCCGCCGAAGGCGAAGTGAGCGCGGAGGAAGCGACGGGGCGGTCAAGTCGTACACTTACGACGCCGATATCCTGGCGAGCAACGGGGTGCGGCTAAGCTCGTTCGGTAACGTCAGACAACGAGGATTTTCTGTGGACCATGCCTCTGAGGCAGAGCAGGCGACCGTCGATGCGTTTCTCGAGCAGCACTTCGGCATTGGCTATTCCCCGAACCATGTCACGCCCGATGAAGGGAAGTTGATCGAAGGCGTCATGGAATTCGTTGCCGGTAAGTTCGTGCGGTCTCGCTACCCGTTGGGCTTGGCAATCGACATGGCTTTGCTTGCCCAGCAATTATCCCTGCACGATCCGGCCGCCAAGTTGTTTCGCAAACAGTTGACGAAAAACCAAGTCTTTGAGCGGTACACCCTGGTGACATCAAGGGGAGACACGGATGCCAACACGTTAACACTGACGTTCAACGACGGAGTCTCCGAGCACGCGGTCGGCATCCGAAAACTCGAAGAAAGCGTCGTCGATCTGTTCGTTGCCTTGAAGCGACCGGGGTATCCCAGCGCGTACGTTTATAACACGGGCCAGTGGCAAAAATATCAGGACTCGCTGTTACTGCCGGCGTTCAAGCTCTCCGATGCAGGACGATTCCGGCTCTGTCAAAAGCTGATCGATTTCGGCCTCTACTACTTGACAAAGAGTCGCCCAATCGGCCGGGAGAAGGCGAGAGTCCGACTCTTCGAGGAGATCGTCAGGGACTACCCCCGCTCGCGTCAGAAGGGTGAGAGGGCAGGGTGCGTCCTCCAAGGGATTGCGGCGGGGTACATGAAGGCCGACCGACCGCACCTGTACCTGATCGTGGACAAGACTCGCACCGGTTCGGCCAAGCAGGCCCGCATCGGCGACATCGACGGCTACGTCGGATTGGATTTGGAAGTCACTGTCGAAGTCAAAGACACCGCTCTCACCGGAGCCAATACTCTGGGCGAAGTCGGCGAGTTTTTGCTGAAAGTGGCGGAAAACCGAGTCATGGGAGTGGTCCTCGCCAGTTCGGCTGACGATGACGCAATTGACATCATCCGCAGTCACAACGCAGTGACACTCACCTTGGGCGACATCACGGATGCCGTCGGAAGGTGGGATTGGCGCAAGCAAGACGCCGCCGTTCAAGGGCTTATCCATTTCCTGGCGCACGTCGAACAGAACCCGGACGCAGTCGGGCGATTGCTCGCCTTTGTCCGAGAGAGAGACCCGCTTCACGAGTCGCTGCTTCACCTACAGTAACCTGGGCGTGCTTCGTCACACGACAGCGTCCCAGAGGGTCGGCTGCGTCGCCTTCCGCGGCTTCACCAATGCCCGGTTCCGGCGAGCGGAAGCAAGTGTTTCGGGCGTGTTGGCCAGGAACGCTTTCAGTACCTCCCGGCCGATGGCGAGGCCGAGGAGGGGCGGGACGGCGTTGCCGACTTGGAGGTACTGCGACGTGCGCGACCCGAGGACGACGAAGTCGTCGTCGAACGACTGGAGTCGAAGCCCCTCTCGCACGGTCAGCCCGCGGTGTTGGGTCGGGTGCGTGGACCGGGCGGACGACGGCTTCCGCATGTTCGACGTGACCGCGATGGCCGGCTTGAAACTCGCCAGGCGGGCGTAACTGTTGTGGAACCCGCTCTTGGGCTGGAGGGCGTCCGGGATCGACTTGCGGTTCCCCCCGTCGGGGATGTGCTTCAACACTTCGATCAGACCCGCCTCGTGGTTCGCCGCCTCGTGGTTACTCAGCACGCGACAATTCCTCCGGCGAGCGGTCTGATACGGCGTGGTCGGCGCGGCCTGGTAGTTGGTCTTCCGCTCCCTCGCTTGGAGCGGCGGCAGGTCGAAAATCGCGTCGGCGACCGTCACGTAGTCCTGGCACGTCGGGTGCGGGAACTGCGGCTCGGCCAGGCCGTCCAGCCAGCCCAGGAACACCATCCGCTTGCGCAATTGTGGCACCCCGTAGTCGGCGGCCCGCAACAGGCCGGCCTTCATGCGGTAGCCGATGCCGTTGAACTCCGCGAGAATCCCGTCCCGCACCCCGCCCTTCTGCATCACGTTGAGACCTTCGACGTTCTCGATGACGACGTAGGCCGGGCGAACCGCGGCGACGATCTGGTGAAACCCGTGCCACAACAAATTGCGGGGGTCGCCGGAGTCCCGCTTACCGACCGTGCTGAAGCCCTGGCAGGGCGGGCCGCCGACGACCACGTCGATGCCGCTGGCGGCGACTCCGAACTCGGCCTCGATGCCGGTCGAGGTGACTCGGGTGATGTCGGCTTGCAGTGTCGGAACGCCGGGGTGGTTGTGCCGGAACGTGGTCAGGGCTTCGCCCCAGAGGTCGATCCCCCCGATCGGGCAAAGGCCGGCCTGTTGCAGGCCGAGGCTCAACCCCCCGATGCCGCAGAAGAGGTCGAGAAATCGAGGGGTGGGGTTCATCGGGCCGACTCTCTGATCGTTCGGACGCCGATGACCGTTGTATACACGCGATCATCATACCTGGGGCGTTCGGTCCCGGCAAGTCCGTGACCCGATTGAAGCCAGTCGCGCCGTTCTTCATCGTCAATGAGCATTCACTGCAACGCCCCTCGCTCACTCGTTGGTCACGACCAGGATCACGGCGTTGCGGTTGGAGTCGTACTTGCGGGCGGTGACGCGGTGGCGGGGGGTGGCCGGGTTGCCGGCGAAGTGCTCGGTCCACACCGGTTCGGGGACGAACAGGTACGACGGGTGGGCCATCGCCAGGAAGGCGTTCGCTTGGGCCACCGTGGACAGCGGCTCGACGCGGCGCTCGGCGTAGAAGA
>JANYHV010000270.1 GCA_025362195.1 Fimbriiglobus sp. | reverse complement strand
GTCACGCTTTCATTGAAACGTGCCTGCACAATGCCAATCACCAGCTTTTTGCCGTCCAGCTTGTCCGCTGCTCCCTTGTCTGCACCAAACATGTCAGGTAGTTCCTCTTCAATTATTTAGTGACATAGCTGATGGTTTCCAGCCCATAGCCCATCATGCTGGGCATGCGCCTGGGATTGCCCAGCAGGTTCATTTTTTGCACACCGCAAGCCCGCAAAATTTGTTTGCTGATTGAACTGCTTGACCTTTCTCGCAGCGTGCTGCAATCACAAAACGAGGGCTGGCCAGAACACGCCCGCGAAGATGCCCGCCGCGCTCTGAACCGCGTTTACGACCGATTCGTGACCCAGCACGGGCCGATCAACAAGACGACCTTCAGCGAGACCAAAACCGGCAGTATTCGCCTGATGCCGAACCTTGTGAAGTTCCGCGAAGACCCAGATGCGATGCTGGTCATGTCGCTGGAAGAGTACGACGAGGCAACTGGCACGGCAGCGAAGGCCGCGATTATGTCCCGCGACGTTGTGGGGCCGAAGCCACCAGTCACACGAGTGGCTACCGCCGAAGAGGGTTTGCTCGTATCCCTCGACCACAAGGGTGGTGTTGACCTGCCGTACATCGCCAGCTTGTACGGGAAACCAGAATCCGAGATCGTCACCGAGTTGGGCGACCTGATTTACCAAGACCCTGAATCGAAGAAATGGGAAACAGCCGACGCATATTTGTCGGGAAACGTCCGTGCGAAGCTTTTGGCTGCGAAAAACGGGGGGCAACCCTTCGCACGCAATGCCATTGCCCTTGAATCTGTGCAGCCTGAAGACGTTCTCCCTGGCGACATTGACGCGAACCTCGGAGCGCCGTGGATACCTGCCACTGACATTCAGGCTTTTGCCGCCGAGTTGTTTGGCGTGGCAAGCGAGTCGATCAAAGTCACACACCTGAAGAAAGACGCACTGTGGAGCCTTGAGCCTGACTACAGGGCGCAAAACTCAGTTGCCGCCACCTCAGACTTTGGCACAGGCCGCATCAACGGTACGGCGTTGCTTGACCAAGCACTGAACCTCAAAACCCCAGTCATCTATGACACCTTCAATACGCCCGACGGCGAGCAGCGTGTTCTGAACACCACGGAAACGCTGGCAGCCAAAGAGAAGCAGCGGCAAATCAAAGAGCGTTTCAAGGCGTGGATATTCTCCGACCCAGACCGCACGGAACGGTTGGTGCGGGATTACAACGACACTTACAACAACCTCCGCCCCCGACTGTTCGACGGTTCGCACCTCGATTTCCCCGGCATGAGCAAGGCGTTCGAGCCGCGACAACATCAGCGTGATGCCGTATGGCGGTGCATGACAGGCGGAAACACCTTGCTGGCACACGTTGTCGGTGCAGGCAAGACGGCAGTGATGGTCACTTCGGCAATGAAGATGAAGCAAGCAGGGCTTGTGAAAAAGCCGATGGTGGTTGTGCCAAACCACATGCTCGAACAGATCACCCGCGAGTGGCTGCAAATCTACCCGAACGCACGCATTCTCACGGCATCGAAGGATGATTTTACCAAGGAGCGCCGTAAGTACCTGACGGCCAAGATTGCCACCGGCGACTGGGATGGAATCGTGGTGACGCACTCCGGCTTTGAGCGCATCGGCATGAGCAATGAATTTCAGGCAAGGTTCTTGCGTGAGCAGATTTCGGAATACGAATCACTGCTGATCGACAAATCGAGCAAGGGCAGGAACATCATCAAGTCACTTGAAAAGCAGAAAGCGAGCCGCGAAGAGAAGCTGAAATCCCTGCTTGCAGAAGGCAAAAAAGATGATGGGCTTGTCTTCGATGAGCTTGGCGTTGACCAGCTATTCATTGATGAGTCGCACTACGCAAAAAATATGGAGACTCCAAGTAAGATGGAGCGTGTGGCCGGAATCCAAACAGGCGGCAGTGAGCGTGCTTTTGACCTGTTCATGAAAACCCGCTATCTCGATGAGAAACATGCTGGGCATGGAGTAGTCTTTGCCAGCGGCACGCCGATTAGCAACAGCATGGTGGAGATGTACACCGTCCAGAGATTCCTCGACCCCGCAGGGCTTTCATCACGCGGTATCGACCATTTCGACGGTTGGGCAGCTACCTTCGGCGAGGTGGTGGAGGCAATCGAGATCAGCCCCGATGGGAAAACCCTCAAGCCCCGAAGCCGATTCGCCAAGTTCGTGAACCTGCCTGAGTTGGTGCAGATGTTCCGTGCCTTTGCAGACGTGCAGACGGCAGACATGCTCGACCTACCGAGGCCAAAGCTTGAAGGCGGCAAGCCTCAAACGGTTGCGTGCCCGATGTCTGATGAGCAATGCGACCTGCAAGCCAAGCTGGTTGAACGCTACGAACGTATCCGCAACGAACGGGTTGATCCCCGCGAGGATAATGCGCTCAACATTACCACGGACGGACGAAAGCTCGCGCTGGATGGCCGGATGCTGCACGGCAAGGAAGACTTCCCAGACTCGAAGGTGAACATGCTGGTAAAGAATGTGCATCGCATCTGGGAACGCAGCGCAGCCAATCGCGGCACACAAATGATTTTCTGCGACATGGGCGTGCATGCGAACCCGTTTTCGGTGTATGACGAGCTAGTTTCAAAGCTGGAACGCAGCGGCATCCCCGCAAGCCAGATCGCCATCATGGGTGATGCTGACACGGACGCGAAGAAGCAATCCCTGTTCGAGAAAGTCAGACAGGGCACGGTGCGCGTCATCATCGGCAGCACTGCCAAAATGGGCACCGGCACCAACGTGCAAAAACGCCTTGTGGCACTCCACCATCTCGATGCGCCGTGGAAGCCCGCCGAAGTCGAGCAACGCGAAGGCCGCATCCTCCGACAGGGCAACACGAATGCCGAGGTTTCCATCTATCGCTACGTCACCGAGGGCAGCTTCGATGCCTACATGTGGCAGGCGTTGGAAACAAAAGCCAAGTTCATTGCCCAGATCATGAATGGCGATTGTGCAGTCAGGAAGGCTGATGACGTGGGCGACCAGCAATTGAGCTACGCCGAGGTGAAGGCTATCGCTTCGGGCAACCCAGCGGTGCTTACCCTTGCTGAAACCGATGCCGAGCTTCAACGCTTGGCCATCTTGCGGAAGAACCATTCCGACGAGCAATACCTTGCCCGCCGCAACCTTAAGGAACTCCCCGACCGCATCAAGAGCTACGCCCGTAGAAGCGAGTGCCTCATGCAGGATATGGCCACGCTGGAAAAGCAGGGTGGCGTGATGGTGGGCAACCGAGCCATGAACCGTGAAGAAGCGGTGCTAGCACTCACCGCCAAGCTGGAACGCCTACCCAATCAGGTGAGCGAAACCCGCACCGTGCCGATGGGTACTTACCGTGGATTTGCATTCGGCGTAATTGTGCATCCTCTTGGCGGGGCAGATGCCTACCTCGATGGGCAAGTGATTCGCCGGACGGAACTGCGTGAAGGCGCGAAGGGATCGGCACTGCTGAACGCCCTCGACCGCATCGCCAGCGGGTACGCCCTCGAACAGGAGCGGGCGGAGCAAGACAAGGCCGTTGCGGAAGGCCAGCTCGTCGATTATCAGAACCGACTTGGTGGAGTATTCAAGCATGCTGAATACGAAAGGCAGCTTTCTGACTTACGCGACAAGCTGAAAGCCTCACTCTCGGGCAAGCCACCAGAAGAAGGCGAGCCGACGACACAGGAGCTGGACGGGCAGATTAAGGCGCTACGGGCATCAAGTGCGGTGGAGGTGTCAGCGGCACGCATCGGAGTCAAGCCAGCGGCGAGGGCAGAGAAGCCAGTGACGGCACGCATCACAAGGACGAAGGTGGAGCCGGTGACTGATGATGAATCCGGTGACACGGCGGGAAGCAATGTGATCGCCTTGCCAGCGGTGGCAAAGGCATCGGTTGTCGAGCAGCCACGGCACGTAGAGCAAGTAACGCAGCGTCGGCAGGTCATGAAGCAGATGAGCCTTTTCGATTAAGGCACCCCCGCTCCTGCTGCCCCCTCTGGCTTCAAGCGTGACGTGGTAAAACTCCTCCAGCACACGCCTATGGCCTCTGGGGTTCCGCATCACGGGGATGGTTCTGCGAACCCCGCGATAGCTACACCCCGACGGCCGACGGCGTGAAAGGCAGGGGAGGAAGTGGCAAAGATGCAGGATGTGAGGCGAAGAGTCGCAGATTCAGCAGGCGATGACATTTCAAAACAAAGCCCGACCGCACCCATAATCGAAGAAGATTATCTTACCCCCGACTAGATTGTCCCGAGAAAAGCACTTGACTGGCCGCGAAAAGTCACCGCGCCGGATTGCCGTTTTGTGCCGGTCGATTGAGGCTCGCTCCTTGCCAAACTTGCTTGTGCAATGAAGTGCCAGCCGAAAGCTGGCCGAAGATACATCAAGACTGCGCCCACCCGACGAGCAGCCGGTGAAAACTCGTCTGACTATTCGCCTACGGGGTGACTGTCAAGCACCACCGGATACAATTTTATCCGGGAGGATCGCCGTTGGCAGCCTGTTCGTTACTCCTATGCCTGGCCAACTTCGGACTGTCTGGTCTGCGCGAAGGCGTAATCCGCTAACTGGTCGAACGCGGAGTGGGAATACTGTACCCTGATAAAATCGATCGCACAGCGTTTGCTACACTTGACCGTTCCTAACTACAGTGAGCTTGCAATGCCGCACCAAGGCCAAGTTCCGTGTCGGTTTGGCACTGTGGGTTCGCAAGAGTATTGCTTGGGGAGTTGCTACATGGCCGTCAGACAAGTCTCCGCCCTACTTGTGATCATAGCACTTGGTGCCCAGGCCCGCGCGCTGCCGCCCGCATACCCAAAGCTGGCGCTGACCCTGTCGATGCCCTATTCAACGAAGGAGCTAGCCGGCAAGGACAAGCCAGAGGTGCCCGCGGGAATCGCCACCGACGCTGCCGCTTTGCAGAAGGCGATTGCGGCCTTGCCCGCTGGCAAGCACAAGATGATCGCCTCGGCGCGGGCCAGCCTGGACGATGGCGTGAAGAAATCCGCGGCCAGTGCCGAGGAACTCAAGGCCCTCGTGCGAAGTTCGGAAGCGAACCTGAAAGAGGTTCAAGCCACGGCCGCGCGCGGCGGGTACATCCGAGAGGTGGATCAGTACGACTCCACATCGGGGCGGCGGTTGAAGGTGGACGACGGCCAGAAGAATGTGAGGACGGCGGAGTTTCAGTACGACCGACGCAAGTCTCAACTGCTGACCCGCATCGCCCAATCGGATGACATGATCATGGGGCAGGCGCGCCAGAACGCCTGGGAGGCGATGCTCCCTTACCTGGACGACATCTACCCCACTGATGCGCTGCCCAAGGGCGGGCTGGAGTTGGTCGTGAACGCCGCGACCAATAGCCTCAGCGTGAAGAACAAATCCGGACAGAAGCTTAGCCAGGTCACGGTGGTCGTCGAACTGCTCTCCGGCCAGTCGGCCCCGGAGCCATCGTGCTTGAAGGTCTACTTTCTGCCCACGTTTGAACCCGAACAATCGGTCTGGTTGGTGCCGCAGTTTGGCCACAACGTCAAGCCACGCAAGTATCCGCTGACCGGCCGCGAGTCGGGAATCAGCCTGCTGAACCTGTTGCCGCACGATGACGCGCTCGAACTGATCGCGGACTTGTCACGGTACTCGAAGCTCGACTCCTATGTCGAAATTCGGCACGCGGCGTGGTCCGCCGAGGGCCGACAGACGCGGAAATCAGTCACGTTCCCCGAACGGGCCGCCGCGGCGGCAGACGAAACGCTTGACAACCTCTACCAGCGGCTCAGGGGCGAGGACGGCCGGGCACCGACCGAGGAGGGGCTGGCGAAGTTAGTCAAATCGCCCCTGTGGGCGTTCGCCAGGCAGGAGGCCCAGCGCGTCGGCGATTACCTCCCCAAGAGCGAGGCCGCCGCGCGGGGGAAAACGCTTTTGGAAAACCCGGTAGGGTACTTTCAAGCCGAGGTGAAACGGACCGGCATCGCCCTGGACCGGATGCTCAAACCAGGCCTGATCTACGTTTACGAGGAGACCAAGCAGCCCAAACTTGGTGAGCCAGCACCTAAAACGCCCGACCTGCGTAAGCTCGCGGTCGTCGTGGAAGGCCGCAACCCTGAAACCAATGCCGTGTCTGTGCTGGTGTTCGACCCGGCTGACCCCAACCGCTGGTGGCGGTTCGCTGGCGGGGCGTCCAGGCCGCAGGACAAATTCCAGGGCGTCTGGATCAACTGGCCGGGGGACGAGGCCGCCGGCAGCCCAAAAGCAAAACTGCAACCCACGACCAACCCGCGGAGCTTGTCGCCGTTCCCCCGCAGTCCGGACCAGCTCACCCCCAGTGAGAAGGACATTTACCGGCTCACCGAAGGGCAGGCCAGTAAAACGTCTGTCGCCGACATCACGTTCGGCGGGGACAGCCTCGGGCGGCAACGTGTTCTCGTCTGTCGGTTGGCGAGTGGAAATGCGCTTCGGCAGGCGTACAAAGCCTCGACCGCCGCGGCGGACGCCAGCGATTTGGCCGCGGTCGCCGAACTTCGTAGGGGCCTGACTTACGCCGGCACTTGGAAGGCGCAGGCCCCGGCACCGGTCCTGCGCGAGCGGACCACCGCGAAACTGCGATTGGCGGGCGAGCTGAAGCTGCGGGTCGAGAATTTTCGCCCCGAGACTCGCGAACTGACCGTGGTGGTGATCGCCGACGGCAGCGAGTGCCGCCGCCCTGGCACCCTGGCTTGCCTGCCGTCGGGCCAGGTTGTAATCGACGTGCCAGTGCAGGTGCCCGAGCAACCAGTCGAGCGCCCGTTCATTTCTCCGCTGCGAAGAAAGCCAGTCGAGATCAAACCGCTGGCCACCGACTTCGCGCTCCGGCTCCGGTTCGATGGGACACAACTGGCGGGCGACTATAGCCCCCCGGACGCTAGCTCCAGCTTGTCGGTCGGCTTGAGGTTCGACCTCGACAGCGGCAAACCTTGACCCAGAAACCGTGCAAGACCGGTGGCCTCCCGTGCGACCTCGACTTCGGTACCTTCTGGCTAGTCCATCGGCTCATCCACCTCGACCCAGCTATTGCGGATGAAACCCTCCAGCACCGCATTTATGACATTGCTCCTTTCTCTTCGTTCCATTCATTCTACCGGCCCAAAAGCCCGTTCGCAGGCACGTTTCTCAGCGGTTTTCGCCAACACGAATTAGTCACGAGTTCTGTGGAATCGGTAGCCAATTCGCCCGACACGCCCAAAAACGCGAATCGCCTAAACTCCTTGCCAGCAAGAGCTTTAGGCGACACCGCCCGAACTTAATTCGTGCGGGTCGATGTATCGGGGCATGATTATCACTCACTAATATTCTGCAATCACTTGGGTCATGTGGATTTCACGAGTTCCGCGTCACTTCGTTCATTCCCATGTTACCAAATCACCGCAGTGCAATCGAACGGTGTCGTCGGATCCCAGCCGAGTTGCCACCTGATGTTGACCGATGGCCCGCTTCGCGATATTCGACCGCATCTTTCGTGGGTTGGGTCGTACGTGGGGGGTGTTGCCGTGGCGAGATCGTTACTGCGGGTGGTGGTGGCAATGGTGGCAACGCAGGCTCTGGTCGGTTGCGCGGGCACGTGGGACACGATCACGAGTCGGCGGTTCCGCAAAGAGCCGTTTCACACGATGTTCAAAAGCGAAGACCCGATGACGGTCATGCGCACCAGCCCCGAAGGCGATCAACGCGCGAAAGCGATGCGAAAGCTGAAGGAACCGGCATTATCCGGGAACGTGCAGGATCAAGAACAAGCGATCGAGTTGCTATCGCAGGCGGCGACATCGGACCCGAGTCCCGTCGTGCGGGTGGCGGCAATCGATGCACTCGGACGCTTCAAAGACGAACGGGCCGTGCCCATTCTGACGGCGGCGTATCATCAATCGAGCGGCGCGGCAATCAAGCCGAAAGCGGTCGACCCGGCCACGATTAAGCAAGTCGGTGCCGGAGGGCGTCCGCTCGGTATGTCGCTCGAT
>JANYHV010000253.1 GCA_025362195.1 Fimbriiglobus sp. | reverse complement strand
GTAAGGCTCCCCGGGTGAGTAAGGCTCCCCGGGTGAGTAGCACAGACATTAACCGGGCGAAAACGGGCCGTCAACGGAATACTTCGGGAAATTGTCAGACTCGGTCAGTTTGTCATTTTCGGCACCGCTTCGACCGCGTCGTCTTCTCGGTCCTCGACGGGCCTCCGGACGCGGGTTACGCCAGGTTCGGGCGGCGGAGGGCGTACAGGCGGACGGCGTCTTCTTGCTCGGGGGTCTCGATCGACCCGGGGCGGAGGTCGCGGACGTGCTCGATGGCCCGGTCGGCCGGCATCCCGGCGGCGACGAAGTACCCGGCGAGGATTGTGCCGGTCCGGCCCTTCCCGGCGGCGCAGTGGACGGCGACGCCCATGCCCGACCGCTTCGCCTTCGCGATCGTCTCGACGCACAACTCGAACTGGCGGACGGTCGGGGCGGTCATGTCCGGGATCGGGACGTGGACGGTCATCAGGCCGGCGTCGTTCACCCCCCGGCGGTCGGGCGGGGCCTCGGTCAGCGACACGAGCACGTCGATGCCGTTCCGGCGGAGCCAGGCCAGGTCGTCGGGGCCGTCCGGCCGGGCCAGCCCCGCGAGGTGCGGCCGATCGACCCAGGAGAAACCGACCGGCATCGCTCGACCCCCTCCGCGGAACGCCCGGGATAGTTTACGCGGGCCGACCGTCGGGGGGTAGCGGCCTACTTTTCGATCCCGGCTTCGGTCAACAGGAGTGCGACGGGTTGGCGGGCGGCGCGGGCTTCGGTCAGGGTCGCCTGGTAGTCGTCGAAGTCGGCGCTGGCCGCGAGGAGCCGCGACTTCTTGGCGTCCTTCGCGTCCGGCAGGAGCCACCAGAGCCGCCGGCCGGCCGGGTCGCCGTACTGCACCGTCGGCCCGGCGGCGGTGACGTAGGCGACGGCCGTGCGGGTCTCGGCGTCCAGGAGCGTCGTCGCCGTCCGCTTGTTCGACTGCACGGCGACGAGGGCGTCCCCGGCCAGGAAGCGGACGTCGTCGGCCGGGCCGGCGGCGGCGGGGAAGCCCAGCGGGCCGGGCGGGGCGGGGTCGGCCGGCTTACCCAAAAGGAGCGCGAACCCGTCGGCCGGGGTCTTGCCGGGGAACAGCGCGGCGACCGCCTTGCCCGTCCCGTCGAGGGCCACGGCGGTCGCCCCGGCCGCGGCGTTGAACCCGGCCGCGCTCAAACTCGGCTGGGCCGCGTCCAGGCCGGCGACGGCGGTCGGGGTCATCGCCACCTGCGTCGCGGTCGGGCCGACGTAGGTGACCGCGACCCCGTTGACGATGTCGCTGAAGGTGGTACCGAAGGCCGTCCGCTTCGGCCGGGGCGGGGCGGCCGCGACCCCCTTGCCGGTGGCCACGGCCCAACTCTGGCCGTTGCCCGACCGGTCGAGGACGCCGACGTGCCCGTCGTCCAGGAAGGCGACGACGGCGAGGCCCTTGGCGTCCGGGGCGTCGGCGAACGGATCGACCCCGTCGAGTTTCGCCTTGCCGCTACTCAGGTGGAAGACGGTGAGCTTGCCGGCCGGGAGTTCGGTCGCCGCGTGCTGGCCGTCGGGGCTGACGCTCAACAGGCGCGGCTTGCCGGCGGGCAGGCCGTCCGCGGCCAGGACGAGGCGGGCCGTGCGGGCACCGGTGGCCGCGTACACGTCGAGCGCGTCCTTGCCGCCCGCCCCTTGAAACCCGGCGTTGGACCGCCACAAGACGGCGACGACTTGGGGCCGCGTCGTGCTGAAGGCGACGGTCAGCACGGCGTCGAGCGGGGCGTCGAGGGGGATGCTCGCGCGGGCCGGGGCGACGAGCTTGCGGGGGCCGGCCGGGGGCGCGGGCAGCTTGTCGAAGGCGATCATGCCGACGGCCTGGCCGGCCGGCGGCGGTGCGACTTTCCCGGCCGCCGGAACCGCGGCCTTGGCGACCATTCCGGGGGCTGCGGCGGGGGCAGCGGCGGCGGGTTTGGGGTTGTCGTCGGGCGGCGGCGGGATCGGGGCCAGGACCGCCTCGTTCGGCGGCACCTTGCCCCCGGCCGGGCGTGCGGCCTTCGCATTTTCCTTGGCCGGCTCCTTCGCCTTCTCCTTGCGGGGCGCGGCTTCGGCGACCGGGGCGGCCGGCTTGAGGACCAGGACGAAGACGGCGGCCGTCGCGCCGACCCCGGCCAGGACCAGGACGACGGCCCCGCCGAGCAGGAGGAGCAGCGACTTGGCCGATTTCGCGGGTGCGGCCGGCCGGGGGGCGTCGGCGCTCAGCTTGTGCTTGGCCACCGACCCGGGCTTGCGGACGGCGACGACGGCGTCCCCCTCGTCGAACCCGAACGGGCTGCCGGGCGGCGCGGCCGGCTTGTCGGCCTCGCTGAGCAGGACCGAGCCGTCGTTCGCGGCCGGGTCCGCCGGGACGCCGGGCAGGGGGAAGCGGTGGTCGCACTTCTTGCACTTCGCCCGCTTCCCGGCGGACGCGACGGCGACTTCGGCGGGCACGCGCAAGACCGCGTGGCAGTTCGGACACGGCACTTCCATCGGTTCCCTCGGTCGGCCGGTCAGGGGTTCATGCCGTCACTTCGCGTCGTTCGGCCCGGTCCCGGCGAGGACGGCGGTCAGCACGCCGTCCGCGTCCATCGGGTGGCCGATGAAGGCGATCTGGCCCGCGCGATCGACGACGAACGAGCACGGGATGCCCTCCTGGCCCGCCGCGGCGAACCACGCGACTTCCATCCGCCGGTCTTCGCACACCGCGAACCGCAGGCCGAAGCCCGGGCCGTTCGCCGCGACGTACTCCTCGATCGCCTTGAGCGAGTTGCGGCCGCCGACCGTCGTCACCGGGATGACGACCAGCCCCGCCGCCTCGTGCTCCCGGGCCAGGTCGGCGAGGTGCGGCATCGCCTGGAGGCACGGCCCGCACCACGTCGCCCAGAAGTCCAGGACGTACACCTTGCCCGGCTCGAACCGCGGCACCGGGTCGCCGTTCAGCCACCGCGTGGCGGTCAGCGGCGGGGCGGGATCGCCGACGTTCAACTGCCGGCGGTAGGCCGCCTTTTGCTCGACCTTGGCGCACCCGGCGACGCAGGTCGCCAGGGCCAGCACGAGCGTCGCCGTCGCGGTCCGGATCATGGTAGGCTCCGCGGGGAGGGCGGCGTCACTTTTTAAACTTGGCCACGGCTTCTTTGAGGGCCGCTTTCATGTCGTCGTCGTCGGCCAGGTCGATCGCCTTCGCGCCGAGTTCGGCGGCCTTGGCCGGGTTGCCGACGGTGTCGTAGGCGGCGGCCGCGCGGAAGACCGTGACCGCGTCCTTGTCGTCCAGGGCCACGGCCGCGTCCGCCGCCTTGGTCACGAAGTCGAGGTGCAGTTTGTCCGGGTTGAGTTGCTTGGCCCCCCAGACGCCGCCGACCACTTGCAGGAAGGTGCCCTTCTTGGTCTTCAGCGCGTCGGCCAGGAGTTGCTCGCTCGCCGCCTTGGCCTCGTCGAACTTCTTGGCCTGCATGAGGGTCACGAGCTTCGTGCTGACGAACCCGAGGGTCGCCGTCCGCTTGGGGTACTTCTTGCCGAAGGCGTCGAGGGCCGCGAGGGCCGCCCCGGCGTCCTTCTCGGCGGTCGCCTGGACGGCTTCGAGTTCGTCGTCCGCCGCCTTGATCGCCTTGACGCTCGCCTCGCCCTTCCAGGTCCCGTCGAGGACCATCGGCAGCACCTCGTCGAGTTCCATCGGGTGGCCGATGAACGCGACCTTGCCCTGCTTGTCCACGACGAACGAGCACGGGATGCCCTGCTGGCCGGACGCCTCGAACCACGCCTTGTCCATGACGTCCGTCTCGCACACGGCGAACGGCACGCCGAGCTTCTTGCCCCGCTTGGCCACGAACTCCTCGACCTGCTTGAGCGTGTTCCGCTTGTCCGTCGTCGTCACCGGGAAGACGACCAGGCCGGCCTTGGCGTACTCCTTGGCGAGTTCGCTCAGGTGCGGCATCGCCTGGATGCACGGCCCGCACCAGATCGCCCAGAAGTCCAGGACGTACACCTTGCCCGCCTCGAACCCCTTGACTTCGCCGCCGTTGAGCCACTTCTGGACGGTGATCGGCGGGGCCGCGTCGCCCACCTTGAGCGGGACCGGTTTGCCCTTGTCCTTCTCTTTCGCGGTCTCTTTGGCGGGGTCCTGGGCGGCGGAACAGGCCACGCCGAGGCCGGCCAGGCCGGAGAGAAGGAGGGCGGTGAACAGCAATCGCATCGGTCGGCCTCGCGGGGGGAGTGACTCGGCAATATTGTAAGATATCGCGCGTCCGGGCAACCGTTTCTCGTCGGGTTCCGCCGAATGGTCGAAATCTTGCGGCGCTTCATTGTCGTTCACGCCTTCCTGCTTTGGCAGGGCGGGTTCGTCGTGTACGGCGGCGTCGTCGTCCCCGTCGGCGCGGAGCAACTCGGGTCCGACCGCCTGCAAGGGTTCATCACCCAGCAGGTCACCGTCTGGCTGAACGCCTTCGGCGTGCTCTGGTGCGCGGCCCTCGCCTGGGACTGCCTGGCCGTCCGCGGCGACCGGTGGCGCGGCCGGCTCGTCGCCGTTTGTGCGGTCCTGCTGGTCGTGCTGTTCGCGGTCCACCCGGAAATGGACGCCCTCCTGGACGCCGACGCGGGGACGGTCCTGGACCGCAAACTTTTCCGCCGCTGGCACCAACTCTACCTGGGCGTGAGTACGCTGCACTGGGCGCTGGCCATGCTCGTCGCGTGGCGGACGCTGCGGGCCTGGCGGCGGTTCGATTCTTCCCTTTTGCCGAAGGACGCATAACCGATGGCGACGACGGAACGACTGCCGACCCGGCCCGAAGTGGCCCCGGCCGACACCTGGGACCTGGCCAGCCTGTACCCGACCGACGCCGCCTGGGAGGCCGACTTCGCCGCCTGGGAGGCGACGATCCCCGGGTACGCCGGGCACAAGGGCAAGCTCGGCGCGAGTGCGGCCGCGCTGCGGGCCGGACTCGACTTCGACCTGGGCGTCGAGCGCGCCGCCGACCGCCTGGGCACCTACGCTTTCCTGCGGACGACCGAGGACGTGGCGTGCGGCCCGTACCAGGGGATGAAGGCCCGGTTCGTGGGCGTCGCCGCGAAGGCCGCCGAGGCCGGCAGCTACTTCCGGCCCGAGGTCCTGGCGATCCCCGAAGCGACGATGACGGCGTACCTCGCGTCGCCCGACCTCGCCCCGCACCGGCTGACCCTGGACCGCCTGCAGCGGTTCAAGCCGCACACCCTGTCCGAGGCCGAGGAGCGCGTCCTGGCCCTGGCCACCGAGACGGGCCAGACGGCGCACAACGTGTTCGACCAACTGCTCGACGCTGACCTGAAGTTCGGTACGATCGAAGTCGGCCCGGGCAAGACGATCGAGCTGACCCACGGCAGCTACATGCAGTGCCTCGAACACCCCGACCGGGCCGTCCGCAAGACCGCCTTCCACCAGTACTACGCCGAGTACACCGACCACGCGAACACCCTGGCCGCGACCCTGGCCGGGAGCGTCAAGCAGGACGTGTTCACCGCCCGCGTCCGCAACTACCCGAGCGCCCGCGCCGCCGCGATGTTCCCCGACAACGTCCCGGCGACCGTGTACGACAACCTCTTGATCGCCGTCCGCAACAAGCTCCCGGCGGTCCACAAGTACTACGACCTGCGGCAGCGGGCGATGAAGCTCGACGCGGTCCACTTCTACGACGTGTACGTGCCGATCTTGAGCGACATCGAAAAGACGACGCCGTGGGACGCCGGGGTCGAACTGGTCATCGACTCGTTAAGCATCCTGGGCAGCGACTACACGAATGCCTTGACGAAGGGCTTGCGCGGCCGGTGGTGCGACCGGTACGAGAACAAGGGCAAGCACTCCGGCGCGTTCTCCAGCGGGTGCTACGACAGCGACCCGTACATCCTGATGAACTACAAGCCCGAAGTCCTGGACAACGTGTACACCCTGGCCCACGAGGCCGGGCACAGTATGCACTCGTACTACTCGAAGGGCCAACCGTACCAGTACTCCGCGTACACGATCTTCGTCGCCGAGGTGGCGAGCACGTTCAACGAACAATTCTTGGGCCGGCACCTCGTCAAGCACGCCACGAGCGACCGCGAAAAGGCGTACTTCCTGAACCGCGAGATCGACGACATCCGCCGGACGATTATCCGCCAAACGATGTTCGCCGAGTTCGAGACGGTCATTCACGACCTGGCCGAGCGCAACGAGCCGTTAACCCTGGACGCCTTGAAGGCGGAGTACAAGAAACTCCTGGACGCGTACTTCGGCCCGCGCTTCGCCCTGGACGACGAGTTGGCACTGGAGTGCCTGCGCATCCCGCACTTCTACCGCGCCTTCTACGTGTACAAGTACGCCACGGGGTTGAGCGCCGCGATCGCCCTGGCCGACCGCGTGGCGACCGGCGGCAAGCCGGAACTCGACGCCTACCTGAACTTCCTCAAGGCCGGGTCGTCGAAGGACCCCCTCGACCTGCTCCGCGACGCCGGCGTGGACATGTCCACCCCCGCCCCCGTCGAAGCCGCCCTGACCCGCTTCGAGACCCTCGTCGACGAACTCGACGCGCTGCTTTAAGCGACGACTGGAATGGAACGGCAACCCGCGCGGATGGACTCGGCGCTCGCGTGGGCTGTTCCCGCCCGTCGTGCCGTCGCTGCGCCCGGTTGACGTCCGGGCGCACCGACGGGGAGATTTCGCCGGCTCAGTTGTCGGACTCGGAGACCACTTCCCCGCCCGCGCGGGTGACGAGCTTGCGCAACGTCCGGGGGTCGATCGACTCCTTCAAGTAGGCGACGTGCCCGTCGCAGAAGACGACGTGCGCCCCGCCCGGGTGGAAGCTGAAAATCTCCTCGTTCGGCCCGCAGTTGTTCGTCCCCCACGGGCAGGCCGCGGGGCCGCCGAACGGCGACTTGTTGGTGTTGACGCCCTTCGAGACGCCGTACGCGCAGTCCGGTTCGGCCCACCGGTGGATCTGCCGCAGGCCCCCGAGCGGGTCCGGGTACGGCATGGTCATCGTCTCGTTCCGGCCCACGTCCTCCCCGATGGCGATGGTGTTACTCGTCCCGTCGGTGATGGACAGGACCGACTGCTTGCCCAGGATCAGCCCGCCGTCGGCCCGGGTCAACTTGTTGCGGACCCCGGTCACCGGGTCCACGTCCACGTAGTAGACCGGGCCGTAGTCGGTGCAGCCGTACCCCTGGGCGTCCCGCGGCTCGGGCCGGAGCGGGTTACTCGGGCAAATCAACAGGTTCACGACCGCCTTCGCGGCCGCCTGGTTCCCCGGCGTAGCGTTGTACGCCTTCGTGATGTCGAACTGGCGGAAGACGTTGTCCTGTTCCAGGTACGGCAGCAGCAGGGTGTAGGTGGAGTGCAACTCGAACGCCACCGAGGGCGGGGTGGTGGCGTAGTTCGTCCCCTGGCCGCTCGACGGCAGGAACCCGTTGGCGCTCTCGGAGTTGTGCAGGCCGAGGCCGAGTTGCTTGAGGTTGTTCTGGCACTTGATGCGGGCGGCGGCCTCGCGGACCTTCTGCACGGCGGGCAGCAACAGGCCGATGAGGACGGCGATGATGGCGATGACGACGAGCAATTCGATGAGGGTGAACGCGGGGCGACGCGGCACGGGGGGCCTCCGGCGGGGTGACGGGCGGGCGGGTATCGAGTTGACTCCTGCCCTGGAGTCAAGATGATACCGGGGGCCGTCCCGGTCGCCACCGTGTTTCCCGGAAGTATTGAGCCGGTGCCGCCCCGCGCCGCCGGGGTACAATCGCAAGGACTCTCCCCCGGACCGTTGGTGCCGTGCCGTGCCGAAGAAGGACCCCCTCGACCCGCAGCGGTGCGCCCAACTGCTCGCCGCCCTCTCCGCCCCGGAGCGGCTCAAAGTCGTCCGGTTCCTCGTGGACGGGCCGCGAACCGTGACGGACATCGTCGCCATGCTGGGCATCCCGGCGGTCAACGTGTCGCACCACCTCACCGTCCTCAAGCACGCCCTCCTCGTCGAGGGGACGAAACAAGGGCGGTTCGTCTGGTACTCCCTGCGGCCGGGAATCCTCGAAGACGCGGTCGCGGCGGGCGTCTCGACGGACGCCCTGAACCTCGGCTGTTGCCGTCTGGAACTGCCCTCCCAACCCCGCAACCCGAAAGCCCGGGGCTGAAGTCCAGGGCCGGTCAGTGCGTCGGGGACCGCCACGGTCGGCGAAGGTATTCCGACCGGCTAACCGCCACGCGGAAACCGCTCGCCGACGCCACGCACACTGACCCCAGTTCCTCGACCGCGGCACGCGGACTTTCCGCCTGCGGTCGGCGTGCTCCGCCGGGAGGATGGAGCCGGACGCCCCATCGGGTTGCGGAGGAGTTCGCCATGTCTCAGCGCGTGCGTTACGCCGTCGGGGCCGTGCTCGCCGGGCTCCTGGTGCCGTCGGTCGTCGCGGCGTGCTCGTGGGACTACGACACGATCAAGATGGAGCGGGCGCGCTTCCCGGGGACGCTCGAACTCATCACCGGGAAGTTCCTCCGGCACTCGCCCGAGTTCTACCGCTGGCGGATCGACGACCGCCTCAAGCGCCTGGAGTCCGCCCCGGCCGACGCGGCCCTCCTGGACGACCTCGCGGTCGCCTACGACAAGACCGGCCGGCACGACGAGGCGATCGAGACGGCCCGGCGAACGGAGCGGTCGCACCCCGGCCGGTACGAAACGGCGGCCAACCTCGGCACCCGCGTCGATCAGGTCGCGGGCAAGCTGGCCAAGTACCTGCCCGGCATCATCGACAAGATGACCCCGGCGGCAAACTCCCGGGCGCGTGACCCGGAGCAGTGCGGTACAATGCCCCGAGAAACGAGGTGGGCGATGAGTACGACCGTAGACCTGGCCGACGGGCGTCAGTTGCGAGAGGTGCTGCTGCCGGCCACGCGCAGCTTACTGACTGCCGGACTCGCCCCGCTACGTCCCATCGCGCCCGACAGCCTACTACGAGCCGTGTCTCAACTCGATCAGCTCGAAGCATTCATCGCGGCCGACATCCCGATTTTTGAGCGCGTCTGTTTGCGCATCAGCACTACCCCACTCAACGATGCGCATCGGCAGACGGAGTGTCTTAATGCCTGGCACTGCGGTATACCCCTCGTCGATTGGATCTCGACCTGGAATTGGCTCACGAGTCTCCCCGACGATGGGGGCCGTGCGGCGGCCCTTCTCCCGAGGTATCACGCCCTCCTGTCCTCCGTCGGGCCGCGTTACCTCGCGGGGATGACGCAACTGGCGACGGCGTGGCTGTCGCCCCGGTTCGCGGGCGAGCCGCGTGCCCTGACCCGCCGACGCATCCCGAGCCTGAGGCCCGCCGCGCAGAGCCTTCGACTTCAAGAGTTGATGGGCAAGAACACCGAAGGAACGCTCACGCCCGACGAGCGTAGCGAATTCGGGAGGCTCCATGAGTTCTTCGACACCCTTCAGTCGGTACTTACCGAGGCGATCCAGGCAACGTTTCCGCGCACGTCGTGAAGAAACCATCCGGCGACGGCCCCCCGAAACCGCTTTTCGAAAGCTAAGAAGCGTAGGGCGGTCGTACTCAGGGCGGCCGGCCGTTGCGAATACTGTCGCCTCGTTGAGGTAGGCCAGCTCGGTCCATTCCATCTGGAACACGTCGTGCCGACCAGCCTGGGCGGCCTCGATGAGGTGGACAACTTGGCCTGGGCCTGCCCCGCTTGCAACTTGTCGAAGTCGGACCGTGTGGAGGCACACGACCCGCTAAGCGGGGACGCGGTTGGGCTCTTTAGCCCGCGACAGTTGACATGGCGCGACCACTTCGAGTGGTCGGGCTACCAGCTCGTCGGTCGCACCCCGGTCGGCCGGGCGTTGATCCCCTTCCTCGACTTGAACTCCGCGAAGCGCCTCGCCATCCGCGGGAACGAAGACTTGTTAGGCTACTTTGCAGGCTCCGACGACCCCCCGGTCTGAACCCGCTTCACACGCCGGCGGCTTTGCGCAGGGTTTCGGCCTTGTCGGTCTTCTCCCACGTGAACTCGGGGAGTTCGCGGCCGAAGTGGCCGTGGCGGGCGCTCTCCCGGTAGACCGGGCGGCGCAGGTCGAGCGTCTCGATGATGCCCTTCGGCGTCAGCTTGAAGTGCGCGCGGATCAACTCGACGAGCTTGTCCTCGGTCACCCCGGGGGCCGTCGTCCCCTCGGTGCCGACCCAAATCGACAGCGGGTCGGGGTGGCCGATGGCGTAGCTCAGTTGCACCTCGCACCGCTTGGCCAGCTTCGCCGCGACGATGTTCTTGGCGATGTACCGGGCCATGTACGCGGCACTGCGGTCCACCTTGGTCGGGTCCTTGCCGCTGAACGCCCCGCCGCCGTGCCGGCCGCGGCCGCCGTAAGTATCGACGATGATCTTCCGCCCGGTCAGGCCGCAGTCGCCGTGCGGGCCGCCTTCGAGGAAGATGCCGGTCGGGTTGACGTGGTACTCGATGTCGCCCTTGATCAGGTCCGGGCGCTCGGCCTTCAGCGTGGGGAGGACCAGCTTCTCGATCACTTCCCGGCGGGCCGCCTCACTGAACACGTTCTTGCCGCCGACCGTCTCGCAGACCGTCTCGTCGTGCTGGGTGCTCAACACGACCGTCGTGATGCGGTCCGGCGTGCCGTCGCCGAGGTACTCGACGGTGACCTGGCTCTTGGCGTCCGGGCGGAGCCACTTCAGCCGGCCGTCGCGGCGCATGGCGGCGTGGTTCTCGACGAGCCGGTGGGCCAGGTAGATCGGCAGGGGCATCAGCGTCCGCGTCTCGTCGCAGGCGAACCCGAACATCATGCCCTGGTCGCCCGCCCCGCCGGTGTCCACGCCGACGGAGATGTCCGGCGACTGCGCGTGGAGCAGGCAGTTCACCTGGCACGTGTCCGCGGCGAACCCGATGCGGGGGTCGGTGTAGCCGATCTCGCGGATGGCGTCGCGGACGATCTTGTCCACGGCGACGCGGGTCAGCGGGGCCTTCGTGGTGATCTCGCCGGCGACCGTGCAGTGGTCGGTCGTCACGAGCGTCTCGCAGGCCACGCGGCTCATCGGGTCGTGCGTCAGGCAGAAGTCCAGAACGGCGTCCGAGATTTGGTCGGCGACCTTGTCCGGGTGGCCCATCGACACGGATTCGCTGGTGAACAGGTAACGGGCGGAACTCACGACAGACACCTTTCGAGGGACCGGGCGGGCAGGGCACGTCAGCGTGGCGACAGTTTAGGCACCGGCGGCGTACTCGGGAACGGCGGCGGCGGAATTCCCAATCCGAACGAAATCTTCACACCCTCACAATCTTGTTGTGTGAGAATGAGTCTTCGGGTTCAATGTTCTCCGGGCCGCCCCGCCCGGCCCTCACGTCGTTCCTCTTCGAGTCGGGAGTAGGCCATGAGTCGCCGCCGCGTTGGGTTCACCCTCATCGAGCTGTTGGTGGTCATCGCCATCATCGCCATCCTCATCGGGCTGCTGTTGCCCGCCGTGCAGAAGGTCCGGGAGGCCGCCGCCCGCATGACCTGCCAGAACAACATGAAGCAACTCGGCCTGGCCGCGCACAACTACGAGAGCGCGAACGGGTACTTGCCCCCGGGGTGGATGGGCCCGCGGGTCAACGAATCGACTTCGACGGGCGTCATCGTCACCGGCAACTCGCTGGTCGGGTCGCTGGCCTTCCTCCTCCCGCAGATGGAGCAGGAGAACATCTACCGCGCCATCCCGCCGGTCATGTTCGACTTCAACGCGACGGCCGCGCCGAACTGGTGGACGAACACGGCCGCGTTCACCGCCGGGACGGCCCGGGTCAAGACCTTCCTGTGCCCGTCGGACAGCCCCGAGACCGCGACCAAGGGGATCGGCATCTTCACGCACTTCTTCAACCTGCCGGTGTCACCGTACCCGCTCGGCGTCTTTTACGTCGCGCCGAACCTGCCCGTGGCCAGCACCGCCGGGCAACTCGGGCGGACGAGCTACACGGGGGTCGCCGGCGGCGCGGGCCGGGGCACGCACCCGGTCGGCTCGACGCTGGAGGGCGTGTTCACGAACCGGTCGAAGACGGTGCTCAACGCCATCTCCGACGGCACGAGCAACACGCTCATCTTCGGCGAGATGACCGGCGGCGAGACGACCGCCCCGAAGGAGTACTCCGGGGCGTGGATGGGGTACGGGGCGGTGCCGACCGTCGGCGGCATGAGCGACGCCAAGGCCGCGTGGTTCCAGTTCAACAGCAAGCACACCGGCGTCGTCAACTTCACCTTCGGGGACGGGTCGGTCCGCACGGTCCGCAAGGGATCGACGGACTACCAGAAGCTCACCGGCCCGCTCCCCGCGGACTGGCTCGCCTTCCAGTACCTCGCCGGGATGCGCGACGGCCAGGTCAACCCGTCCGGCACGCTCATCAATTGACCCCGCTCGCCTTCGCCTGCGGCGAAGCCGGGGAACTGATCGAAACTTTGACCGTGGAGGCCGACGTGAACCGATTTTCGACTGCTGGTGTAGCGCTCGTTCTCGTCCTGGCGGCCGGGTGTGGGGGCGACAAGGCGGCACTGCCGACGACGCCCGTCAAGCCGCCGGCGGAGCCGCCGACGATGGTCACCAACCTGCCCGGGGACGCGAAGCCGGGCAAGTAACGGCGCGAAAAGGCCCCGGGCGAGACACCTGTCTCGCCCGGGGCCTTTTTACGTTCCCGCAGTTACTTCGCGGCCAGCGCCGGGCCGCCGGCGGACTTGACGCTCGCCAGCAGCTTGGGGAAGCTCTCGCGGAGCGACTCGCCGGCCTTGACGACGAC
>JANYHV010000251.1 GCA_025362195.1 Fimbriiglobus sp. | reverse complement strand
AACCGCCAGTCCCGGGACTCCAGCCCTTGCCGGATCGAGTGCATCAATTCTTCGGCACTCAGGCGGCGGTCCGGGGCCGATTTCGCTGTCGTCTCGCTCACGAACTCTCCTTGGCCCGCAGGCGCACCCGGGCGACACCTTTCCCCGCCGGTGCGGCGACCGGAACCAGGACGAGCTTAGCCGGCCTCCCCGAACCCGTCAACCCGATCTGCCCAAACCCCCACCGGCCGAAAATCCGCCCGCCCGTCCGGCTCACGCCACCGGGTCGTCGTCGGCCTTCACTTCGGCGTCTTCCGGCTTCGCGCCGTCCAGGAAACTCCAGCCGCACGCCGGGCACGTCGTCGCTTCGCCCGGCATCGTCGCCCCGCACGACAGGCACCGCTGCACGCCGTCGTCCGCCGGCCGGTCGCCGGACGGGTTGGTCAAACTCTCGTGGCTCGCCAGCAGGGCCATCGCGGCCGGTACGTCCACTTCCGCGACTTGCACCTTGACGCCGCCCAGGGCACCGCCGGCGAGCCAGCTGCTCGTGACCATGATCGCGTCGTCGACGAACGCGGTCACGCCCTCGGCTTCGAGGGCCAGTTTCACCACTTCGGCCTGCACGGCCGTGGTGTACGTACAAACCGTCACGAGCTTCGGTTCCATCGCAGGGCACTCCCCAAGGTTTCGGCCGACCGTCGGTCGGAGGATCAAGCAGTTTCCGTACCGTCCCACGCCCGCGGCTCAGTCGAACGAGCAGCCGGCGAAGTAGACTTCCGTCGGCGTGTCGCCCTCGTAGAGCAGCACGTACGCCGCGGTGCCGCGCTCGATCTCCTCGGTGAAACTGTCGTCGGCCTCGACGGCCGCGCGCGTCGGCCGGTCGGTCCCGTAAAGTCCCCGCAGGATTTCCGGAGGCAGCGGGCCGGCGGTGAACGATTCCGGCTCGTCGCCGATCATATGAATGTCGAGGATCGACCGCGTGCCGTCCGCCCCGGACGCGGCCAGGGCGTCCTCAATCGAATCGTGCCGCGGGCCGGGGGCCGGGGAGGCCGGCGTGATCGGGAAGGCGATGAACGGCATCGCCGGGTTGTACCGGCCGGCGCGGAACTCGCGCTCCCGCAAGTCGGCCAGGACCATTTCGAGGTCTTCGTTGTACGGCACCGTGTACCAGTATGCTTCTCCGCCCATCGCCGAGCCTCCCGATCCCGCTTCGCGGTCGCCCAGGGTGAAGTTACTTGACCGTGACGTTGAACGTGCCGGCGAAGTACGACCGGGTCGCGTCCGGGGCGCAGAGGTAGATCGTGCCGGGAACCGTGCCGTCGTCGGCCTTCGCCCCGAAGGTGAGCTTGAGGGCGTACTTACCGGTGAAGGTCTCCTGCGTCGGCAGCTTGGCGTCCTTGGCCAGCACGGCGGTGTACAGGAACGGCGAGCCTTGCGGGACGCCCTTCGCGGGGGACAACTCGTAGGTCCGGTTCTCGATCGTTTCGCCGCCCTTGAGGAACAGCGTCGCGCCCGCCTCCAAGTCGGCGAAGAAGCCGGTACCCTGGCGGAAAACGAGTTGCCCGCCGGTGAGGGTGACCGCGTCGGGTTTGAACTCGCGGCCGCCGATCGTGCCGACGACCGGGGCGTCCGGGGCGGTCATTTCTTTCAGGTCGAGGGTCCACTTGAAGCCGTACTTTTTGAAGTTCTCCTGGGCGACCTTATCGTCCGTGACCGCTTTCTCCTTGGCGAGCTTGGCGTCCTTGGCCGCCTTCTGCTTGTTGGCCGCCGCGACGACCTCCGGCGGCACCAGGACGAACGACTTCAGGAACGTTTCGGCCGCCTCCGAATCGAGCTGGTCCTCGTCCGTCGCGGTGACGTTCAGGAACACGAGGCGGGGCTTGGCGAGCAGCACCCACATTCGCCGCGACACGTTGTCCTTGGTCAGCCGGTACTCGTGGCCCTTCAAGCCCCCGACCGCGACGGCCTTGCCGAGGGTCACCTCGAAGCCCGCGTCCTGTTCGGCGGCGAGGAACAGGCCGGTGACCTCCGAGGTCTTGAAGTCCTTGAGTTTCGCCCCGGCGAGCGTAGCAACGTGGACCTCGAACCCCGTGCCGTCGGCCAGGGTGGCGTACTGGATCAGGGTCTGGGAGCGGACGCCGTTGGCCGTGACCGTGCGGTCGCGCGACCCGGTGCGGACGGTCGCCTTCGGCAGCGCGAAGCGGAAGGTGCCGTCCTTGCCGGCGACGGCCCGCCACCCGTCCGGTACGACCGGCGGCACCCACGCCTTGGCGTCGGGCGTGGCGTCCTGGGCGGTGGCCAGCGCCGTCAACCCGGCGAACAGCACGGCAAAGCTCACGAGGCGGCGCATCGGATCGACTCCGGGGAGAACGGGGCGGTCGCCGTTGTGGTAGACGCGAATCGCACCGCCGGCCATCCCCGGCCGGAAACTTCGACGCGCCGGTCGGGGCTTACTCGCCGGGGAGGTGGTCGGCGTCGCCGCCGCGGATGGTGCAGAGGTTGGCCAGGAATTGGGGGTCGGTGCGGGGGGTGAGGACGCGGACGCCGTGGTCGGCGAGGCCGAAAATGCCCCCGGCCAGGTGGTTGCCGCCGAACTGCCCGCCGACGCCGATCACCGGCCGCGTCCCGGGGCCGACGTCCAGCGTGCGGACGGTCGCCGGCCCGCCGCGGAGCCACGGGCCGAGGTCGGTCGAGACTTCGCCCAGAAGAAGTGTCTGGCTCAGGCCGTCGGCGACGGCGGCGAACGGCGTCAGGCCGTCGTACCGGAAGCACCCGGCCCGCGGGTGGGCGACCAGGTCCGCGCCCAACGGCAGCGTCGGGGCGTCCGCGCCGACCCCGCCGATGCCGACGAACTGCGTGCCGGCCGGCTCACTCGGGTTCGGCCGTTGCGGGGCGGCGTAGCTCGTCAGGACGCGGAGCGGGACGCGGGCCGCACTCGCGTTCGGCTCGGCGTCCCACGGCCGCGTCAGGTCGAGGTCGCCGAACAGCGCGACCGTGTCCTGCCGCGACTGGTTGAACGTCGGCAACAGCGGGGCGATCCAGCTCAGCCGCCGGTCCGGGGGCAACTCGGGGCGGAAGACCGTCCCGGCGGGCACGGCGGCGGGAACGTTCAACTCGCGGAAGCGGTCGAGCGGGGTCGGCTTGAACTTCGGGTCCGCGGGGAACGTGCCCCGGGCGCGCTGGGCGTCCTCGGCCCCACTCAACAGCGCGAACTGGCTCAACTCGCGGACGTTGTTGACGGAGTAGACGAGCGACTGGGCCGCCCGGCTCCGCTGGAGCAGGGTCAGGAGCAGCCCGCCGACGAGGAAGCCGCCCGCGAGCAGGAGCAGCACGACCAACCGCCCCCGCATGCGAACCTCCCGCCGCAACCGCGCCGCCGACTTCTGACCTACACTCGGTACGCCGCGCCCCGGGGGCATTGTTCGCCGGGCGGGGCCGGGTCGCTAGAATCGTAGCGACTCCTCCCCGGGAATTTCTGAGGTTGACCGCGATGAGTTTGCTGCCCCTGGACGACCGCGACGGCGTGATCTGGACGAACGGCAAACTGGTCCCCTGGCGGGACGCCAAGGTCCACGTCCTGTCCCACAGCCTGCACTACGGCAACGCCGTGTTCGAGGGCGAGCGGTGCTACGGGGGCAAGGTGTTCAAGCTCCGCCAGCACTCCCAACGCCTGCTCGACTCGGCCGCCCTCGTGGCGATGGCGATCCCGTACACGGTCGAGGAGATCGACGCGGCGACCGACCTCGTCGTCCGCGAGAACAAGCTCGACTCGGGGTACGTCCGGCCGATCGCCTGGCGGGGGGCCGAAGTCATCGGCGTGTCCGCGAAGGGCACCAAGGTCCACGTCGCCGTGGCCGCGTTCCCGTGGCCGGCGTACTACGGCGGGGCGGCGATCAAGTTGAAGACCAGCCGGTGGAAGCGGCCCAGCCCGGAGAGCGCCCCGACGGCCGCGAAGTGCGCCGGCCTGTACGTCATCTGCACGATGGCCCGGGACGAGGCGGTCGCGGCCGGGTACGACGACGCCTTCATGCACGACTACCGCGGCCAGGTGGCCGAGGCGACCTCGGCCAACCTGTTCTTCGTCACGCCCGACGGCACGCTGCACACCCCGACCGCCGACTGCTTTTTGAACGGCATCACCCGCCAGACGGTCATCGACCTGGCCCGCGCTCACGGGATCACCGTCGTCGAGCGCGCCATCTGGCCGGAAGAAATCCGCTCGGCGAAAGAAGTGTTCGTGACCGGCACGGCCGTCGAGGTGACCGCCGTCGGCCAGATCGACGACCAGACCTTCCCCGTCGGCCCGATCACGAAAAGCCTGCAAGCCGCCTACGCCGAACTGGTGAGGGCCTAAAAACCCGGTTCACCACAGAGCCAACAGAGAACACAGAGCAGAAAGATCGAGAGTTCAAGAGGGCTACCGCCGGACCCGTTGCCGGCGACCGGCGGAGCACTCTGTCTCTCGCTTGGATTGCTCTGTGTTCTCTGTGAACTCTGTGGTGAATGATGTGCCGTCTTTGCCCACGAGACTATCGCCGATGTTGACGCCCGCCGAAAGCCTTGCCAAGTTGAACGTCGAAGAGTTGCTCCAGCCGGTCCTCGTCCAGCTCATCGTCATCGTCGCCGCGGCCCGGATCGCCGGGGTGCTCGCCCGCCGGGTCGGCCAGCCGGCCGTCGTCGGCGAGGTCGTCGCCGGGCTGCTGCTCGGGCCGTCGTTGCTGGGCTGGGTGCTCCCGGGCGTGTCCGCGGCGGTCTTCCGGCCGCACTTCGACGGCGTCCCGCCGGAACTGGCGGACGCGGCGTTCCCCAAGATTTTCCAGGTCTTCTCGCAGGTCGGCCTGATCTTCCTGCTGTTCCTGATCGGCCTCGAATTCGAGTTCGGCCACCTCAAGGAGCGCGGCAAGGCGGCGCTCGCCGTGTCGGTCGCCGGCATCGCCCTGCCGTTCGCGCTGGGGGCCGGCCTGGCGCGGCTCGTCCACCCGTACCTCGAACCCCACCCGACCGCCGGCCCCGTCCCGCTGTTCGGCCTGACGCTCTTTATGGGCATCTCGATGGCCATCACGGCGATCCCGGTGCTCGGCCGCATCATGGTCGAGTTGAACGTCCAGCGGACCCGCCTGGGCACCGTCACGATGACCGCCGCGGCGATCAACGACGCCGTCGGCTGGGTGCTCCTGGCCGCCGTCGCCGCGCTCGCCCGGGCGACCTTCGACCCGGCCGACACGGCGATCATGGTCGCCAAAACCGTCGGCTTCGCCCTGGTCGTCGCGCTGGTCGCGCGGCCGCTGGCGGTCCGCCACTTCGCCTGGTCCCTGCGGGCGAACGGCGGCAACCTGAGCTTCAACGCGCTGGCCGTGCTGCTGGTGCTGATGCTGTTGTGCGCGGTGGCCACGAACCTGATCGGCATCTTCGCCATCTTCGGCCCGTTCCTGCTCGGGGTCGCCCTGTCCGACCAGCCCGAGTTCCGCGCCGCCGTGCTCGCCCGGCTCCGCGACATCGTCTTCGTCTTCTTCCTGCCCGTCTTCTTCACGTACACCGGCCTGCGGACGGAGGTGACGAGCGTCCACGGCGTCGCCGGCTGGCTGGCCCTCGCCGGCGTCGTCGCGGCCGCCGTCGCCGGCAAACTCGGCGGCTGTGCCCTCGCCGCCCGAGCGTCCGGGATGCCGTGGCGCGAGTCCTTGATCGTCGGGGCGATGATGAACACGCGCGGGCTGATGGAGTTGATCGTCATCAACGTCGGGTACGAACTCGGCGTCATCCCCAAGTCCCTGTTCGCCGCCCTCGTCGTCATGGCCGTCGTGACGACCGCGATGACGACGCCGCTGCTGTTGCTCCTGCGCCGCGGCACCGAGATCGAAGCCCCGATCGCCGAGAGCGGGTTCCTGACGAAGTAGCACCGCCGAAGGCGCGTTAGCCCGACGCGCTAGCGAGGGTGGACCGGTCGAGGATGGTGCAGGGGGTCGTTGACGGTACGGTCACCGACCCCCTCTACTTTGCCATCGACCGGTCCACCCTCGCTAGCGCGTCGGGCTAACAAGAATTCGCCTGCGGCGGAGCCGTTACTTCGCGCCGACGGTGACGCGGAACGTGCCGATGCCGGCGGCGTCCAGCCGCGCGCGGGCCGCGGGGGTCAGGTCGTCGGCCGTCAGGGTGACCGTCGCCGGGTCGGGCCGGGGCGGGTCGCCGCCGAGGCTCGCCAGGAGGGCGGGCGCGTCGAAGTCGGCGGCGTGCGACACCTCCGCGCCGACGCGGTCCGCCGCCGGTCGCCGCAGGGTGACCCCGGGCCGCAAGTCGAACTGGGCGACTTCCCACGCGCCGACCGGGTACGCCTGGACGTGGGCGCGGTCCCGCAACCCGGCCGGGAGCGGCGGCACCGGCAGGCCGACGAAGGTCAGGTGGTGCCGGTCGCTGTCGTCCGCCAGGACGGCCGCGAAGGCGACGCTGCGGCTCACCTCGGTGCCGTTCAAGCTGTACTTCCGCTGGGCCGCCCGCAGCCGCGTCGCGTCCACGCCGAAGTTGTCGCCGGCCGGCCGCGGGGCGGGCACTTCGGGGAGGCGGAGCAGGCCGAAGTTCTCGACCTGGGGCAGGGCTTCGACCGGGGCGTCCGGGGTCTTCGCCCGCGGCCGGGAGTACGGCGGGGGCGGCGGGGCCAACAGCACCACCGCCCACCCGCCGCCGACGGTGAACACCTGCGCCCCGTCGCGGACGACCATCGCCGCCCCGGCGTCGGTCAGCCCGCGCCACCGGTTGAGCAGTTGCCGCCGCGTCATCCAGACCCACGACCCCGGCCGGTTGTTGTCGATCACGGCCCCCTGCTCGGCGTCCAGGTGTGCGAGGTTGACCATGTGCAGCACCGGCCCCGGGTAGAACCCGTCGGCCCCGGCGTAGGTGATCGACACCATCCGCCCGGTCTTCACGGCCAGGTCCAAAAAGGCCTCGTCGCCGCCGACGTGTTGGACGTAAGCCGGCGTCGGCTGGGCCTGGGCGGCGCAGTACGCCGCGAGTTCGCGGTCGAGCTTTTCCGGGTACCCGCCGCCGGGCCGCTTGGCCATCCAGCGCTGAAAGCCCAGCAGTTGCGACACGTTGTGCCAGTCGGCGGCCTGCTGCACCGAGGTGAACACGCACAGGCCGAGGCGGTCCACCTGGCTGCCGATGTTGCGGACGTGCCGGGCGGCCGGCAAGTCGATGGCGGCGAAGGTGCCGTCCGGGGCGACCGGCCGCGGCACGGCGTCGATGGCGGGGGCGGACAGGGGCAGCGCGAGCAGACACGCGCACGTCAGGAATCGCATGGCGAAGCCTCCGGGGAGTTCGAGTCGGATGTGGGGTTGGTCGGCTACTTCGCTTCAACCGGCGGCGCGGAAATGACCGGCGGCGCGGGCAGCGGCGTGCCGTTGCGGAACGCGGTGTAGACGCCGAGCGCGAAGATCGCCAGCGCGAGCAGGTCGGCGATGCGGTAGCCGCGGACGGACAGGGGCGGCGGCTAGACGGGCGGCGGGGACGGGTCTTGGATCACGGGGGAGCTCCTCACGGCGTGCCAGAGTGGACACTTGAACACCGTGAGTCTTCTACACTCGATTCCGCCGCCCGCCGGCAAAAATCTGCGGCGGGCGCACGGAGGCTCCGCCTTACAGGCCGGACGGCTTGGGCTTGAGCGGCGGCTCGAAGGCGTTCGCGCCCTTCACCTTCACCGTACGGCTGTACACCTTGTCGTTGGCCGTCACGTACACGGTGTCGAAGTTCGGCCCGCCGAAGGTCAGGTTCGAGCACTGGCCGTTCGGCGTCGGGAGAATGCACTGGACGCGGCCGAGCTGGTCGCAGACTTGCAGGCCCATCCGCGTCGCCACCCAGAGCCGGCCGTCGCGGTCGCAGCGCAGGCCGTCGGCGCTCGCCTCGTCGGCCGTGTCCGGCGTGTGCAAGTGGAAGTACTTCTGCTTGTACGCCAGGGTGCCGTCGGCCTGGACCTGGTAGCTGTAAATCCAGTGCGACCGGCTGTCCGCGGCGTACACCAGCGACTGGTCGGGCGACACCGTCACGCCGTTGGCGTAGCCGAGGCCGGTGTCCACGCTCTTGGACTTGCCGTCGATGACGAGTTGGATGCGGCTGCGCTCCGGGGCGGGCAGGCCGGGGTTCGTGGCGTAGATCGCGCCGGTGTGCGTGACCGTCAGGTCGTTGACGCCGAAGCCGGTCGTGACCGGAGTCGGCACGCCGGCGGCGTCGAACTTCTGCACGCCGCTGCCGCCGCCACTGTAAAGCGTGCCGTCCGGGCCGAAGGCAAGGCCCGAGGCGTTCTTGGTCGTCGTGCTCCACGGGGTCGGCTTGCCGTCGGCACCGACCTTGTAGATGATCGACTTGGGCACGTCGCAGTAGAAGACTTCGCCCCGGGCGTTCGCGGCCGGGCCTTCGGTGAACTGGTAGCCCTGGCCGACGACCTTCCAGCCCTCGCCGGGCACGAGCAGTTCCTTCAACTGCGGCGACCCGGCCCCGGCCTTGACCGGCTCCGGCCAGCCCTTCCACAGGTAGGCCATCGCCTCGGGGAAGAGTTGCGTGGCGTGCTTTTTGTTGTGCCCCTCGGTGCCCCAGCGGCTCTCGACCTCGTACCCGGCGAACTTCAACGACCGCTCCAGGGACTGGTTGGCCATCCACCAATCGCCGCCGTAAATGTTCAGGTCGTTGGTGCCGTCCTCCATGAAGATGCGCAACGGCTTCGGCTCGACCTTGCGGACCAGGGTCGCGTAGTTGTGCCCGCCGCGCAAGCCGACGTAGGTGCCAATGCCGCTGAAGACGCGCGTGAACGCGTCCGGCCGCTCCCAGGCGGCGGTGAACGCGGCGATCGCCCCGGACGAGGTGCCACCGATACTCCGGTCGTTGCCGGACTTCGAAAGGACGATTTTGCGGCCGTCGGTCGCCGCCTTGGTCTCGACGAACGGCAGCAGCTCGTTCAACAGAAACTTGGCGTAGCCGTCGCCGAGGCCGTCGTACTCGAAGGAGCGGTTGAAGCGGTCGAGGGCCTTCGCCGGGTCGGCCGCCTTGACCTTGCCGTGGACGACGAACACGCCAATCGTCACCGGCATTTTCTTGGCGGCGATGAGGTCGTCGAAGATCTTGGGCGCGTTGAACTGGACGCCGTCCTGGTTGACGTGGACGCACGCCGGCGTCTTGCCGTCGTACTGGGCGGGGACGTACACGGTCACGTCCCGCGTGGTGCCCGGGAAGACCTTGCTGGCGTCGAAGGTGAACTTCAACAACTCGCCCTTCGGCACCTCCTGGGCACGGACGGCGCACGGGGCGAGCAGGAGGATCAACGAGGCGACGCGGAGCATGGGGACACCCGGGGAGGGGAGAGTGAACGGGAATTTCACCGCAGAGGGCACATGAGAAAGGCAAAGAAGAGAAAGGCACTAAACCGTGCTAAAACCCTTCGGCGACCGGATGCCACTGCAGTGAGCAGGTGGCGTGGGAAGCCCACTCGGTTTTAGCTCTCTTCGGTTTTCGCCTTTCTCCGCGCCCTCATGTGCCCTCTGCGGTGAATCGGTTTTATTCGAGCTTACGCCTTGGCTTCCAGCATATCGTAACCCTTGCGGGCTTCCTGCTTGATGAACTGCGCGGCCTCGGGGCAGCCCTTGGCTTCGAGGGTCTCGCCGTTGAAGTCGAACCCCTTGCCGGCGCGGATGGCCACGTTGCCCAGCAGGAACGCGGCGGTCAGGTAGCTGGCGTAGTCGAAGTTCGACAGGGCCTTCTTGGGGTCGTTGGCCTTGATCGCCTCGAACCACTCCTTCTTGTGCCCGGTGTCGCCGCCGCCGTTGACCGGCAGCTTCTCGGGCTTGGCGGACTGCATGCCGTCGAGCAGGCCGTTCGGGGTGACGCGGAAGGCCGCGCCGTAGTCGTTCGGGCTGTACAGGATGCCCTTGTCGCCGACGAGGATCGATCCGCTATCGACGAGCTTCTCGGGCTTGCCGTCTTTGCCCTTCTGGGTGAGCACCTTGGCGAGGAGTTCGGCCGGCGGGGTGAGCTTCTGGCCGTCCTTCTTGCCCTCGTACCAGTTCAGCGTGACCGGCGGCAGGTCGCCGCGGGCGGGGAACTTCAGGACGACGTTGGCCGCGCTCGGGCAGGTCCAGGCGTTGACGCCCTCGGCGGTCGCCTTGACGCTCGACGGGTGGCCGAGTTTCAGGGCCATGAAGGCCATGTTGGCGGTGTGGCAGGCCATGTCCCCGATGGCCCCGGTGCCGTAGGCCCAGAAGCCGCGCCAGGCGAACGGGTGGTAGCCCTTGTTGTACGCGCACTCGGGGGCCGGCCCGAGGAACTCGTCCCAGTGGACGGTCTTCGGCACGTCCATCTTGGCCAGCGGGGCGACGACCTTCGGGGCCTGGTCCCAGATCGGCCGGTTGGTCCAGACGTGGACCTCCTTGACGTTGCCGATCACGCCGGCCTGGATGAGTTCGACCGCGCGGCGGAGGCCGTTCTCGGCCGTGCCCTGGTTGCCCATCTGCGTGCAGACCTTGTGCTCGGCGGCGAGCTTGCGGAGCAGGTGCGCCTCGAACACGGTCCGGGTCAGCGGCTTCTGCACGTACACGTGCTTGCCGGCGCGGATGGCCATCGCGGCCGGCAGGGCGTGCGTGTGGTCGGGCGTCGAGATCGTGTACGCGTCGATCTCCTTGCCGAGCTTGTCCATCATGACGCGGAAGTCGGTGAACGTCTTGGCCTTGGGGAACTGCGCGGCGGCCGCGCCGAGGTGCTTGGCCGACTCGTCGATGTCGCACAAGCCCACGACCTCCATGAACTGGCCGGCGTCCTTGATGTCCGAGAAGCCCTTGCCGCCGACGCCGATCCCGGCGACGCGGACGCGGTCGTTGGCCCCGAAGGCCCGGGCGACGCTCAGGGCGGGGCCGGTGAACAGGTACCCGAGGCCCGCGGCCGTGCCGGCCTGGAGGACTTGGCGGCGATTCATGCGCGAACTCATGCGACTGGACTCCTGCGAAAATGTGCCGACCGGGAGGGACGCGGTCGGGTCGCCGGCCGCGTGGGGGAGAGTGTAACAAACCGGCCCGGCGAAGGCGATTGAAAACGCCCGGACTCGCCGGCCGCCCGGTCCGGCGGGGCGCGGCCGGTACAACCGGACCGGCCGCGCCCGATCCGGCCCGCCTTCTCGCCTTCCCGGCGGCTTGCCGCTGTCCCCGGCCGGCGGGGCGTGGTATCTTCAGGAGAATCTTCGGCGGCGCGCGCAATGAGGGCAGGCCATGCGGATCGGGCAAGCGGGGTTACTCGGCGTCGCGGCGGTCGCCCTATTCGTCGGCCGCGCCCCCGGGCAAGGGGCGTACCGCACCAGCGCGTCCCCGCCGGACGCGGCCTTCCTCGACCGGCTCAACCTGAAGAGCGAGTGGACCGCCAGCGTCCCGCTCCAGAGCGGCCGCGACGGCGTCGCCACCGTCCAGGTCGTGGACGCGACCCAGGTGTTCGCCCAGACGCACTCCGGCCTGCTCGTCGCGTTCGACGCCGTGACCGGGGCCAAGCAGTGGGCGTACCGGTACCCCGCCCAGTACACCACGGCCTACCCGGTGGGCGTGAACGACGACTTCGTGTTCGCCGTCAACGTCGCCCGCTTACTGTGCTTCAACCGCGTCACCGGGGTCGTCGAGTTCGACTTCGAGCTGCCCGGGTCGGCGAGCGTCGGCCCGGTCGCGGACAAGGAACTCGTGTACGTCACGCTGAACGGCACCCGGCTGATGGCGTACACCTTCCCGCCGATCCTCCGGGCCGTCGCCAAGGCCCGGCCCGAGGACGCCGTCAAGCCGACGAACCCGGCCGACGCGGTCGCCACCCGGTACGGCACGGCGGCCAACTTCTCGGGCCTCAAGGACGCCGATTTCACCCGCCTGTACTACCCGCAAGAGCCGAAAACGGACATCGGCCTGGGCCAGGGCCAGACGACCCCGTCGATCTCGGCGTTGCCCAGCGTCACCCCGCCGTACACCCTGGACACCCGCGGGCTGTACGTAACCCCGTCGATCGGGTCGCTCCCGACCCTCCGCCAGCCGTACAGTTTGAAGCCGGACTACATGCGGTACAACCAGCGGACGCCGTCGATCCAGGCGATCCCGCCGTCGGTCGCCCGGGCGGCGGAACTGGCCAACTTCCGGCCCCGCGGCGTCGAGCCGACGCTCCTGTGGAGCCACACGAGCGGCCGCCGGTACGTCAACCCGCCGGTCCTGACCGACGCCCGGGCCGTGTCGGACATCAAGGACGCCCCGGTCATCACCCGCCTGTGGGCCACGACCGACGGCCGGATCGTCGAGGCGCTCGACAAGCGGACGCAACTGACGCAAGTCGTCGCCACGCTGCAAGACGCCGTCACGTCCCCGCTGACCGGGCCGATCCCGGTCGGCACCGAGCGCCTGGGGTTCGTCGGCCTGCGGGACGGCAACGTGGTCGCGCTGAACCTCCTCGGGGGCGGCCCGCAAGGCCCGCGGATCGAGTGGCGGGCGAGCGTCGGGGGCACCATGAACCACCGCCCGGTGGCCGCCCGGGACGCCGTGTTCGCGTCCGGCGAGCAGTCCGGGACGACCAAGATCGACATCGTCACCGGGGACGTGATCTGGCAGAGCGAACCGACGGCCGACCAGTTCGTCGCGGCCAACGACGAGTTCGTCTACCTCAAGGACCGGTCCGGCAACCTGGCCGTGTACGACCGCAAGCAGGCGACCGACGCCGCGACCCGCCGGTCGCTGCCGCTGGCCAAACTGGACGTGACCGGGTTCGGCGTGCCCGTGTCGAACGATAAGACTGACCGCATCTTCCTGGCCGGCGACAACGGCCTGCTCGTCTGCCTGCGCGACGCGTCGGCGAAGTACGCCCGCCCCGTCCCCCTGGTGCCGCCCGCCCCCCCGGCCCCGGAGCCGAAGAAGGACGCACCCGTCCCCAAGAAGGACGTGCCGAAGGTCGAAGAGCCGAAGAAAGACGCGCCGGCCCCCAAGCAGGACGAGCCGAAAAAGGACGCGGCGAAGAAGGATGAGCCGGCCCCCAAAAAGGACGAGCCGAAAAAGGACTGACGCCAAGTTATCTCGTAGAATGTCACCCTTCTCACGCGGAGGGTTGTCGATGAGCGGATCCAAAAAGCCCCTTGACATCATGCTGGCCGGCATCAACGGGGCCGGCAAGACGACCGCCTCTCGGGCGCTGCTCGCCGACACGCTCCGAGTGATGCCGTTCCGTCAACGCCGACGCCATCGCCCAGGGCATCAACGGGTTCGACCCGGAGAGTGCCGCCTTCGAGGCCGGGCGAATTATGGTCGAGCGGCTGCACAAACTCGTCGATCAGCGGACCGACTTCGCCCTCGAAACGACCCTCGCCGCCCGGACGTACGCTAAGTGGGTCCGCGACGTCACCGCGGCGGGGTATTCGACGCACCTGTATTACTTCTGACTCGACAGTGCCGACTTGGCGGTTTCCCGTGTGGCGATGCGGGTCTCGACGGGCGGCCACCACATCCCCGAGCCGACCATCCGCCAGCGGTACGGCCGCAGCCCGCACAACCTGTTTACGCTGTACATCCCCGTCGTGACGACGTGGAAGGTCTACGACAACACGACCGCCATTTACCGCCTGGTCGCCGAAGGGGGTCAGGGTTACGAGCCGTTCGTCTATGATGACAGTACGTGGCAGAAGATTCAGCAGGGAGCAGGGTCATGACCGAACTCAACAGCGCGATCCCCGACGCCGCCGGCGCGGACGTGTCCGACAACGAGACCATGAACGCCGCCCTCGGCCGGGCCGCCCGGGAGGCGTCGCTGACGCACGCCCGCATGGGCCGGTCGGTGCCGGTCGGCCGCGACGGGGGCGTCGTCTGGGTCACCCCGGCGGAGATCTTCGCGCGGTACGGCCTGGACGAGTTCGGCCGGCCGAAGGGCTGAGATGAACCCCATTCTGATCGCCGGCGTCGCCCTCGTCGGCCTGCCCATTGTGCTGCACTTGATCCTCAAGCAGGAGCCGAAGCGGCTGCCGTTCCCGGCCCTCCGCTTCCTCCAGGCCAAGCAGCGCACCACGTCGCGCAAGCTCAAGCTCCGGCACTTCGTGCTGCTAGCGATGCGGATGACGCTGATCGCGCTGTTCGCCGTGGCCCTGTTCCAGCCGAAAATCCCGGCGACCTTTTCGGGCGCGTCCGCCGGCCTCGACTTCGGCGAGGGCCGGCCGCTGGCCGTCGTCGTCGTCGTCGACACGACGCCGAGCATGGGGTACACGGCCGACCGCCGCACCCGCCTCGACGAGGCCGTCCGCCGGGCCGTCGAACTCGTGGACCGGCTGCCGGGGGCGTCCCGCGTCGCCGTGCTGACGACGGCCGAACCATTCGCCCCGTGGGAACTGTCGCCCGCCGACGCCCGCCGGCGGCTCGAAGGCTTGAAGACCCCGGACGGGTCCGGGCTGCCGGTCACGAGCGTCCTGCCGAACGCCTACCAACTCTTCGCCGCCCTGGACGCCGAGTCGGGGTCGCTGGGGGCCGACCCGCTGCCGCGGTTGGTCGCCGTGTTCACCGACCGGACCGCCGAATCCTGGAAGGCCGACCGGACGGACGATTTGACGGCCGCCGCCGCCCGCCTGGCCGCGCCGAAGCCGGTCCACCTCGTCTTCGACGTGGGCGTCGAGCAGCCGGCCAACGTCAGCTTGCTGGCCGCCGAGGTCCGCCCGGCCGTCGTGCCCGTGGGCGCGGCGGTGTCGGTGACCGCGACCGTTCAGGCGACCGGCCCGGCCGTGCCGGCGGCCCGCGTCAAGTGCCGGCTGACCGACACCGGGGCGACCGCCGCCAACGACGTGGCCCTGCCGGCGGGCACGCCAACGCTCACGGCGTTCACCTTCCGCGACCTGAAGCCAGGGCTGCACCAGGCCGAGGTGACGCTCGAAACCCCGGACAACCTGGGGCCGGACGGCGTGCCGGGCTTCGACAACGTCCGCTACGTCACTTTCCGCGTCGGCGAGAGCCGGCGCATCCTGACGGTGTGCGACGACCTGCCTGACGGCGCGTTCTGGCAACTCGCCCACCAAAAGAAAGGCGAGTTCGCCTGCGACGTGGTCACCCCCGCGGCCGTCAAGGACTTCGCCGCCTACGACGTGGTCTGCTTCCTCAGTCTGAACGACCAGGCGAAGCCGCTCGCCGACGGCGAAAGTCTCTGGGCCAAGGCGTCGAAGTACGTCGGTCGCGGCGGCCGGCTGCTCGTGATCCCTGGCGGCCTCGACCAGATCACGCTGGCGAGCTACGACCCCAACGGCCCCGCCGCCAGCCTGATGCCGGGCAAGCTCGCCAGCGTCATCGACGCCGCGACGCTGCCCAAGCCGGCGACCGCCAGCGAACCCGACCGGCGACTCGGCGTGAGTTGGTTCCTGGCCGGCGACGACGCCTTGCGGCACCCGCTGATGGCCCCGTTCAAGGACTGGCTCCTCAGCGGCACCGTCGATTTCTTGCAGAACCCGCGGCGGGCCTGGAAGTTCTGGGAGGTCGATGCCAGCCCCGAGGCCGTCGTCGCCCGCTACGACGACGGCCCCGACGCGGCCAAGCGCCGCCCCGCTGTGCTCGAGCGCGAGACGCCCGGCGGCGGCAAGGTTCTCTTACTGACGACACGCCTCGACTCGCCGTGGGAGCCGGAGCGGAAGTGGAACGACTACTACGAGACGGCCGGCAGTTCGTGGGGCGTCGTCTTCCCGAACCTGTTGGCACGCTACCTCGCCGGCGACGCGGCCGAGGGGATGTTCCAGTACACCGCCAGCCGCGCCGTGCCGGTGCCGCTGCCGAAGGGCGGCGACGCGGCCAAGCCGCTGGTGTTCGAGGGGCCGGGCGTGCGCCCCGAGGAGGCGACGCCCAAACTGGAGCAGGGCGCGGCCGAGTGGCGCTTGCCCCCGGAGCGCACCCGCACGCCGGGCAACTACGCCCTGCGCACCGAGGACCGCAGCTGGCAGGAGGGCTTCAGCCTCAACGCCCCGGCGGAAGAAAGCAACCTCGCCAAAGTCGAGCCGGCCGCGATCGAGGCGTTAACCGGCCCCGGCGCGATCGTCGCCGTCGGCAAGGACTTCGACCTCGGGGCACTGCTCGCCGGCAAGAGCGCCGACCTGCCGCTGCTGCCGTGGCTACTGCTGACGCTGCTGGTGCTGTTCGCGCTGGAAGGCGTGCTGGCCAACCGCTTCTACCGGTTGGGGCGGAAGTGAGCGCGCCACGCCTATCACGGCCCCGTTAGCGCGCGGAACGGCGTAACGAAGTCCGCGACGCGGTAGCCGTTGAGCCTCGACTGCCGCGACACCCAATCCAGCCCGGCCGGCTCGCGCGTCGCGGCGGTTGGCCGCGCTCGGACAGTCGTCGGCAGGACCTTCGCTAGCGCCGCGAGGCGGTCGGCGGGCAGGCCGTCAGAGAGGGCGACGTAGCCCCACGCCAGGGCCAGCGCCGCCTCGGGGTCGCGGTTCGCGTCGCCCAGCGCGGCGTCGCCGAGGCGTTGCCGCAGCGCGGCGACTTGCGCCGCGGGGTAGAGCGCGGCGGGGTGGCGGCTCTGCACGTCGAGGAAGGCGTCGCACCAGCGGACGACGCCCGCCGCGGCCGACCGCACCGCGTTGGGGTTGCCGAACGGCTTCTCCACCGCGGCCGCACTCAGGGCGTCCCACTTCGCGGCGAAGTCGGCGGCCGACGCCTGCAACGTCGCGTCCGGCGAGGCGGCGGCGTGCGCGGCGACGACCTCGGCGAGCGCGGCGATCGACGGCCGCAGGGTCGGCCGGCCCGGCGCGCCGTGCTTGGGCGCGCGGGCCTGGCGGTCGCTGGGCGTCTTCAGGTCGTGGTGGCACGCCAGGCAGTCGAAGCGGGCGAAGTCGAGGCCGTCGCGGCTCGACTCGGTGCCGGCCTCGATCAGAGTCGCCTCGGCCCGCAGCGCGGCGACCGCCCCGACCGCGAGTTCCCGGCCGGCCGGGACTTCTACGCCGGCCGGCTGCGCGTGGAAGCGCCGCCAGAGTTCGCCGGGGTTCTTCGCCAGCGCGTCGAAGTACGGTAACTTCGCCGTCGGCGACCAGTGGCGCGGCTCGCCGTCGAGGTACGTCGCCAACTCGAACGGCGGTAGCGGCGGGTGCCCGGCGGCGTACATCTCGTGCGTCACCACGCGGCCCAACTCGTCACTGCCGACGTGGCAAGTCGCGCACAGCTTCGCCTTCACCGACGGGTCGCGCAGGTCGCGCAGCCCGGCCTTCGCCTTCTCGGCCGGGTCGAGCTGACGCCACGGCAGCGACTTCACGCCGGCGGCGTCGGTGCGCTCCTCGAAGTGCCGCGTCTGCCACGCCGTCGCGGTGCCGTGGCAGGCCGTACACGACACGCCGTCTAACGTGTCGAAGCGCCCGGCGTGGTCGCCCGGCGGCGGCGCGGTGGAGTCGCCGGCCAGGGTATCGACGGCGTGGCAGGTGGCGCAATTCCCCGCGACCCAGCCGGCGTCCTTGCCCTGCGGCAGCCGCGCGAGCATCTTGCGGCCGAGGTCGTTGGTCATGCCGCGGTACGCCGCCGAGTGCGGGTCTTCACGCGGCCAGGTCCGGCCCTCGCTCAGCAAGATGAACTCGTTCGACCGGTAGCGGGTGGCGAAGGGGTGGTTCGCGGCGTCGCCGGCGGCGGCGTTGTGGCAGGCCACGCACGACGCGACGCCCGCCGTGCACGACGGCTCGACGCGCGGCGCGGGCGGCGCGGCCAGGCTCAGCCCGGCGACCGCGAGGGCCAACAGCGTCGCCCCGAGGGCGCTGGTGCGTGTCGTCGTCATCGCGGTTCCTTCGGCGGGGCCGTGGCGTCGAGCAGGGTGTGAAAGTCACGCAGGATGTCGCCGCGGGCTTCGGTCAGGCCGGCGGGGCTGTTGAAGCGTGCGCCCTTCGCGTCGGCGGGGAAGGCGAGCCGGCCGGCCAGGCCGCGTAACGGCTCGGACCACGCGGGCGTCGTCGGGCGGCCGCCGCCGGCGTGGTACATCGCGGCGCAGCCCAAATAACGGGCGGCCAGCGCGTCCCAATCGGCGTCGGCGAGGGCGGCGCGGTCAGGGCTGACGGCGGCCGCCGCGAGGGCGTTGGCAACCCGGCGCGGCACGTCGGCCGGCAGTCGCGGCAACCCGGCGTCTTCGGCCACTTGCAGTTGCGCGAGCCAGGCGTCGAACTCGGCGACCGCGTCGGCGGCCAGCCCGGCGACCTTCGCGGCCGCGGGGCTGCGCTTCGCCATCTCGCGTTGTAACGCCGTGAACGCGGCGAGTTTGGGCGGGGTCGTGCCGGGGTAGGCCGCCGCGGTGAAGTCGGCCGCGACGCCGACCGACGTGGCGACGCCGACCTCCCAGCCGGCCAGCGCCGCCGGCTTCGGAACCGACGCTGTGCCGGTCGATGTGCCGAGGCTCTGGTGGCAGGCGTAGCAGCTTTGCCCGGCGAACTCGGGCCACGGCGTCGCGCTCCCCGTGACGGCGGCGCGACTCGCCCGGACGCGCAACAGGTCGGTCGCGGCGTGGGCCGTCACCGCCTGCCCGGCGAGCCACGCCCGCGCCTCGAAGTCGGGCTGCGGCGTCTTCTCGACCCAGTGTTTCGCGTACCCCGTGTCGAAGTGGAAGCGGGTCGCCTCGAAGCCGAGCCGCGGGTGCCCGGCAGCGATCAGGTCGTGGTTGACCTCGCGCGTGGCGTCGCCGACGTGGCAGCCGACGCAGCCGCCCGAACGACCGACTTGCCCGCGCGTCGGGGCGAAGCCGTAGCCCTCGAACTTCGCGCGGGCCGACAGCGACGACCAGCCCGGCGCGACGTGGGCGGCGTTCCACTTCTCGGCCGCGCCGTGGCAGCCGCCGCAGCCGACGCCGTCGGCGTGCGTCTCGGGCGCGGTCCCCGGCACGGCGTGGCAGTTCAGGCAACGGGCGTCGCGGTGCGGCACGAGGTTCAGCGCGGTGCCGATGCGGCGGGAGACTTCGTTGAACAGCACGCGGTAGGCGCGGGCGTGCGGGTCCGACGGCCGGCCTGGGAACGCCTCGGCGGCCCACGTCGAGTGCTCGCCGCCCTTGGCCCCCGCCGCGCCGCCGTGGCACGACTCCGCCGCGCACGAGTTGCTCGACAGTTGCCGGAACGACCCCGTTTCGCCGCCGTAGGGTTGGCCGGCGGCGCGCGCCGGTTCGACGCGCGGCTCGGCCGGGGTAGCGGTCAGCAGCGGCAAGCCGACGGCCCCGCCCACGACGACGAGGGGCCAGAGCAGCAGCGGCCAGCGTGGGGGTCCGGTCATCGGGCGGCTCCTACGGCGGGCAGGGGGCGAGTCACCGGCGGGCGTCGCGCAGGGCTTCGTCGAGGGCCGAGGCCGTGTCGCCGGTCGCGCCGCGGAAGCGCTCGAAGGCGGTGCGAAGGGCCGGCGTCCGGGTGCCGTCGGAGCGCTCCAGGGCGGCCAGCCCGCTCAGCACGGCGACGGCGTCCCGCCCCGCGGCCGACGGCGGGAAGACGCGGCGCGCCAGCGGCCGCAGGTCGCCGTCGGCGTGGGCCAGGTCGTCGCGCCACGCCGCGAGTTGGCCGGCCGCCGCGCTCGCCCGTTGGCGAACTTCGGCCGGGGCGGGGGCGCGGTTC
>JANYHV010000248.1 GCA_025362195.1 Fimbriiglobus sp. | reverse complement strand
ACCAGGATCACCCGGCTCGCGCCGAACTTGCCGATGACGCGGTGCGGGATGGTGTTGCCGCGGAGTTGCAGCTTCTTGGACCGGCGGGCCTGGGCCTCGCCCTCCTTGATCGCCTTCTCGACGGCCGGGGGCACTTCGTTGGCCTTGCCGTACCCGAAGTTGACGCGGCCCTGCTTGTCGCCGACGACGACGAGCGCGTTGAAGCTGAACCGCCGGCCGCCCTTGACGACGCACGCGCTGCGGCTGATGCGGACGACGTAATCGACCATCCCCGCGTCCCGCGAGTCGCTGTCCCGGCGGTCGGATCGTTCTCTTGCCATGTTCGGTATCCTGTCCTCTTGCCGGGCGTCGCGCCGCGGAGGTGTTACAACTCACTGGACACCGGCCGGGCGAAACCTCGCACCGGCCGCACGCACGCGGGGGAGTGTTACGCCCGGGCTTTTTGCGGCGGGGCACCGGCCCCGCCCTTGGGGGCCTTGACCTTCTTGACCGGGGCCGGCGCGGCCGGGTCCTTCTTGGCCTTGACCACGTCCTCCTTGCCCGTGCAGATCAGCCCGCCCTCGGTGGCGGCGCGGGCCAGCGCCTTGACGCGGCCGTGGAAGCGGTAGTGCCCGCGGTCGTAGGCCGCCTGCGTGATCCCCTTCGCCTTCGCCTTCGCGGCCAGCGCGGCCCCGACGACCGTCGCCGCCTTGACGTTCGACCCGTGCTCGACCGTGGCGTCCTTGTCGTTGCTCGACGCGGCCACCAGCGTGACCTGGGCGTCGTCGTCGATCAGTTGCGCGTAAATGTGCAGGTTGCTGCGGTACACGGACAGCCGCGGCATCGTCGCGGTCCCCTTGATCGACCGCCGCACGCGGTGCCGGCGGCGCTCGTTCCGCTTGGCTTTGAGCTTCTGAATGTCCATGGTCGGTAACCCAGTTCGTGTTCGGAGTGTGTTCGGGAAGAAGCGCCGCGTTACTTGGTGAAGGTCTTGCCTTCCTTGCGGCGAACCACTTCGCCCTCGTACGACACGCCCTTGCCCTTGTACGGCTCCGGCTTCTTGCTCGCCCGCACCTCGGCCGCGAACTGGCCCACTTTTTGTTTGTCCGCCCCGGTGACGACGATCGTCGTCGGGTCCGGCACGGCGACCGTCACGCCCTCCGGCGGCTCCAGCAGCACGCGGTTGGCGAACCCGACGGTCAACTCGACCGCCTTGCCCTTCATCGACGCCTGGTACCCGACGCCGGTGATCTTCAGCCGCTTCGTGTACCCGTCCGACACGCCGACGACCATGTTGTTCACGAGCGCCCGGGTCAGCCCGTGCAGCGCGCGGTTCTGGCGGTCGTCGTCCGGCCGCGTCACGGTGACGACGCCGCCGTCGAGCTTGACGGTCATGTTCGGGTGGTGCGTGAACTCGAGCTTGCCCTTCGGCCCGTCCACTTTGATGTGCGCGCCGGTGATGGCGAACTTCACCGTCGCCGGGATCGGGATCGGGGCCTTACCAATTCTCGACATTGTCCGTCCTCCAGGGCTTCACGCAGCACGGTTCCCACCGGCTCCGGTCGTAGCCCGACCTGTTCGAGTCAAAACCAGTGCGGGCCGGGGGTCACCAGACCGTGGCGAGGATTTCGCCGCCGACCTTGGCCTGCTTGGCCTGGCGGTCGCTCATGACGCCGCGCGAGGTGGTCAGGATGGCGATGCCGAGGCCGTCGAGCACGCGGCGGACTTCCTTGTACCCCTGGTACACCCGGCGGCCGGGCTTCGAGTACCGGGAGATGTTGCGGATGACCTTCTCGCCGTCCGGGCCGTACTTCAGGAAGACCTGGAGCGTGACGTGGGCCTGGCCAAGGTCGGTCGTCTCGACGAACTCGGTGCCGGCGTCGGTGGTCGTGTACTTGCCGACGCGGTACCCGAGGACGAAGCCCTCGTCCGCGAGGACCTTGGCGATGGCGATCTTGACCTTCGTCGCCGACATCTCGACGTTCGGCTTCTCGACGTTGCTCGCGTTGCGGATGCGGGTCAGCATGTCCGCGATGGGGTCGGTCATCATGGGGCAAAAGTCTCCAGGTCGAGCCGGTACGGTGTGCGGGCCTGCCCCACAAGTGATGGGGGCCGGGGAATGCGGAGCGGTGTTACCAGGAGGCCTTGCGCACGCCCGGGATCAGCCCGCTGCTCGCCAGGTCGCGGAAGATGATGCGGCAGACGCCGAACTTGCGGTACACGGCCCGGGGCCGGCCGGTGATCTTGCACCGCATGCGGATGCGGATCAGGTCGCGGGGCCGCAGCACCTTCCGCGGGTCCCGCTGGGCTTCCGGCTTGGCCATTTCGATCTTGTGCGCGGCGATGGACGCCAACTGCACCTTGAACCGGGCCATCTTCGCTTTGGTGGACATGCAACACTCTCCCGAAACGGCCCGGCGCGACTGCGGCGGGACGCGAGGTTCAACGGTCAATTCAGTCGTCGTGTGTCGAAGCCAATTCGGCTGGCCGGCGGCGTTCCGATTCGGCTCGTGGATCGCTCCACGCTGAACCGGCCGTTCCGCGAGACACCGTTACCTTAACGGTTTGCACCGACCCGTCGAGGCGAGTCGGGAAAGAAATCCGGCCCGCACCACCTCACGCCGCCAAGATAGGGCGGAATCAAGTTCCCGGAAACTTCGTGAAATCTTCTTGACATGCCGATGAGGGGGGAGAGTATTCTTGTGATTATGGAACGAAAACTGAGATTCCTCGGCACCCTCGCGGCCTTCACGGTCGGCGGCATTCTCGTCGGCGCGGCGGTGTTCAAGGCGATCTCGACTTCGGCCCCGCGCAACCTGTTCGGCGACCTCCCCGGCGGCGCGTGGCTCAAAGTCGTCAGCATCCCCTTCGAGTTGGCCCTGGGCGGCTGGCTGATCCTGAGCGTCAACAAGCGGGCACCGCTGCTCGTCGCCCTGGTCACCTTCGCCGGCTTCACGGCCGTCAACGTCCGCGACATTTCGCACGGCGTCGCCAAGTGCGGCTGCTTCGGCGACCTGCCGATGACCCCGTGGTCCGCCCTCGCCATCGACGGGACCGCCCTCGCCCTACTCGCGCTGTCGTACCTGACCCTCCGCCGCGGCGAAACTTTCCGGACCGGGACGCGCGTCGAACTGCTCTCGTTCGCGGCCAGCCAGGCCGTCATCGTCGCCGGATGGACGGCCTTGGTGGCGGCTAGCTTTGGGTCCAGCGAAGTTGCCCTGGCGTCGCTCGGCGGAGACGAGGTCGCCGTGCGGCCCGGGCAAATCGATTTCGGCACCGCTGCTACCAGCGACATCTTGCAACGCATCGTCACCGTCCACAACCTGTCCGCCGGTCCCGTCACACTGCTGGGCGGGAGTGCCGATTGCAGTTGCGTGACGACGACAGACATGCCGGTGACGATCCCGCCCGGCGAGTCGCGGTCGATTGGGATTGCCCTGAAACTCCCGCCGACCGCGGGCAACACCCGCCGCGAAGCGTACCTCTGGACAGACCACCCGGCTCACAAGTCGCTGGTCCTCGAACTCTCCGGCCGGGCAGTCCTGCCGGAAGAATGACGGAACTGAACCTGATTGGAGCCAAAATTATGATGAATGGCCTATTACGACATGTGATTGCTACGCTCGCCATTTCGTGTGTCAGCATCGGGATGATGGGCGCGACGCCGAAGAAGTCCCAGGCCGCGGTCGGCGTGGGCGTTACTGTTGTTGCGTGCGCTGTTGGTGTCGTCGTAGCTGGTGCATGCGCTTCCTATATCTGGACCACCGCAACAGGACACTGCAAAGCCGCTCCGGGTTGTGCCGCGCTCGCCTCTGGTGCTTGCGCCGTTCCCGGTGGTGCTTGTGGTGCGGTGTCACCCATCTTCGGTGCGTGCGGCTGTAAGGGTGGTGGTACTTTCTTCGCTTGCTACTGTTAACTCCATGCGTATGGGGTTGGCCAAGCACTTTTTTTCACGCCGAGAAGTCGCTCGTCGTACCATTTGCTGGGTGAGATCGTATGCGAACAGTGTCCAGCGGCTTCTCGGTGCTGCTTTGCTCGATGACTTTATGCTCGGCTAGCGCGTCAGCGCAAGTCGATAAAACTTTGAGCAAGGAGGATTTCCTTGCTCGTTATCGGGAGGCTGTACCTAAGCTCGAACACTCGCTATTTCGCAACAAGTCGATCGACGGTGTGTTGACGACGCATAATCCGAATGCGCCGAGCAAAGAAGAGTTAACATGGGTCAGAAAAATATCATACCGGTCGAATAGCGACCGTTTCAATCTGAGTGTTCGCATACCAAGACCAGACAAAACGACGGCTTATCTTTTTCGCCCAGGCCAGTACTACTCCTTGACAAGAATGGGCGACAAACCGTTCGTAATCGAATCGGAGAGGACATTTACATCCGCTGTGTCCGATACGATCATTGCCAACTCCTTTTCAGCAAACGACAACATCAGTCTAACAAATGGTATGGGCCACGGTCTGTTAATCAGCGGGATGGATTGGTACACCGTATTTGCGAACGATACACTTCCGATTGCCAGCGTCGTAGAGACATCTTACGAAGGACGAGCATGTTACAAAGTGATTGCCGGTGAGATTGAGGTGGCGAAAAGAACCAGCAATGTAGCCTATTTTGACAAGAATAACTTCATGGTTTTCTTGTATTTTTACACGTTCAATCCTCCCGGCAAGTCACCTGTTATGTGCGAAGAAATTGTTGAGTACGATTCCAAGGGCAACGATTTCGACAGCATTGTGATCAAAAGCTACAGGGATTACTTTGAGAGCAAGGGGCAAAACCTTCCGCGGCAGTTGTCCAACGAACACATCTTCACCACTTACAAAACCGAAACGCACCCGCCAGAGGTGTTCCGCCTCGAACAATACGGCTTGCCGGACGTCGCGGAACAACCCAAGGGCACGTCTCGGACGGCCGTCGCGTTGATTGCCGCCGGGGTCGTCCTCGGCGGCTTCTTGCTCGTCGCCTGGCTGCGCGGCCGGCGTGCCGCGAAAACCGCGTGACCACGGAGGCGACGATGAGGCGGGCCGCGTTCACGTTGATCGAACTGCTCGTCGTCCTGGCGATCATCGCCGTACTGACTGGCCTGCTCCTGGGGGCGGTCCAAAAGGTGCGCTCGGCGGCGGCGCGGGCCGACTGCCAGAACCGCATGAAGCAACTCGCCCTCGCCGCCGTCAGCGCCCACGACACGCACCGGCACTTCCCGACCGGCCGCGTGCCTCAGCGGACGCCCGCCGTGCCCGGCGAGTGGACCGGGTCCGGGTGGCCGACGCAACTGCTCCCGCACCTCGAACAATCCGCCGTCTGGAGCGCCGTCGGCCCGGCCTTCACGCAGACCATCGACATCACGCAGAATCCACCGCACGCCGGCATGGCCACCGTAGTCAAGGCGTTCGTCTGCCCGACCGACTCGCGCATCGTCCAGCCTGTGATCCCCGCGATTTACCCCTTCTCGGTCGCCTGCACGAGCTACCTGGGCGTCGCCGGCACCCGCACCCGCCGGCAAGACGGGGTCTTCTTCAACGACTCCCGCACCCGCATCGCGGACATTATCGACGGCACCTCGAACACCCTGCTCTTCGGGGAACGACCGCCCGACGCCGGGTTCATCCTCGGCTGGTGGTACGCCGGGTACGGGCTCGACTCGACCGGCACGTTCGAGGTCCTGATGGGCGTCGCCGAACCGGACCCGGTCGCCGTGACGCAACCGCCGTGCGGGGTGCCGACGATGACCTTCGGCCCGGCGTCGGGCTTCGCCGACCGGTGCGCGCCGTTCCACTACTGGTCGCCCCACGGCGGCGGGGCCAACTTCGCCTTCGCGGACGGGTCCGTCCGCTTCTTGAGCTACGCCGCCGCGCCGGTCGTGCCCGCCCTCTCGACCCGCGCCGGCGGCGAAGTCGCCGAACTGCCGTGACGCGAAATCGCCGGGAGGGACGGCCCACCCGGCGACGCGGTTCTCGGCGTGTCACGGCGGCGGCTTACTGCTCGCGGAAAGGCATGCCGAGGAGCTTGAGCAGGTCGCGGGCTTCTTCGTCGTTGGTCGCCGTCGTGCAGATGGTGATGTCCATCCCTTGCGTGAAGTTGACCTTGTCCGGGTCGATCTCCGCGAAGGCGAGTTGCTCGTTCAGGCCCATGTTGTAGTTGCCGTTGCCGTCGAACGACTTCGGCGACACCCCGCGAAAGTCCCGGATCCGGGGCAGCGTCAGGTGGATGAACCGGTCGAGGAATTCGAACATGCGGGTGCCCCGCAGGGTCACGCGGCAGCCGATCTCCTGACCCTCGCGGAGCCGGAAGGCCGACACGGACTTCTTCGCCTTGGTGATCTGCGGCCGCTGGCCGGCGATCAGGCCGAGGTGCTCGACCGCCTCGCCGATGCGGTTCTTGTCCTGGAGGGCCTTGCCGACGCCCATGTTCAGGACGATCTTGGTGATCTTCGGCAGGCTCAGCGCGTTGTCGCGGCCGGTCTTGGCCTTGAGCGCGGGGACCACGTCCGTGTTGTACTTCTCTAACATCCGGCTCATCGGTCCACTCCAACAGGTGCCGGGAAGCGTTGCCCATTCCGACGGGCGACGCGCGGCAAGGAAAACGGGAAGCGGCGGGGTGAACCCCGCCGTCGTGACGAATCGTCGTGTTACGCCGGCTTGGCGAACTTCGGCTTCGGCTTGCTCAGGGAGCGGATGCGGGCACCGCTCTTCTTGGCGTAGAGTTCTTTGGTGCCGTCGGCCGCGTACCGGACGCCGACCTTGGTGCGGGTGCCGGTCGAGGGGTCGATGAGCGACACGTTCGACACGGCGACCGGCATCTCCTTCGAGAGCCGCCCGCCCTGCTGGTTGCCGCGGCTCGGCTTCATGTGCTTGTAGACGCGGTTGACGCCTTCGACGACGACCTTCTCGTCGGCCCGGACGACGCGGAGCACTTTGCCGCGCTTGCCCTTATCATCGCCGCAGGTCACTTCGACCAGGTCGTCTTTGCGAATAAACATCTGACTCGTCCCGTGTTATTTGCGAATCGTTAATTGTGCTACGCAGTTCGCCGTCACTCGATCAAGGTCGTTGCCCACGCGACGCGGAGCACCAATCACAAACAACCAATCACCAAGGACAATCCGGTTAGACGACTTCGGCGGCCAGGCTGATGATCTTGTTGAACTTGGCCCGCAGCTCGCGGGGGACCGCGCCGAAGATGCGGGTGCCGCGCGGGTTGTTGTCGTTGTCGAGCAGCACGAGCGCGTTGCGGTCGAAGCGGACGTAGCTGCCGTCTTCGCGGCGGGTGGCCACGCGGGTGCGGACGACGACGCCCTTGATCACGTCGCCCGGCTTGACCTCACCGCCCGGCAGCGCCTTCTTGACGCTGGCCCGGATCAGGTCGCCCAGGTAGGCCACGCGGCGCTTGTTGCCGCCGAGCACCTGGATACACATGACTTCCTTGGCACCGGTATTGTCGGCGACATCAAGGTACGTATACATCTGAATCATGATCGCATCCCGTAAGCGGCCGTGGGAACGGCCTGGTCATTCGGCCGTTACGACTTGACGCCCGTGGCTTCGTCCACCTGGCTGCCGGCGAGGCTCTTGGCCCCTTCGATGTTCGACAGCGTGCGGCTCGGGGCGCGCTTGACGACCTTGACCAGCCGCCACCGCTTCGTGCGGGACAGCGGCCGGGACTCCATCGCCTCAATGGTGTCGCCCAGGGCCGACTCGTTCTTCTCGTCGTGGACGTACAGGACGGTCCGCTGCTTGATGTACTTGCCGTACTTCGGGTGCTTGACGAGCGTCTGGATCTCGACGCGGCGCGTCTTCAGGTTCTTGTCCCGGGTGACGATCCCGGTGACGACGCGGCGGACGCCCCGGACCTCGGGGGCGGCGGTCGCGGGGGCGGCAGGGGCGGCGGGCTTGGTCGTGTCGGCCATGAGTTACTTTCCCTTCCCGGTCGTCGCGGGAATCGCTGCGGCCGTCGCCGGGGTCGGGTTGGAGGCGAGCTTGATGGCCCGCACGGTTTGGATGTTGGTCAGCCGCTGGTACGTCCGCAGGGCGCGGCGCTTGCCGGGCACGGCCGCTTCGACCTTCGCGCTCTCGGCGGCGATGGCGGCGTTCAGCGCGGCGTCGGGCAGGGCACCGAGTTTGACGAGTTCGCGCTTCCGCTGCTCGGACTTGACGCGGGCGATGTCCTTCTTGGCCTTCTTGACTTCGCTCGACGTGTTCTTCTTGTCGGTCGAGGCGAGGAAGCGCAAGTTGAAGATCGACTTCTCGGTGTCCGAGAGGGTGAGGGCGAGCACGTCGTCGCTCATCCCGTGCAGTTCACTCGAGTTCATGGTCTCACCAGGTCGCCAGGTCTCAAAACGGTCAACCGGGGCGAACGCCGCCCCGGGGTGCAAATCGTACCCGTCATCCTACCGCTAAATCGCCGGGCGTCGCGGGACGAACCGGCACTTGAACGGCATCTTGTAGGCCACGCGGGCCAAACAGCCCTTGGCCTGGGCCTCGGGAATGCCGCCGATCTCGAACAGAATCTGGCCCGGCTTGACGACCGACGCCCAGTATTCCGGCTCGCCCTTGCCCTTGCCCATCCGGGTCTCGGCGGGGATGGCGGTGATGCTCTTGTGCGGGAAGACGCGGATGTAGTACCGCCCTTCTCCCGAGACGAACCGCGTCATCGTGATGCGGCCGGACTCGATGCACTCCGCGCTCAACCAGCCGCCCTCGAGGGCTTGCAGGCCGTAGTCGCCGTAGGCGACGTAGTTGCCCCGGGTCGCGTTACCCCTTACGACGCCGCGCTGGCTTTTTCGAAACTTGACCCGCTTGGGCATCAGTGGCATCGTTGATATCTCCGCTCAAGTAGTCGCCGTTGTTGATCCAGCACTTGATCCCGATGTTGCCTTGCGGCGTCGACGCTTCGGTGAACCCGTAATCGACCTTGGCCCGGAGCGTCGAGAGCGGGATAGAACCTTCCATGCCCTTCTCGCACCGCGCCATTTCGGCCCCGCCGAGGCGGCCGCTGAGCTGGAGCTTGATGCCCTTGGCCCCGTTCTCCATCGCCCGCTGCATCGCCTGCTTCATCGTGCGGCGGAAGCTGGCCCGGCGTTCGAGCTGCTCGGCGATGTCGTCCGCGACGAGTTGCGGGTCGATCTCCGGCCGCGTGACCTCGATCGTCTTCACGTCGATGTGCCGGCGGGTGAGCTTTTCGAGGGCCTTCGTCAGCTTCTCGATCTTCTCGCCCTTCTTGCCGATGATCGCCCCGACCCGGCTCGAATAGATCGTGACGATCACCCGCTCGCGGGTCCGCTCGATCTTGATCCGGCCGATGGCCGGGCGGGTCTGCTTGCGGTCCTTCGACAGGGTCAGGTATTTGTGAATGAACTTCCGGACGTTGTAGTCTTCCAAGAGCAGTTCGCCGTAGTCCTGCTTGTTGGCGTACCACGCGCTCTGCCAGGTCTGGAAAATCCCAGTGCGGAAGCCGGTCGGTCGGACTTTCTGGCCCATTCGCTTAACCCCTGATTCGTCGCCGTGTTCGGTGTCAGTCCGGGACCGTTATTGGGCCGCCGCCGGTTGCGTAATCTTGTTCGCCTGGGCCGTGCCGGCCGCCTCGGCGATGGCTTCGGGGTCGGCCAGGATCACGGTGATGTGAGCCAGGCGACGCAAGATGCCGAAGGCGGTGCCGCGGGCGCGGGGCTGAATCCGCTTGAACATCGGGCCGCCGTCGATGCGGATCTCGTGGACGACGAGACCTTCGAGGTTCTGGCAGCCCTTGTCCTCGGCGTTGCCGTAGGCGCTCTTCAGGACGCCCTCGATGAGGCGGGCACCGCGGTTCGGGTAGAAACGGAGGGCCTCGATCGCCACATCGACGTTTTTGCCGTAGATGAGGTGGGCGAACGGCCGCATCTTCCGCGGTCCCATGTCGGCAAATCGGTGCTGGGCTTTGTACAACATGGTTCCGCTCGAAGGTTGTGTCCGCGTGATCCCGAATCGTCGTTACTTGCCGGCCTATTTCCCGGCCGGGGCCTTGGCCTTACCGCCGGAGTGCCCCTTGAAGGTCCGCGTCAGGGAGAACTCGCCGAGCTTGTGCCCGATCATGTCCTCGGTGACGTACACCTTGATGAACGACCGGCCGTTGTGGACCAGGAAGGTCATGCCGATGAAGTCGGGGATGCAGGTGCAGTCCCGCGCCCACGTCTTGATCGGTTCCTTGTTGCCGTTCTTGGCGACCTTGGCTTCGAGCCGCTGATCGACATACGGCCCCTTCTTCATTGAACGGCCCATGCCGAAACCCTCTACGCTGAATGTCCAAGGTCCAAGAGGCGTAAACCGTTAGCCGTTGTTCGTCTGGAACGGACCGGCCGGGCGACGCCGGACGATCGAGTTGTTCGACGGCTTCTGCTTCGGCCGCGTCTTGCCGCCCTTCGACAAAACGCCCGTCTTCGACATCGGGTTGCGGCCGCCGGCCGTCCGCCCT
>JANYHV010000172.1 GCA_025362195.1 Fimbriiglobus sp. | reverse complement strand
GTCACTACGATACCCGCACGCCTCGGCACCGTACTCCGCCGCGCGTCACCGCACTCGCTTCGAGGCATTATGGCCGCCCCACTTACCGTCGTCATCTTCGGCGCGTCCGGCGACTTGACGGCGCGGAAGCTGATCCCCGCGCTGTACAACCTGGGCCTCAAGGGGCGGCTGCCGGAGGGGACGAAGGTACTGGGGGTCGCGCGGACCGAGAACAGCGACGCCGGTTTCCGCGAGCTGATTGCCAAGAAGTTGCGCGACGCTGCCGGTGCGGCGAAGGAAATGTTCGACGAGGCCAAGTGGGCCGAGTTCGCGGCGAACTTGCACTACGTGCCGACGGACGTGACCAAGCCGGACGGCATGGCCGCGATCGCCAAGTGGTTCGAGGACCGCGAGGGGAAGGGCGGCGGCCAGCGGCTGTTCTACCTGTCGATCTCGCCCGAACTTTACCCGCAGGTCAGCGACGTGCTCGGCCAGGCCGGGTTCAACAAGGAAGAGGGCGGGTTCCGCCGGCTGATCGTCGAGAAGCCGTTCGGCCACGACCTCGCCACGGCCAGGGCGCTGAACAAGTCCCTGCACGCCAACTGGCGCGAGGACCAGCTCTACCGCATCGACCACTACCTCGGCAAGGAGACGGTCCAGAACATCCTGATCTTCCGGTTCGCCAACACGCTGTTCGAGCCGCTCTGGAACTACCAGTACATCGATCACGTCCAGATCACCGTCGGCGAGGAAGTGACCGTCGGCCGGCGCGGGGCTTATTACGACGGCAGCGGCGTGCTGCGGGACATGTTCCAGAGCCACATCCTGCAAGTGATGACGCTCGTGGCGATGGAAAGCCCCGGCCGGTACTCGGCCGACAGCCTGCGCAACGAGAAGATGAAAGTCCTCGACGGCATCGCCACGCCGACGAAAATCACGGCGGCCAAGCAGGTCGTCGTCGGCCAGTACGACGGCTACACGAAGGAGCCGGGGGTGCCGGCCGAGTCGAAGACGCCGACGTTCGCGGCGGTGCGGTTGGAGTGCCAGAACGGCCGCTGGAAGGGCGTGCCGTTTTACTTGCGCAGCGGCAAGGGCTTAAAGAGCCGGTACAGCGAGATCATGATCCAGTTCCGCTGCCCGCCGCACCTGATGTTCCCGCTGCCGAAGGACGAGATTTTGCAGTGCAACCGGATGACGCTGGTCATCCAGCCGAACGAGGGGATCAAGCTGAACTTCCAGACCAAAGTCCCCGCCGTCGATGGCGTGAGGTTGCAGCCGCGCGACCTGTCGTTCGACTACTCGGAGGCCTACGGCGAGAAGCTGCCGGAGGCTTACGAACGGCTGCTGCTCGACGCGATCCAGGGCGAGGCGTCGCTGTTCATGCGGTCGGACGAGATCGAGCGGGCCTGGGAGATCATGGACCCGCTCATCGCCGCGACGCAGGGCGACGACGCCCCGACGCCGGAACAGTACCCGGTCGGGTCGCAAGGCCCGGCGTGCGCGACCGAACTGCTCGGCCGCGACGGCCGCGAGTGGCAGCCGTTGATTTAATGACACGGTCCGAGTCCCCGTCTCCCCGGTGAGGTTTTCGATGCCCGCTCTGACGATCCGCCCCGGCGCGTGCGCCCTCGACTTCCTGTCCCTGGGCGCGCTGGTCCACCGGCTCGACCCCGGCGTCATCCCGTTCCGGAAGGCCCGGACGCTCGAAGTCCACGTGTCCGGCGGGGAGTACAACGTCGCCGCGAACCTGAGCGACTGCTTCGGCCTGAAGACCGGCGTGGCGACGGCGATGATCGACAACCCCATCGGCGAGTTGATCGCCGCCCGCGTCCGCGAAATGGGCGTCACGCCGTACTACAAGCGCTTCGAGAACGACGGCGTTCACGGGCCGAACATGGCGACCGTGTACAGCGACCGCGGCGCGGGCGTGCGGGCACCAGTCGTCTTCTACAATCGCTCCAACGAGGCCGCGGCGCTGCTCAAGGCCGGTGACTTCGACTGGGCCGCGATCTTCGCCGGCGGCGTGAAGTGGTTCCACTCCGGCGGCATCTTCGCCGCGCTCTCGAAGACGACCCCCGGCCTGATCATCGAGGGCATGAAGGCCGCCAAGGCCGCGGGGGCGGTCGTCTCCCTCGACCTGAACTTCCGGGCGAAACTCTGGAAGGCGTCCGGCGGCGAGCACACCGCCGTCGAAACCCTGCGGTCGATCGTCGAGCACGTCGATTGCCTGATCGGCAACGAGGAGGACATGCAGAAGGGCCTCGGCGTCCGCGGCCCGGAAGTGACCAAGAAGTCCGAGTCGAAGCTGAACACCGACGACTTCTTCGGCATGATCGACAACACGTTGAAAGAGTTCCCGAACCTGAAAGTCGTCGCCACGACCTTGCGCGAGGCGCACTCGACCAACCGGCACGACTGGGCGGCGGTCCTGTGGGCCGGCGGCGAGAAGTTCAAGACCCCGCACCTGAGCCTCGACGTGGTGGACCGCATCGGCGGCGGCGACGGGTTCGCGGCCGGCCTGATCTACGGCCTGCTGACCGGGCAAACGCCCGAGCGCAGCCTGCGCCTCGGCTGGGCGCACGGGGCTTTGCTGACGACCTTCCCCGGCGACGTCACGATGGCCAAACTCCCCGAAGTCGAAGCCCTCGCCGACGGCGGCAGTGCCCGGGTGCAACGCTAATGGACGTGCCGAAAACGCCCCTGGTCGGCGTCGTCATGGGGTCGCAGTCCGACTACGACGTGATGCGCCACGCCGTCGAAGTGCTGACCGAACTCGGCGTGCCGCACGAGGTCGAAGTGGTCTCCGCGCACCGCACCCCGGACCGCCTCTTCGAGTACGCCGAGACGGCGGCGGCGCGCGGATTGGAAGTCGTCATCGCCGGGGCCGGGGGGGCGGCGCACTTGCCGGGGATGTGCGCGGCGAAGACGCAACTGCCGGTACTCGGCGTCCCGGTCGGGAACGAACACTCGATGCTCCGCGGCCTCGACGCGCTGCTCGCCATCGTCCAGATGCCGGCCGGCGTGCCGGTCGCCACGCTCGCCATCGGCAAGGCCGGCGCGACCAACGCCGGGCTGTTGGCGTGCGCGATCTTGCAGGGCAAGTACCCGGCCCTCGGCGTCGCCCTCGGGGCGTTCCGCGCGCGGCAGACGCGAGCGGTCCTCGGCGACTCCGACCCGCGGCCGAAGGCGGGGGCTTGACGTGCGCGTCGGCATCCTCGGCGGCGGCCAACTCGGGCGGATGCTCGCCCTCGCCGGCCACCCGCTCGGCGTTACCTGCACCGTCCTCGACCCGGCCGACGACTGTTGCGCGTCGCAAGTGTGCGCGCACATTCGCGGCGAGTTCGAGGGCGATTACGCGGCCCTGTACGAACTCGTCCGGGCGTCCGATGTCATCACCTACGAGTTCGAGAACGTGCCCGTCGAGACGGCCCGCTGGCTGGCCGAACGCCTGCCGGTCTACCCCCCGCCGCAAGCCTTGGAAGTCTGCCAGGACCGCGTCGCCGAGAAGCGCTTCCTGCAATCGCTCGGCATCCCGACGCCGCCGTTCGCCGCCGTCGAGACGCGGGCCGAGTTCGACGCGGCGCTCGCCGACATCGGCCTGCCGGCGGTGTTGAAGACCCGCCGCTTCGGCTACGACGGCAAGGGCCAGGCGGTCGTGCGCACCCCCGCCGACGCCGAGGCCGCCTGGGAACGACTGTCCGGGCGACCGCTGATTTTGGAAGGCTTCGTGCCGTTCGACCGCGAGTTGTCGCTGATCGCCGTGCGCGACGCGGCCGGCGACATTTGCACGTACCCGCTCATCGAGAACTGGCACGTCGAAGGCGTCTTGCACCGCAGTGTCGCCCCGGCGGCGGGCGTGACCGACGACCTGTACGAACTGGCCGTGACCTCGGCCGAGCGCCTCTTGACGGCGTTGAACTACGTCGGCGTGCTGACGGTCGAGTGGTTCCAGCACGGGCCGCGACTGCTGGTCAACGAACTCGCCCCGCGGGTCCACAACTCGGGCCACTGGACGATCGAGGCGGCCGAGACGAGCCAGTTCGAGAACCACCTGCGGGCGGTGTGCGGCTACCCGCTGGGCAGTGCCGCCGCGACCCGGCACGCGGTGCTGTACAACTTCCTCGGCACCGTCCCGCCGGTCGCGTCGGTCCTTAGCGAGCCGAACGCGCACCTGCACCGCTACGGCAAGGCCGACCGGCCGGGCCGGAAGGTCGGCCACGTCACGATTTGCGACGCCGTTCCGCCCGACCTGACGCGGCTCGACGCCGAGTTCACGCGGGGCGGCTGACGGCTCGGCCGTTACTTCTCTTCGGACTTGCCGCCGCCCATGAGGCCGCTGAGCTTGCCGGCCAGGTCGCCGAGGCTCGGCATGCCGCCGCCTTCGCCGCCGGTGCCGCCCATCAAGCCGTCGAGGTGGCTGCCCAGTCCGGCCGGCATTTTGTCCTTGACGAAGGCCATGACCTGGGTGATTGCGGTTTGGGCTTGCTCGGCCGAGATGCCGGCTTTTTCCGAGATCGATTTGATGAGCTGGTCCACGGGGAATCTCCGAAGGGTGAAGCGCGTCGGGCCGGGAATAGTCGCACCGTAGGCTTACGGAATCACGGCACCGGCTTCTGCAAAAACCGTGCGAACCCCGGCGAAGCTGTGGCGCACTCGGGCCGCGCGTCGTCCGCTTGCAGGACGACGAGCGCCTCCGTCCCCGGCAGTGTGGCGACGAACGCGAGCGCCCGGTCGGCCGGGAGCACGCTCGCCCCCTTGGTCGCGCTGTCGGCCGTCGTCCCGGTCGGAGCGATCACCGTCACGCTGCGCCGCCCGGTCAACCCGAGGCCGGTCTTCGGGTCCAGGACGTGCGAGTACCGGACCCCGCCGAGGACCGCGACCTGTTCGAGGTCGCCCGACGTGGACACCGAGGCGTTCGCCAGCGTCAGCGTCCGCTTCGGCCCGCCCTTGCGCAACGGGGCGATCTCGACCGACCACCCGGCTGTGCCCGGGGGCGCGTCCCCGCACGTGATGTCGCCCGCCGCGGCGACGAGGGCGGACGTGATGCCGAAGTCGCGTTTCAGCAGCTTCAACACCTCGTCCGCGGCGAAGCCCTTGCCGATGCCGCCGAAGTCGAGCCGCATCCCCGGCACGGCGAGCGTTATCGTTTTGGCCGCGGGGTCGAGCGAGACCTTGTCGTGCCCGACGAGCTTGAGCGCGGCGGCGAGTTCTTTGGCGTCCGGGAGTTCTTGCGTCTTTCGGCTGATCCGCCAGAGCTTCGACACCGGCCCGACGGTCACGTCGAACGCCCCGTCGCTGGCGCGCGACATCGCCGCCGAGCGGGTCAGCACCTCGAACAAGTCGTCGCTGACGGGAATCGGCCGGCCCGGCGCGGCGTCGTTGGTCGTACAGGCGCGCATGATTTCGCCGTCGGCCCGGTAGTCGGTCATCACCCCTTCGAGTGCGGCGACCCGGGCGAAGGCGGCCGCGGCGGCTTTGGCCGCGGTCGCCTCGTCGGCGTAGACGACGACCCGAAAGGTCGTGCCCATCCGCTTCGCTTCGGACTCGAAACGCGACGGATCCGCCGCCGGAGCCGGGGCGAGGTTCGTAGAATGCCAGAGGATAACTATTCCGAAGTAGACCGCCCGCATCGCCCACCCCCGCAACGCTTTTCAAGTTCCCCGCGACGCACGGTTGACAACCGCCCCGTAATCGGAGAATCTGTCGAGATGAAGACGCGATCCCTGCTCGTCATGTTACTCGCCCTCGCCGCGACCGGCACGGCCCTGCTCGCCACCCCCCGGCCCGACGGCGAAGTCATCCCCGAGACGGTGACCGTCCCGGTCAAGCTCGACCTGCCCGCGACCAACTTCGTCCAGGAGATCCCCGGTACCGACGACGTGAAGATCGACATGGTGTACGTGCCCGGCGGCGAGTTCCTGATGGGCAGCCCGGACGCCGAGGAGGGCCGCAAGCCGGACGAAGGCCCGCAGCGCAAGGTCCGCGTGAAGCCGTACTTCCTGGCCAAGTTCGAACTGACCTGGGCGCAATACTACGCCTTCTGGAAGGACCAGTCGATCTTCGTCAAGGGGGCCGAACCGCCCGAGGTCGCCGCACGGATCAAGCCGGACGCGATCACCCGGCCGACGAACACCTACGTCGATGAACTGTACGACCACGGCCGGGAAGGCCACCCGGCGCTGTGCATGTCCCACCACGGGGCGATGATGTACTGCCGGTGGCTGCAGTGGAAGACGAAGCGGGGCTACCGCCTGCCGACCGAGGCCGAGTGGGAGTTCGCCGCCCGCGCCGGCACGACGACCCCCTACGGGTTCGACGACAAGGCCGAGAAACTCGGCGAATACGCCTGGTCCGTCGAGAACTCGAAGACGAACAAGGAGACCGACGGCGGCGGCGTGAAGGGCGACGGCGGCGAGCCGACGACGCACATCGTCGGCCGCAAGAAGCCGAACAAGTTCGGCCTGTACGACATGCACGGCAACGTCTGGGAGTGGTGCCTCGACCAGTACGACGCCAAGAGCTTCGCCAAGCTGCCGGCCGACAAGGTCACCCTCGGGGCGTTCGCCGTGCCGCTGCCGGACACCAAGTGGGGCCACCCGGTCCGCGGCGGGTCCTACGCGGACAAGCCCGACCGCCTGCGGAGTGCGGCCCGGCGGGTCTCGGAGCCGATCTGGATCAAGGACGACCCGCAGGGCCTGAGCAGCATCTGGTGGCTGACGAACATGGACGTGATCGGCGTCCGCGTCTGCCTGCCGGTCGAAGAATACCCGGAGTTGGTCGGCGTCAAGCCGACCCTCTTGAAGAAACCCGAGCCGGCCGAGCGCGGCGTCCGGAAGCGTGTGAAAGAGTGACCGCGTCCCACCCCCATCCCACTTTGTGCCCAGGAGTCTCTCCCATGAATCCGTCGAAGACTGACCGCCGCGACTTCCTCAAGACCGGCACCGCCGCCGGACTCGCCGGGCTGGCCGTGCCGCTGCTGGGCACCGCCGTTCACGCCGCGGGCACCGACACCATCAAGGTCGGCCTGATCGGCTGCGGCGGCCGCGGCACCGGGGCGATGAAGGACAGCCTCGAGGCCGACAAGAGCGTCGTCGTCCACGCCCTGGGCGACTTCTTCCCGGACCGCGTCGCCGGGTTCAAGAAGAGCCTGGCCAAGGACTACGGCGAGCGGGTCCAGATCGGCGAGCGGTCGTTCAGCGGCCTGGACGCGTACAAGCAAGTCCTGGCCAGCGGCCCCGACCTGGTGATCCTGGCCACGCCCCCGGGCTTCCGCCCGCTGCACCTCGAAGCGGCCGTGAAGGCCGGCAAGCACATCTTCTGCGAGAAGCCGGTCGCCGTGGACGGCCCCGGCATCCGCAAGTGCATGGAGCTGGTCGAAGAGTCGAAGAAGAACGGCAAGGCCGTCGTCGCCGGCCTGCAGCGCCGCCACCAGGCCGGGTACATCGAGACCGTCAAGCAGATCCAGGACAAGGCGATCGGCGACGTCGTGTCGCTCCGGTGCTCGTGGAACGGCGACGGCATCTGGTTCAACCAGCGGGCCCAGAACGCGACCGACCTCGAGTACCACATCAAGAACTGGTACCACTTCTTGTGGCTGTGCGGCGACCACATCGTCGAGCAGCACGTCCACAACCTGGACGTGGGCAACTGGGTCATGGGCACCCACCCGGCCAAGTGTACCGGCTTCGGCGGCCGCAGTTACCGCAAGACCGGCGACCCGAAGGAAGTCGGCCACATCTGGGACCACTTCGCCGTCGAGTACACGTACCCGAACGGCGTGCCGATGTTCTCGAGTTGCACGCACATCCCCGGCATCAAGACCGACATCAGCGAGACGGTGTACGGGTCGAAAGGCTCGTCCCGCGTGGACCAGTACCGCGTCAACAACAAGAAGGTCTTCGACAAGCAAGTGGTCGGGCCGTACGTGCAAGAGCACATCGACATGATCCAGAGCATCAAGGCCGGCAAGCCGTTGAACGAGTTGCAATCGGTCACCGAGAGCACCCTGACGGCGATCATGGGCCGCATGGCCGCGTACTCCGGGAGCGTCGTCACGTGGGAGCAGGCGCTGAACTCGAAGGTCGAGCAGATGCCGGCGAACCTGACGCTCGACGGCAAGATCGAAGTCGGTGCCGTGCCGGTCCCCGGCAAGTACAAGGTGTAACCCCGGGCGGCACAACTCCTGCTCCGTCCTCGGGCGGTCGGCGTCCTGTTTCCCGCGAGTGGGAGCAGGGCACCGGCCGCCCCGGTTTTTGAAAGGGTCATCCCGTGCGACACGTTAGCGCGATTCTGTTCCTGGCCGGCTGGGCGACCGTCGGGGCGAGCCAAGTCCCCCCGCGGGCCGCCGTGCAACTCCGCGGGTTCGGGACCGCGCCGGTCGCGGGGTCGCAACTCCAGGTGCTCGCCGGGCAACTCGAACTGGAGGTGCAAAACCTCCGCACCGCCTGCCGGACGATGAACTTGCCCCCCGGTTTGCGGCTCCAGGTCGGCGTCACCGCCGACCGGGCATTGCAAGTCGTCCAGCAGTTCCGCCAGTTCACCTACCGCGCCGCGTCCCCCGCGGAGGTGCTGGCGGCGCACGCCGGCGTCGATCAATCGCTGACGCAACTCGCGGCCCTCGTCGAGGGCTACGCCGCCGGGTCCCCGGCCGTGGCCCAGGCGCTCAACCGGGCGCAGTTCGCGGACGACCGGTTGCACACCCTGCTCGGCGGCGCGAACCCCGGCGGCGACGTGCAGCGGCAACTCATCGTGCGGTTGGCCGCGTCCGTCGAAGACACCGTAGGCGAACTCCGCGCGGTCATCGACGACAGCCTCCCGGCCGGGTTCGACCGCACCTCGTCGCGGCAACTCCGGCAAGTGTCGGGGGCGAGCCGCCGGGTGGCCCAACTCGCCGGGAGTGGGGCGGCCGCACCGGTCGTCACCGCCGAAGTCGGGCAACTCGTCGCCGGCTGGCAGTCGGTGACGCCGCAGGTCGCGCTGGTGGCGGCGCAACGTCCCCGCGTCCGGTTGCAGGCCGCCCAGGTCGATCAACTGATGGCCGAACTCGCCCGCACCGCCGGCGGCGGGGTCGCCGTGCCCGACCCCGGGTTCGGCGTCGTGACCCCGTCGAGTCGGGTCTTCGTCGTCGGGGCCGGCGAGTCCGGCGGGCCGCGGGTCCGCATCTTCCAGGAATTGAACGGCCCCTCGACCGATTTTTTCGCCTACGACCCGAACTACCGCGGCGGCGTCCGCGTGGCCATTGCCGACCTGAACGGCGACGGCTTCCCGGACATCGTCACCGCCCCGGGCCGGGACACGCAACCCCTGATCCGCGTCTTCGACGGCCGCACCCTCGGCCTGCTGACGCAGTTCGTCGCCTACGACCCGCCCTACGACCTGGGCACCTTCGTCGCTGCGGCGGACATCACCCGCGACGGCCGGGCGGTCATCGCCGTCGGCCCCGGGCCGGGCGGTCCGCCGCACGTCAAGCTGTTCGACATCGCCGCCGGCAAGTTGCTCGACGAGGTCTTCCCCTACGGCAAGGAACTCCGCTGCGGCGCGCGGGTCGCCCTGGCGGACGCCGATGGCGACGGTACGGCCGACCTGATTACGGCCCCCGGCCCGGACCCCGGCATCGGCCCGCAAGTGAAAGTGTTCAACGGCCGGAACGGGCGACTGCTCCGCGAGTTCAACGCCTTCGACGAGCGGTGGCGGGGCGGCCTGCACGTCGCCGCGGCCGACGTGACCCGCAACGGCCGCGCGGAATTGATCGTCGGCACCGACGCCGGCGGCCCGGCGAGCGTGCGGGTCTTCGACCCCCTCGCCGGCCGACTCCTCGCCGACTGGCAGCCCTACGGCAACCAGTTCCGCGGCGGCGTCCGGGTGGCCGCGTTCGACGTGAACAACGACGGCGTGCCGGACATCGTCGCGGCCCCCGGCACGGGGTCGGTCAACGTGCCGATCCGCGCCTACGACGGCCGCACCCGCCGCCCGCTCGGCGAGTTCGTCCCGTTCGAGGGCGGGTTCGCCGGTGGCACGTTCATCGGCGGCCGGTGACTACCCGAGTTCGAGAATCTTGTTCATCCGTGCGGCCACGTCGGCGAGCCACTTCTCGTCGCCGCCGGCGACTTCGGCCGTCGCCCAGGTGTCGTACCCGACCTCGCCGCAGGCGAGCAACACTTCGGGCCAGTCCTCGCTGCCCTCGCCGATCTTGGCGTCGAAGCCCTTCCAGTCGTCCTTCGCCGCCTTGGCCTTGTCGAGCGAGTAGCCCTTGAAGTCGAACTTCAGCATCCGCTTGCCGAGGGCACGAATCCAGGTGCCGGGGGGCACGCCGTACTTGACCATGTTGCTGACGTCGAAGTACGCGCCGACGGTCGGCGTCTTGAACTGATCGACGTACTCGACGAGTTGCTCGGGCTTGGTGATGAAGTTGTTCCAGACGGTCTCGATGGCGATTTTCACGCCGGCTTTCTCGGCGTCCGGGATCGCCTTCTTGACCTCGGCCGTCGAGCGCTCCCAGCACTGCTCGTAGTTGACTTCCTTGTTGACGACGCCGGGGACGAGCAGCACCGTGTCCGCGCCGACCGTCTTGGCGTCCCCGATGGCGACCCGCAGGGCGGCGACGCCTTTGGCCCGGACTGCCGCGTCGGGACTCGAAAGCGTGTCCTTCCAGTGGGCCGAATCGACGACGCCGTGGATCAGGACGCCGGTCTTGTCCCGGGCCGCGACGAGGGCCGCGAGGTCGGGCGCGCCGGGGCTGTCGATCTCGACCCCCTGGAAGCCGAGGCGTTTGAGCAGCTCGAACTTCTCCAGCGGCGTGCCCTTGCCGCCGACCATCGAGTATTTCACCGCCTTCCTCAGCTTCGGCTTCTTGGGGGCGGCGCTCGAAGTCCGCGCCGCGAGGGCAACGGCGGCGGTCGAGAGGAGGAAGTCGCGGCGCGTCGTCATGGGCGGGGGCCTCAGGGGGTGAAATGATTTGTTAGCCCGACGCGCGAGCGAGGGATTCCAGAACGATGAATTGGTGGAGCCGAGTTCGACTTGCTAGAAGCCCTCGCTGGCGCGTCGGGCTAACAAAAACCGAAGAATTGAGCAATCAAGAACTCCGGGCGCTGACGCGACCCGGCTCGAATAGGCGGACCGTCGCTGGCGCGTCCGGCTAACAAAACCAACCCGGGCCTGCATCCTGGGATTGTCCGATTCCCACACTTGCACCCGCGGCGGCGAACCGTTAAAATCGTCATTCAATCGACGGGGTTCCTGCGGGGCGATTTTCATGGCGATCTCATTTGCATGCCAATGCGGGAAACAACTCAAAGTCGCGGAGCAATACGCGGGCAAGCGGGCGAAGTGCCCCGCGTGTGCGGGCGTGGTCACGGTGCCGGTTCAAGAACCTTTGGCCGCCGAGGATGCGGCCTTCGAAATGCTTTCGGTCGACCCCGACCCGGAACCCGTGCCGCGGGCGATCAAGCCGACCGCCCGGCAATGGGAAGAACCCGATCAGACGCCGTACCCCATGAAATCGGCCGTGGCCGAAGCGCCGACGATGAAGAAATCGGATCGTGCGATCCCCAAGTTCAAAGCTCAGAAGATGCAACGCATCGAAGATCGCAAGAGCGAACGCTCCGGTATCACAATCAGTTCCGGTGTCATCGGCAGCGCACTCTTGATGATCGGTGCGATCGTTTGGTTCGTGCTCGGCTTGGCCGCCGACCGCATCTTCTTTTATCCTCCCATCATGTTCATCGGCGGATTGATCGGCTTGATCCGCGGACTTATGGGGCACTCCGAAGATTGACCCGCCCGGCCAACCACGACTCCCCGACGTACGGCACTGCCGTTGCGAGCGGGCTGCGCCAATCGGCGCGATGGGCCGTTGCACGATCTGCGGCTTCGAGGTGAAAAAGACTTTCACCCAAGTGGTGTGGGCCGAGGAAGCCGAGCCGACCGACGCGCGGACCGCGCCGCCCCGCCATGCCGAGCATGCGGCGATGGCTGTGTATCAGAGGGTCGCCCGGCGGAATCCCTCGCGGAAGCGCAGCAAGCTCGGCTGGCCGAGCCTGATTTTCGCGGGGGTGTTCTTCGTGCTCGCCGCGGCGGTCTTCCCCTTGGATTTGCCGCTCTTGCACCTCGCCTCGGGCGGATTGGCGTTCGCCGGATTGGTCTGT
>JANYHV010000167.1 GCA_025362195.1 Fimbriiglobus sp. | reverse complement strand
TCCGCCTCGTCGCGCGCCTTGACTGTTTCGCCGTCGGCCCGCTTCGCCTCGGCGAGCGCCCGCACGGCGGCCACGCTCGTGGCGGCCATCCCCACGCACAACGCTAGCACCACCACGCCCGCCGCCGTCACGAGGCCGCGGTTGCGCTTCATCGACTTCCAGGCGCGCTCCTGGTTGCTGGCCGCGCGGGCGACGATCGTCTCGCCGGTGCGCCAGCGGCGGAGGTCTTCGGCGAACGCGGCGGCGGTCGGGTAGCGGTCGGCGGGGGCTTTCGCCAGGCACTTCGCGGCGATCACGGCCAGGTCGCGGGGCAGGCCGGGGACGAGCTTCGTCAGGGCCGGGGGGTCTTCGCCGATCACCTTCAGCCGCAGGTCGAGGAGGTTGTCGGCCTGGAACGGCGGGCGGCCGGCGAGGGCGGCGAACAGGACCGCGCCGAGGGCGTACACGTCCGCCGTCGGGCCGACGAACTTGGTCCGGCCCTGCGCCTGCTCCGGCGACATGTAGTCCGGGGTGCCCATCATCGCCTGCGTGCTCGTCAGGTCGCTGCCGCTGTCCCGCTTGGCCAGGCCGAAGTCGGTCACCTTCGGCGTGCCGTCGGACGCCAGGAGGATGTTGGCCGGCTTGAGGTCGCGGTGGACGATGCCCAGGTCGTGCCCGGCCTGCACCCCGGCGGCGATCTTTTCGAGCAGGGTCACCGCCTCGGCGACGGGGAGCGGCCCGGTCGCCTTGAGGCGGTCGGCCAGGCTGCCGCCGTCGAGGCGTTCCATCGCCAGGAACGGCTGCCCGCCGTGGTTGCCGAACTCGAACACGCGGACGACGTGCGGGTGGTCGATGGCCGCGACCGCCTCGGCCTCGGCCAGGAAGCGGACGAGGGCGACCGACCCGGCGTGCCCGCTGCCGAGCACCATTTTCAAGGCGCACGGCCGATTAATGGTCGTCTGCACCGCGTCGTACACGACGCCCATGCCGCCCCGGCCGAGTTCGCCGACGATCTCGTACCCCGGCGGCGACGAAGCCTGGGCGGGCGGCGGCGGAAGCCCGGGGTGCCCGGCCGTGGCGTCGGCCTGCTCGTGGGCGCGGGTCCGGTCGGCGTCGGGGTCGAAGGTGCGGGTCGCGGACATGCTCGGTCCCCGGGCGTCGGTGGGTCGCAGCCCTCGGTATAGCCCTCGGGTGAGCTTCTGCCTACCGGTTGCGCTGACCGCCCGTCGGCCCGACTCGAAAACTCGCAGTCAGCGCGGACGCACGCCCGGTCGCCGGGCCTCGATTCGCCCGACCGCCCACCGGGCCGCTTCGGCGACGACCGCGTCGGCGTCGGCGCACGCCATCGCCAACTCGGGCGGGACCGCGTCGGCCGTGTTGCCCAGCACGGTGCAGGCGTTCCGCAACAGCCCCGTGCGGCGGGTGCGGACCAGTGGCGTTCCCGCGAACCGGCGGTCGAACTCGGCCTTCGACAGCGTCAACAATTCGACGGGGTCGAGGGCGAGCAGGTCGGGGCGGGGCGGGAAGTCGGGGTTGGCCGCGGCGAACCGATTCCACGGGCAGACCGTCTGGCAGTCGTCGCATCCGAACAGCCGGTCGCCGACCGCCTCGCGCAGGTCCAACGGAATCGGCCCGCGCAGTTCGATCGTCAGGTAGCTGACGCACCGGGTCGCGTCGAGCGTGCCCGGGGTCGGGAAGGCGTCCGTCGGGCAGGCGTCCAGGCAGGCCGTACACGTGCCGCAGTGGCTCGCGGCGTGCGGCGGGTCGGCCGGCAGGTCGAGCGACGTGAGGAAGCCGGCGAGGAAGAACAGCGACCCGCGGCCCGGGTTTAACAGCATCGTGTTCTTGCCGAACCAGCCCAGCCCGGCGCGGCGGGCGAAGTCGCGTTCCAACAACGGGGCCGAGTCGCAGGTGCCGTGCGACAGCGTGCCCGGGACTTCGCCGGCGAGCCAGTCGCGGAGCGCGTTCAGCTTGTCCCAGACGACGCGGTGGTAGTCGGCGTGCTGGGCGTAGGCGGCGATCTTGCCGGCGTGTCCGTGCGGCGACGGCGGGCCGTACTCGAAGCCGAGCATCACGACCGACCGCACCGCCTTGAGCACACCCCGCGGGTGCCGGCGGGTGTCGCGGTGCTCGTGCAGGTAGGCCATCTCGCCGGCGTACCCGGTGTCGAGCCAGGCGGCGTACCGGTCGAACCCGTCGGCGTCGGCCGCCGGGGCCACGCCGAAGAGCGTGAAGCCGAGGCCGCGGGCGTGGGCTTCGAGGCGGTCGCGGATCGGGGTCATGCCGGCGCGTTGAGGGTGTCGCGGAAGGCGTAAGCCATCGCGTCGAAGGCGGCCATGTACGTCGCTTCCGCCGGCAGTAGGATGCAGCCGCCCTCGGTCAGGAACAGCGGCGTCTCGCCGATGGTGTCCCCCGGCGCGAGTTCCTGGACGTAAGCGCTCACGAGGTCGGTCGCCTCGTAGGAGACGACACTGAGGGGCTTGGCTGGGGGGGGCAGGAGTTCGCCGGTCAGTTCTTCCCAGATCATCGCGTGCATGCCGTGCGGGTCCAGCCGGCCCGGCGCGATGGCGTCGAGTAAGACCAGGTGGACGCCGTGACTGAGTAACTCGACCGACTTGCTAAGGAGCGAGTCGATGGCGGTGCGTCTGGCCTTGTTGCCTGGCGAAACGATTTCGATCACGGCCACCAGGCGTGCGCCGCCCTTGTTCCGGATCGCGACCACGCGGTTGTCTTTGGAGTAGTTGGGTAGAACCGCCTGGACCGTCGGTTTCACTTGGGGCCGCGTCAGAACCGTCGCCCCTGAGCCGGCGGAGTCGCCAACGACGAGGTCGTCCCGGAGCGTCATCACGTCGGGATAGTACCCTTTGACGTGCAGTTCCACCGCGGCGTAGTGGCCGGCCGGCAGCAATCCGCCGTTGAGTGCCTTCCGCAGTTCGCCGAGCCACGCGACGTGGAAGTCGTGGAACTCGCCATCCACCAACCGCGACCAGTCGTGCATGGGCATACTTCACCCCCCGTTGGCGGTATTCTACCACGCCGGGTCACGGGCGTGGGTCGAGGAGGTCTTGAACGGGGGTCGGTTGAACTTGGAAAGCGGACGCGTACGCCGACTCGGTCGGGATTTCGACGCAGCCGTACTCTTCGAGGAACAACGGCGTGTCGGGGAGGGGGTCGCCGGGGGAAAGTTCGTTGACGTAGGCGCGGACCTGGGTGCCGGCCGCGTAGGAGACCATCGTCAGCGGCTTCGCCGGCGCGGGGACCGCCTCGCCCGTCAACTGCTCCCAGATCGCGGCGTGAATGCCGCTCGGGGCGAAGTGGCCGGGGGGGACCGCGTCGAGGACCACGAGGTGGATGCCGGCGTTGAGGAACTCGACCGACTTCCGCAGGAAGGCTTCGAGGCCGCCCTGGGAGTTCTTGTTCCCCGGCGAGACGACCTCGATCACGGCCACCAGGCGGTTGGTCTCGACCTGATAAATCTCGACGAGCCGGTCCTTGCGGAAGTACGGGGCGACGCCAGTCTCGACCGACGGCCGGACTCGCGGCGGCTTCAATTCGACCGGCCCCGCCGGGCCGCGCCGCTTCGTCCCGGACTTCAGGGTCACCACGTCGGGGATGAACCCCATGACGTGCTGGTCGATGCTGGCGTAGTATTGGGCCGGCAAGATGCCGTCGAGGAGCGCCCTGCGCGTCGTCGAAATCCACTCGTTGTGGAAGTCGTGGAACTCGCCCGGCGTCACTTTGGACCAGTCGTGCATCGGCATGGCCGCACCCCCCGTTGGCGGTATTCTACGCCAGCCGGACTTGCGCGCCGAAGTTCCGCTGCTCGGTGCTGATGAAGTACGTGGCGCACGCCGCGTCGATCAAGTCGGGCGAGAAGTTCAGCCGCTCCATGTTGTACTTGGCGATCGACATCATCTGGTCGAGCAGGTCCCGCGGCTGGCACATGCGGAACGGCCGGCTGGTCGGGTAGTACCACTTGTTGATCAGGTAGTTGATGCCGCCCTCGTCGAGTTCGACCTTCTTGCCCCGGCAGACGAGTTCCCAAATCTTGCGGTACTGGGCCTCGTTCGGGTCGCGGATCTCGATCTTGAACTTGATCCGCCGGAGGAACGCCTCGTCCGCCAGTTGCGTCGGGTCGAGGTTCGTCGAGAAGATCAGAATCTGGTCGAACGGCACCTCGATCTTGGTGCCCGTGATCGTGGTCAGGTAGTCGTACTTCTTCTCCAGGGGCACGATCCAGCGGTTCAGCAGGTCCATCGGCCGGCACTGCTGGCGGCCGAAGTCGTCGATCATGAAGATGCCGCCGTTGGCCTTCATCTGCAGCGGGGCCTCGTAGTACTTGCCGATCTCGTTGTACTTCAAGTCGAGCATCGGCAGGATCAACTCCCCGCCGACGACGATGGTCGGCCGCTGCACCCGGATGAACCGGCGGTCGTAGTCCCCGCCGCGCTTCAGGACCGTGTCCACGGCGTCCCCGTCGGGGTCGGCGTCGTCCTTCGCGGCGGTGTGCTGGATGGGGTCGTACAGCTTGACGATCTGGCCGTTCACCTCGATCGCGTGCGGGATGTAGATCGTGTCCCCCAGCAGCCGCGTGATCCGCTCGGCGACGGAGGTCTTGCCGTTGCCCGGGAAGCCGAAGAAGAAGATGCTCGACGCCGAGTTGATGGCCGGGCCGATGTCGTTGAACACGTCCTCCGAGATGACCAGGTCGGCGAACGCCTTCTGGATGCTCCGGCGGGTGACGGTGATCTTCTTGACCGTCTGGGCCAGCACGCTCTCGACGTAGTCGGTGAACGGCACGGGGAGCGGGCCGGTGTAGCTCGTCTTGCTCATCGCCTCTTCGAGGGCGGCCGTCCCCTTCGGCGGCTTGATCTCGTACACGAAGCTCGAATCCCCGCTCGCGCCCTTCTGGCCGACGATGTCGATGAGCGACATTTTCCGCATCGACTGGAGGACGCTCGCCAGGCAGGCGAACGGCACGCACAGGTAGCTGGCGATGTCCCCGCCGGTGATCTGGCCGCGGTTGAAGATGGTGCGAACGATCATGTCGTACACGAACGGCAGGCCGACGCCGAACTCGTCCGCGTTCGACGGCACCCGCGGGGAGTACGAACTGGCGGTGTTCGGGGCGGCCTCCTCGTCCGACGGCGGCGGGTCGCCGAGCAGGGTCACGCCGTCCAGGCTGCCGAACCGCTGGGCGTCTTCGAGGAGCACCTCGTAGTGGGCCTTGTGCAGCCGCAGGTGGTCGATGGCCTCCTGGTCCTGCTCGGCCTCGGCCTTGGCCAGGCCGTCGAGGACCGCCGGGGCGACGACGTACTTCACCCCGTCGATGTACATGTGGTGCAGGTACTCGCCCGGGCGGACGTAGCAGTCCGGCGTGTGCTGCGGCATGGACAGCATTTGCTGGTAGAATTCCGGCGCGATGATCACCCGCATACAGACTCGACTCCCCGGGGACCGGACCCGGGACCGGCCGGCCGGCCCCGTGAGTTTGTAGAACAGAATCGGCGGGTGTGTCGGGAACTCCGACGCCCGCCCCGGACGGACCCGATGCCCGAACGAATTGTAACGTACTCCGGCCTGCTCGTCGCGGCCGCCGCCCTCGTCGTCGGCGTGCCGCTGTTCCTGCGGATGCCGCCCTGGTGCGACCTCACCCTGTACGACCTCGCCGCGCAAAACCTGCTCCGCGGCGGCGTCCACTACCGCGACGTGTTCGACACCAACCTGCCCGGCTTCGTCTGGGCGCTGGCGGCCGTTCAAGCGGTCCTCGGCCGGAGCGTCGAAGCGGTGCGGGCCGTGGACCTGGTCGTCGTCGCCGGGATCACCGCCCTGCTCGACCGGTTCGCCGCGTGGGGCGGGGCGACGCGCGGGGCGCGGGCCTGGCTGCTCGCCGGGATCGCCCTGTTCTACCCGTACACGAGCGAGTTCAACCACGCCCAGCGCGACATTTGGATGCTCCTGCCGGCCCTGGCCGCGGTGGCCTGGCGGTGCCGCGCGACCGACTTCCCCTTCCGCGCGGCCGTCGGCCAGGGCGTCCTCTGGGGCCTCGCCATCTGGGTCAAGCCGCACGTCCTGCCGGTCGTCGTCGCCGTCTGGGCGTGTACCCTGCCGGCCCTCTTCGCCAAGGGCTGGCGGGTCGCGGCCGGGGACGCCGGGGGGCTGATTCTCGGCGGCGGCGTGACCGGGGCGACCGGCGTCGCGGTCCTGTTCGGCACGGGAACGTGGCCGCACTTCGTCGAGGTCTTCACCGTCTGGAACACGACCTACGTCGTGGCGATGGGCCGGGAGTTCGAGACCCGACTGGCGACGCACCTGCTCTACTTCCCGCCCTGGGGGTACTTGCAGTTCCTGACGATCCCGCTCGCCTGCGGCAACGTCGTCGTCGGCCTCGTCGCCGGCTGTCGCGGCCCGGTCAGCCCGACCCGGTACGCCCGGCTCCTGTTCTCGACGCTGTACCTGAGTTGGACGGCCCAGGCGCTCCTCATCCAGCGCGGCTTCCACTACGCCCACGTCGATGAAATCTTGATGCTCCTGGCCCTCGGGGCGGCGCACCGGCTGTACCTCGGCGCGGTCGCGGCGGCGGTGCTGACGGCCACGAGCCTGCTCATCCTCGACGGCCGGGTGCCGATGCAGAACCCGAACCCGGCGCTCATCTGGCCGTCCGACCCGCACGTCCTGTTCGTCCGCCACCCGCTGTTCGACGGCGAGCGGATGGCCCTGTGGCCCCACTGCTTCCGCACGGGGTTGAGCGACGAGGCGTACTACCAGCGGCAAAACGACCTGGCTCAGATCCGGGAGTTCTTTCCCGCCAACGACTGGGTCCAACTCGCCGAACTCGCCGCCGAGTTGAAGCGCCGCGGGGTGCGGGACGGCGAAGTCCTCGCCTGGGACGACGCCCCGCACGCGGTTTACAGGCTGGCCGGAATCCGGCCCGGGTTCCGCTTCATGCACGTCCACGCGATGATGAACCTCGGCCCGGCCCAGGCCCAGCGCATCCGGGCCGAGCGGGACGCCGCGACCACGGTGAAGTACGCCATCGGCGACCTGAAGCCGCTCGGGTTCAGCGACCCCACGCAGGTCGGCGACCGCGCGGCGTTCGGCCCCGACCTGCTCCCGCCGAGCCTCAGCGACGCCGTGCGGAAGACCTACCCGTACACCCTGCCGGCCGTCTTCCGCACCCGGCAGAACACCGGCCGGTACGTCCTGTACGCGGTGCGCCCAGAGTAGCGCGGCTACTTGCCGACGAACTTGCCCACGGTGTCGAGGAACTCGGCGTTCGACTCGGTGTCCTTGAGCTTGCGGATGAGTTGCTCCATCGAGTCCGAGTCCTTGCCCTTCATCGACAGCAGGCTGCGGCGCAACAGGGTGACCCGCTCCAGCATCTCCTCGCCGAGGATGCGTTCTTCCTTGCGGGTGCCGGACTGGGCCAGGTCGATGGCCGGGTAGACGCGCTTGTCGGCCAGCTTGCGGTCGAGCACGAGTTCCATGTTCCCGGTGCCCTTGAACTCCTGGAAGATCACGTCGTCCATGCGCGAGTTGGTCTCGATCAGGGCCGTGCCGAGGATGGTCAGGGTGCCGCCCTCGTCGAACGCCCGGGCCGCGCCGAAGAGCCGCTTGGGGATGTCGAGTGCCCGGCTGTCCAGGCCGCCCGACCCCGTCTTGCCGCTCGAACTGCCCTTGTTGTACGCGCGGGCCAGGCGGGTCAGCGAGTCGAGCAGGATCAACACGTCCTTGCCCTGCTCGGCCATCCGCTTGGCCCGGTCGAGGACGACTTCGGACGTGCGCATGTGGACGACCGCCTCCTGGTCGTTCGAGCTGGCGATGACTTCGCACTTGCCGCCCCGGGCCGTCGCCTCGGGCTTGATGACCATCCGCTTGAACTCGGTCACCTCCTCGGGCCGCTCGTCCACGAGCAATACGACGAGGTGGACGTCCGGGTGGTTCAGCATCATGGCCTGCGCGATGTGCGACAGCAGGACCGTTTTGCCGGTCCGCGGCGGGGCGACGATCAGGCCGCGCTGGCCCTTGCCGATCGGCGTGAACAGGTCCATGACGCGGGTCGTCAGCGGGGTTTCGCCCGTTTCGAGGATCAGCCGCTGGGTGGGGTCCACGGCGGTCAGTTCTTCCCAGGCGCGGGGCTTGAAGTCGCGGACCTCGATGCCCTCGATCAGTTCGACGGTGGCGAGCCGCGGCCCGGGCGCGCCCTTGCGGGCCATCTCGGTCGTGCCGGCGACGTGCAGGCCCTGCTTGAGCTTGTGCTTCTGGACGAGCGGCTGGCCGACGTACGGGTCGCCCGGCTTGGGGGCGTAGCTCTTGGCCGGGTCGCGGAGGAACCCGAAGCCCTTGGGGTGCATTTCCAACACGCCCTGCGCCAGGGCCGGTTGTGCGGCAGTCATGCGGTGTTCGACTTTCCGAAGTTCGACGACGGGCGATCCGTCCGGGTCGGCCCTGCCGTGCCGCCGCGCCGTCGCGGGGGGGAAGAGTCGGGCCACCGGAGGTGCCGACCACGACGTGTGGCCGGCCTGAAGACAAAAGAGAAGCGTCAGCGGTCACGCAGATTGTAGGCAACAGAACCGAACGGCACCAGAGAAAACCGAGGCGAGCCGGAAGCGTCAGCGCCCGGAGTCCGACGTGCGGATCGAAAACTCCGGGCGCTGACGCGAAAACTCCGGGCGCTCACGCTTCCGGCTCGCCGGTTTTACTTGATGAACAGCATCTCGCGGTACGTCGGGATCGGCCACAGGTCGTCGGCGACGATGGTTTCGAGCTTGTCGCCCAGCGTCCGGAGTTCGACCATCTTCGGGACGACGGTGTCGCGCATCGCCTTGGCGTGGGCGAAGGCGTCGCCCTCGGCGTGGTGGGCGAGCACCTTTTCCAGCGCCGCCGTCGCCCCCTGGAAGCCGGTGATGACCCCGGTCAGTTCCTTGAGGGCTTCGAGCTGCGCGCCGTTCTCGACGCCCGCGGCCTTCGTCGTCGTCACGGCCGTGGCGACCTCCGACTGGTACCGCAAACCGGCCGGGAGGATCATCGTCTTGGCCATCATGACCATCATGTTGGCCTCGATGGTGATCGTCTTGACGTAGCTCTCCGAGAAGATCACGTACCGGCTCTGCAGCTCCTTCTCGGTGAACACCTTGTACTTCGTGAACAGGTCGATCGAGTCCTTGCGGATGATCATCGGGATCGCGTCCACCGTCGTCTTCAAGTTCGGCAGGCCGCGGCGCTCGGCCTCCTGCTGCCACTCCTCGGTGTACCCGTCGCCGTTGTACACGACCTTCTTCGACTCCTTCAAGATGCCCGGGAGCAGGTCTTGCACGGCCTTGTGTAGGTCCTTGCCGGCCGCCGTCGCCTTTTCGAGGTTGGTCGCCATGAAGTCCAGCGACTCGGCCACGATCGTGTTCAGCACGACGTTCGGGCCGGAGATCGAGAACGACGAGCCGACGGCCCGGAACTCGAACTTGTTCCCCGTGAACGCGAACGGCGAGGTGCGGTTGCGGTCCCCGGCGTCGCGCGGCAGCTTCGGCAGCACGGTGACGCCGATCTCCATCTGCCCGCCCTGCTTGGTGCTCTTCAGGGCACCCGCTTCGAGCTGGTCCATCACGTCCTGGAGTTGGTCCCCCAGGAAGATCGAGATGATCGCCGGCGGGGCCTCGTTCGCCCCCAGGCGGTGGTCGTTGCCGGCACTCGCCACCGTCACGCGGAGGAGTTCCGGGTACTTCGCCACGGCCCGGATGACGGCCACGAAGAAGAGCAGGAACTGGGCGTTGTCGTGCGGCGTGTCGCCCGGGTTGAGCAGGTTCTCGCCGGTGTCCGTGGACATCGACCAGTTGTTGTGCTTGCCCGACCCGTTGATCCCGGCGAACGGCTTCTCGTGCAGCAGACAGACGAGGCCGTACACCTCGGCGGTGCGGCGCATCACGTCCATCGCCAACTGGTTGTGGTCGGTGGCGAGGTTGCTGTCCTCGAAGATCGGGGCGAGCTCGTACTGGCTCGGGGCGACCTCGTTGTGCCGCGTCTTGACCGGCACGCCGAGCTTGAACAGCTCGGCCTCGCAGTCGGCCATGCACGCCAGGACGCGCTCGGGGATGGTGCCGAAGTACTGGTCTTCGAGTTCCTGGCCCTTCGGCGGCTTGGCCCCGAAGAGCGTGCGGCCGGTGTTCAACAGGTCGGGCCGGCCGTACAGGAAGTTCTTGTCGATCAGGAAGTATTCCTGCTCCGGGCCGACGGTCGTGAACACCTTCTTCACGTCGGCGTGGCCGTACAGCTTGAGGATGCGCATGGCCTGCGTGGACAGGGCTTCCATGCTCTTCAAGAGCGGCGTCTTCTTGTCGAGGGCTTCGCCGGTCCAGCTCACGAAGATCGTGGGGATCACGAGCGTCGAGCCGTTCGCGCCTTCGCGGATGTACGCCGGGCTGGTCGGGTCCCAGCCGGTGTAGCCGCGGGCCTCGAACGTGCTACGGCTGCCGCCGGACGGGAACGAGCTGGCGTCCGGCTCGCCCTTGACGAGTTCCTTGCCGCTGAACTCGGCCAGTGCCCGGCCGTTCGGGGTGGGGTTCAGGAAGCTGTCGTGCTTCTCGGCCGTCAGCCCGGTGAGCGGCTGGAAGAGGTGCGTGTAGTGGGTGCAGCCGTGCTCGATGGCCCAGTCCTTCATCGCGCTGGCGACGGCGTCGGCGACGTTCGGGTCGAGGGTCGTGCCGAGCTTGACGGTCTTCTGCAAGGACTTGAACATGGGCTTGGGCAGGCGCTGCTTCTGCTCTTCCTCGCCGAACACGTTGATGCCGAACAGGTCTTTGATGTGCGTCGTGCGGAAGTCGATGCGGTTGAGCTTGTGGGTGGTCGTGGCGATCGTCTTGATCGCTTCCTGGCGAACGTTGCTGCCCATGGGAGGAGCACACTCCGAGAGGTGAGGGGAACCGCGAATGTGGAGAGGTACGGCGAATGATAAGCGGCGCGTCAGAGTCGGCAAGCGGCATTCCAAGGCGAGCCGGAAGCGTCAGCGCCCGGAGCTTGTCGCGTCAGCGCCCGGAGCCTGGCGAGCCGGAAGCGTCAGCGCCCGGAGATCGTGCGCAAGCTCCGGGCGCTGACGCT